>JAQXXU010000114.1 GCA_029226225.1 Lachnospiraceae bacterium | reverse complement strand
TCCGGAACCCGTGACGGATTCGAAACGATCACAGATACAAAGGACAAATGTAAATACGCTCAGGAACTTACTTCCACAGGCGATGTGATGCAGACCGTAGCCGGAAACCCGAATGCCATCGGATACGCTTCACTCGCAGACCTGACAGATTCAGTCCGCGCCATAAAAGTCGACGGAGTGGCTCCGTCAGAAGACACTGTAAAAGACGGCTCTTACAAGATCCAGCGTAACTTTAACCTGATCACCAAGGACGGGACAAAGCTCTCAGATGCCGCTCAGGCGTTCTTCGATTACTGCACTGGTGACGAAGCAGGACAGTACATCAATAAAGCCGGGGCTGTTACCACTAAGTAAAACCACTCACACATGGGGTGGCTTACACAGCAGTCAGCTCGTGGCACGCTCTCGCTCCGTAAAAAACAGCCGCTAAGCGCCGGCGTTTTTTAAGGTCCACTCGCTGCCTCTGTGTACCCACCCCTATTTCCCAGGAGATTTATATGGACAGTACAGCAACATTATCTAAAACCAGACTCAAAAGTCAGAAAACAGTCGAGAATATCTTTCATACAGTCTTTCTGATATTCGGGCTCTTCTCGATAGCCTTCGTGCTTTTTATTTCAATATTCTTAGTTATCTCAGGAATACCGGCGATCACGAAGATCGGATTATTCAGATTCATATTCGGTACTAAGTGGGCTTCGACGGCGGCTCACCCGTCTTTCGGGATCCTGCCGTTTATTCTGACATCGGTGTATGGCACCTGCGGGGCACTGATAGTAAGTGTACCGGTCGGAATCCTCTGCGCGGTGTTCCTGGCAAAGATGGCGCCTGCTCCTCTTGCTGCTGTTGTCCGTGAAGCAGTAGATCTCCTTGCGGGAATACCTTCAGTAGTCTACGGACTCTTCGGCATGATAGTCATCGTGCCGGGAGTCAGAAGACTTTTTAACCTGCCTGACGGAGCAAATCTTTTTTCAGCGACTATAGTGCTTGCGATAATGGTCCTGCCGTCGATCATCTCAGAATCTGAGACAGCTCTTAGGGCAGTACCGAAAGAATACGAAGAAGGCTCGCTGGCACTCGGAGCCACATACATAGAAACTATTTTTAAGGTGACGCTTCCGGCAGCAAAGAGCGGAGTCCTGACCTCGGTGATCCTGGGATGCGGACGAGCTATAGGAGAGGCAATGGCAGTCATGATGGTAGCCGGGAACGTGGCAAATATGCCGGGCATTTTTAAAAGTGTCCGCTTCCTTACGACGGCTGTAGCAAGTGAGATGAGCTATTCGTCGGGACTTCAGAGACAGGCGCTTTTCTCTATAGCGCTCGTGCTGTTCGTCTTTATCATCATGATAAACGCAGCCTTAAGGAAACTTACATCGAAAGGAGAAGCCAGATGAGTGATATAGCAGTAACGACAGATCTGGTATACGAAGCCAAAGAAAAAATATCAGCAAAGCGCAGGGCAAAGGGAGCAGTCCTAAGAGGATTTATCTACTTCAGCGCAGCTCTTACCACAGTGCTTTTAGCGGTAATCCTTGGGTATATTTTTTACAGGGGAGTACCGTATGTGACCTGGAATCTCCTATCGACACAGCCGTCTCTTCTGGCAGACAATATAGGAATCCTTCCGAATATCCTGAATACGCTCTACATGGTAGTGATATCGCTGGTCTTTGCGCTCCCGGTCGGAGTCGGCACAGCCATTTACTTAAATGAGTACGCTTCGAATAAAAAATTTGTCCGCGCCATAGAGCTTGCGACAGAGACCTTAAGCGGCATACCGTCGATCATTTATGGACTTGCCGGAATGCTGATCTTCGTAGAGGCGCTTCAGATGAAGACAAGCATCCTCGCCGGAGCACTGACCCTTGCAGTCATGACTCTGCCGATAATCATAAGGACCACCCAGGAAGCCCTAAAGACAGTACCTGACAGCTATAGAGAAGGCGCCCTTGCCTTAGGCAGCGGCAGATGGCATATGATACGCACAGTAGTCCTGCCGTGCGCGATGGATGGCATAGTGACAGGCATCATTCTTTCGGTAGGCCGTATCGTCGGCGAATCTGCCGCCTTGCTCTACACGGCTGGTCTTGCCAACGAGATCCTTACCCCGCTGAAAGCCATCGCCCCAGGCAACCCAGGCTCCACCCTGACCGTATCCCTCTATTTCTACGCCAAAGAGCGCGGCCAGTTCGACGTCGCCTTCGCCATCGCAGTGATCCTCTTACTGATTACCTTCATGATAAATATTTCAGCGAAGCTTGTAGCCCGTAAGCTGAAGCGCTGAGAAACTGAGGGGCTGGGTACATATGAGTCGCGAGTGACCCTTATGAGACGCCGGCACTTAGGCCGCGTTCTTTGCGGCCTTATGTGTCCGCTGCGTCTCATACGGAGCGAGAGCGAGTCGCGAGCGACTGCGTATGTGACCAGCCCCGCCAATGACAGAGGATTATTTATGACAAGCATAATAGAAACCCAAGATTTAAACCTGTGGTACGGCAAGCACCACGCCCTGATGAACATCAACATTGCAATCCCGGAGAACCAGATCACAGCATTGATCGGCCCATCCGGATGCGGCAAATCGACCTTCCTGCGCACCTTAAACCGCATGAACGACCTGATCGAAGACGTCAGGATAGACGGCAAAGTCCTGCTTAAAGGCGAGGACATAAATGACATGGACGTAAATGTCTTAAGGAGCCGCGTTGGAATGGTCTTCCAGAAAGCGAACCCGTTCCCAATGAGCGTCTACGATAATATCGCCTATGGCCCGAGGATCCTCGGCATCCATAAGAAAAAAGAACTCGATAAGATAGTCGAGAAATCCTTAAAGCAGGCCGCTATCTGGAATGAGTGCAAGGACAGGCTAAAGACTTCGGCACTCGGAATGAGCGGCGGACAGCAGCAGAGGCTCTGTATTGCGAGAGCATTAGCCGTAAAGCCCGAAGTCCTGCTTTTGGATGAGTCGACATCTGCTCTTGATCCTGTATCCACTTCAAAAATCGAGGACCTTCTGCTGGAACTAAAGAAAAAATACACGATCATCATGGTAACGCACAATATGCAGCAGGCAGCGAGGATAGCTGACAAGACAGCATTTTTCCTGCTGGGTGAGCTGATCGAATACGGCGATACAGAGCAGATTTTCTCGCATCCTACTGATAAGAGAACAGAAGAATACATCACAGGAAGATTCGGCTGAAGAAAAAGCATATTCAAGGGTCACACTCAGGTGTGGCTCTTTTTTTATTGCCTCTAATGTGCTATCATCTTTAGCGGAGGTCAGAAAATGTATTTTCTGGTAAAACTGACAGGTGCGGACAGGCTTCTGGTAGTGACCGTAGCAGAAACTATAGGGCTAATCGCACTTATCATCTATTTTATCACTTATGAGATATTCAGAAAGAAGACAGTAAGGGCTGAGGCAGAACTCGCTATAGCAAAACAGCAGATAGCGATGGGAAATGAGTCAGTCATTGCTATGGCTAAGGCACTGTTCTTAAAGGACAGAAGCACCGGAGAGCACTGCCACAGAGTGGCTTACTATTCGGCGAAGCTGGCAAGGGCCTATGGTTTTTCAGATGATGAGACGAAAAACCTAAAGAAGGCGGCCATGCTTCATGACATAGGAAAAATAGCTATACCCGATGCCATCCTGAACAAGCCTGAGAAGCTTACACCTGAAGAGTATGAGACCATGAAAACACATACGACAGCAGGAGCTGAGCTCCTTAAGGGATTTACTATGGTAGATCATGTGGCTGAGGGAGCACTCTACCACCATGAGAGATACGATGGAAATGGCTATCCGATGGGACTTTCGGGAACGGCCATCCCTCTCTATGGCAGGATCATAGCAGTGGCAGATACTTTTGACGCGATGACAGCAAACAGGGTATACCGTGGAGCACTTGATATGAAGCATGTCGTAAAAGAAATAGAAGAAGGACGAGGAACGCAGTTTGACCCTGAGCTTGCGGACATTTTTCTCTCACTTATAGAAGAGGGAGAGATAGACCCGAAGAAGACCTTCGATATGTTCAGGGACAGGGACCTGACAGAGGATATACAGTGATGAGAAGCCTTAGATTTGAAGATGTATTAAAAGAAAAGCACCTTGACTTCGCAGCTTTTATAGATGAAGATCAGAAAAAAGAACTCTATGATTTCTGGAAACAGCTGCGTGACGAGAAGCAAGACAATATCAGCAGCGCCGACATAGACACTGTCCTTGCGAGCTATGTAAAGCTCGGGCTTCTGGTAAAAGCCAACGAAAAAATCATAGAGAGTTCAGAAGATGATGCACCAGTGATCATCCCGGCCGTCGATAATACAGATACTTTGATGATCCTATCAGTTCCTGAACAGGAGAAAATTAAAAAAATCACCGGTGGATTTTCAAAGACGGGAGAAGCATACGCCTTTGAATACAAAATAGAAGAAAAACTTTTTTCTCTTGATGTAAAAGCCCTGGATGTCCGCTACCAGAGGCTTATCGACTATCTGTCTGAGACACACTATGCTGTAAAAATAACAGGAAAGGTCATGCCGTTCGGTTTTCAGATCACGAAAATCCGTGCTGGACAGGCGATGGAAAGTGACTCTTTAAAACCGGTATCAGAAAATCTGATAAAGTCGATGGTAGAGAGGCTTCGCACTTCCCAGATAGTCCCGCAGAACCCTGACTCCGATAGATCAGCTTCTATCACAAGAATACCAGACCTGCGCGACTATGTCAGATGCATGGAAGAGACACTGCCTGAGAACATCCGGGACTGGGCACACGCGACGTTAAGGCTTTTAGATGATGATACTATAGGAGCAGATGAGAAGAGACATGCACAGCACGCACTCTCACTTATGATGAGCGTTCAGTGGAAGACTTCGTTTTTCGAACCGATAGATCCGCATGAGGCGAGAAGGATCCTCGATGAAGAACTCTACGGACTCGAAGAAGTAAAGCAGCGAGTCATAGAGACTATCATTCAGATAAACAGGACACACACACTTCCATTCTATGGCCTGCTGCTTGTAGGGCCGGCAGGAACCGGAAAGTCACAGATAGCTTATGCTGTCGCAAAAATCCTTAAAATGCCGTGGGCAGTACTTGATATGAGCACGGTCAGAGACCCGAGCGCCCTGACAGGAAGCTCGAGGATCTATGTAAATGCCAGAACTGGCCGCATCATGGATGCCTTCGTAAAGGCAGGTTCTTCAAATGTCGTATTTGTCATAAACGAGCTCGATAAGGCGGATACGAATACCTCGAATGGAAACTCCGCGGATTCACTGCTTACGCTTTTTGATAATCTCGGATTTACTGATAACTACATGGAGTGCGCTATCCCTACGAACGGAGTCTATCCTATAGCTACGGCAAATGATATCTCGAAGATAAGCGGACCGCTCCAGTCGAGGTTTGCAGTGATAGAGATACCTGACTACACGCCAAAGGAGAAAAAGATAATCTTCAGGGACTACTCACTTCCGAAGATATTAAAGCATCTGGGAATGCAGCCTGAAGAGTGCTCACTTACGGAGTCAGCGATAGACCGGATAATAGAGCATTTCCACAATGCGCCAGGCTGTCGTGACTTAGAGCAGGCGGCAGAGCACTTAGCAGCTCACGCTCTCTATGAGATAGAAGCGACTGGAAAAAAGACCATCAGATTTAACGAGGGACAGGTGAATAAAATCCTTGGGTTCTGATTGACGCTTATTGTCTCATAAGGTAAAATACAGTAAGTTGACACAAGGCAGGGGATTTAGTATATGGGTATAGGAGACAGACTGGGACAGGCAGCCAATGACATGATAAACAGCGTAAATGACGCTGTAAAAAGCGGCGATTTTTCACATCTGAGTTCAGATATAAACTGGCAGCTGCATGAGATGCAGAGAGAAGCCGCAGATGAGATGAGAAAAGCCGGAAGGCAGGTAAAGGATGCTGCCTTTGGAAAATTCGAAGAATATGGAGTTGAGGATAATCCATATAAAAAGAAAGCTCATTCAGCACATAAGAAAAAATCGGATAAGGAATACCAGACTGCTTTCACAAAGAAGAATAAAGTCGGTAAGGATTTAAAGGACAGAAAAGCCTTAGAAGTTTCTGTGCTATTAGTTGCTATTGCATGTTTTCTGGCATTTACGGGAAATGCATTTACGCACAGCTTTTATTTTCTGATAGGATCGGCGATCACTGCAGCAGTATGTATCGGCATGCTCTTATCTCTTCAGAAAACGAATAAGAAACTGAAACTGAATGACATTTATGAAGAGTATAAAAAAATAGTCGGAAGTGATGAGTACATCACGATAGATGAGTTGTGCATTCAGACCAGAAGGCCTAAAGAACAGATAGTAAGAGAGATAAAGGACATGATGGATGCCGGATACCTGCCCGGTGCAGTCTTAGATGAAGATGAGACAGTCCTTATCCTCTCTGAAAACGCCTATAGATACTATGTAGAATATGAGAAAAAGCATTCAGCTGAAAGAGCTGCAAAGCAGGCCGAGAAAGAATCCGATGCATCTCTTCCGCCTGAGGCTCGCGATGTCATAGAGCAGGGAGAAAAGTACATAGCAGAGTTTCATCACTTAAATGACGTTATACCAGATGAAGCCATGTCTGAAAAGCTTGATAAGCTGGAAAATCTGATACAGCGGATTTTTTCAGAGGTCAGAAAAAAAACTGAAAAGGCAGCAGGCCTGCGGAGACTTTTAGACTATTATCTGCCTACTACAAAGAAGCTGGTGCAGGCTTATGCCGATGCTGAGAACCAGCCAGATACTGAGAATATCAGCCAGATCAAAAAAGAGATAGAAGATTCTCTTGATATGATAAATGCAGCCTGTGAGAAGATATTCGATGAGATGTTTACAGACGATGCCTGGGACATCTCTTCAGATATAAATGTCATGAAGCGCATGATGGAACAGGACGGACTTGTAGACAATGATATGAAAGGGTAAAAAAATGGCAGAAACGAAGACAGACACAGGGATCACTTTAGAGTTTGACGCAGCACCCGAGCCTGAAGCTCCAAAGGCTCCGGCAGTAGAAGACGAAAAGCAGCTCGAAGCTGATGTGGTGGAGGCCGCAAAACTCACACAAGAAGAGCAGGCACAGGTAGATGCTTTCGTAGAAAAAATCGACATCACGAACTCCGCCGCGGTTATGAACTACGGAGTAGCTACTCAGAAAAAACTCGCTGATTTTTCTCAGAAGACGATAGATAATGTCAGGACTTCTGATATGGGCGATGTCGGAGAGATGCTAACAGGTCTTGTCACAGAGCTTAAGAATTTCGATGTCGATGAGAACGAGAAGGGGCTTAAAGCACTTTTTAAAAAGAGCGCTAACAAGGTGAATGCCCTGAAGGCAAAGTATTCATCTATCGAGACAAACGTGACTACGATCACGAGAGAGCTCGAGAAGCACCAGGTTACTCTGCTTAAAGACATCGACGTGTTAGATAAGATGTACGATCTGAACTTGAATTACTTCAAAGAGCTCACCATGTACATCCTTGCCGGAAAAAAGAAGCTCGAGATAGTAAGGAACACTGATCTGAAGGAACTGCAGGCAAAGGCTGATGCTTCCGGACTTCCGGAAGACGCGCAGAGGGCGAAGGATTTAGCCGATAAATGCAACCGTTTCGATAAGAAGATCTACGACTTAGAGTTAAGCCGCACGATAGCTCTTCAGACCGGGCCGCAGATAAGGCTCGTGCAGTCAGCCGATACTGAAATGGCTGAGAAGATCCAGTCGACCATAGTAAATACCATTCCTCTCTGGAAAAATCAGATGGTCATTGCCTTGGGAGTCGAGCATTCTACTCAGGCTGCAAAGGCAGAGCGTGAAGTAAATGACATGACAAACGAGCTCCTTAAGAAAAATGCTGACAAGCTGAAGACGGCAGTCACAGAATCGGCTAAGGAATCAGAGCGCGGAATAGTAGATATCGAGACACTTAAGCACACGAATGATTCGCTTATCTCAACTATCGATGAGGTAATCTCGATACAGAAGAACGGAACACAGAGAAGGCATGAGGCAGAAAAGGAGCTGACAGAGCTCGAAGGACAGCTGAAACAGAAGCTGATGGAGGCATCAAAGAACTGACATGGTAAATAAAAAAAGGATAGTGGTAAAAGTCGGCACCTCTACACTCACGAATGAGATAGGAAACCCAAACCTGAAGGAGTTCGACAGATTAGCCCTCGTACTAAGCGACGTGCACAATATGGGATTTGACATAGTCTTAGTATCTTCAGGAGCCATAGCAGTCGGAGCCTCGGCTCTCCACCTGAAGGAAAAACCTACAGAACTAAGGTACAAGCAGGCGTGTGCCGCAGTCGGACAGTGCTCGAATATGTTCCTGTATGATAAGTTCTTCGGGGAATACGACCAGCAGGTGGCGCAGATTCTCTTCAATGCGGATGACTTAGAGAACGAAGAGAAGAAAGAAAATCTCTCTAATACTATAAACACTCTCCTTGAGATGGGGATCATCCCTATCGTAAATGAGAACGATTCAGTAAGCTATACTGAGATCGATTCAGAAGAGCATCTTTTCAGTGATAACGATAAGCTTTCAGCCATTGTCGCCATTCTTTGCAATGCCGGAAAGCTCGTGATCTTTTCAGATATAGACGGATTCTTCGATAAAGATCCGAGACTCTATTCTGACGCGAAGCTGATAGACAGAATAGACGAGATCACGGACGAGACTTTCGAACTCGCCGGAGGAGCCGGCAGCAGGCGTGGAACCGGCGGAATGCGCACGAAGCTCGAAGCAGCCCGTCTCGCCACAGCCCAGGGAATCAGCACGATAGTCACGAATGGTGCTCATCCTGACGCGCTCTATTCGGTTGTTGACGGCCGAAAGGTAGGCACACTCTTTAAAGGTCACAGAAGTTAAACAACAATTTCCGGCTTCATATGAGGCCGGGATTTTTGCGATAATTTTTGCTTATAAAAAGTGGGATTTCAGCGCGTCTTCGGACGCGCTTTCTTTGTACTTTATTGTGCTAGTACGAAAAATTGTACAAAATAATCAGATTGAAGTGCTTTTTTTATGTGCAAAAGTGATATAATACTTTTGTATGAAAGGTTTTCTTTATGAAAATCAGACCAAAATAAAGAAGAAAGTGGGGTAATTGAATGAGCCTTAGAACATTTAAAGGCGGAGTCCATCCCTTTGAAGGCAAAGAACTTTCAAAGTCCAAACCAATCAAGGAACTCCTTCCCCAGGGCGAGCTGGTATTTCCGGTATCACAGCATATCGGAGCGCCTGCAAAGCCTCTGGTAGCAAAGGGAGACACGGTTCTCCGCGGTCAGAAGATTGCAGAGGCAGGTGGCTTCGTATCATCACCGGTCTATTCTTCAGTTTCCGGAACTGTTACAGCCATCGAGAAAAGGCGTACCGCTACCGGTGACATGGTGGATTCCATCGTCATAGAAAGCGATGGGAACTTCATGGAAGTCGGATTTGAAGAAACGAAGGATGTCACAAAGCTGAAAAAAGACGAGATCATCAAGAAAATCCAGGATGCCGGAGTAGTAGGTATGGGCGGCGCTGGATTCCCGACTCATGTAAAGCTTTCACCAAAGAACCCGGATCAGATAGACTATATCATCGCGAACTGCGCAGAGTGTGAGCCTTACCTGACCAGCGATTACCGTGAGATGATAGAGGAGCCGGAGAAGCTGATCGGAGGCATGAAGATAGTTCTCCAGCTGTTTCCAAACGCCAAGGGTGTCTTCGCCATCGAGAATAACAAGCCTGACTGCATCGAAAAAATCGGCGAGCTTATAAAAGACGACGAGAAACTTTCAGTACAGCCGCTTCTTACGAAGTATCCACAGGGCGGTGAGCGTCAGCTGATCCATGCAGTCACGGGCAGAGACATCAATTCCAAAATGCTCCCTGCTGATGCAGGCTGCATAGTAGATAATGTCGCTACGCTGATGGCCATCTACGATGCTGTAAAGTTCGGAATCCCAGTCATGAACAGGGTATTTACAGTCACAGGCGACGCAGTCTGTGAACCGAGGAATTTCCGCATCTGTATAGGAACGAGCTATCAGGAACTCCTGGACGCAGCAGGCGGACTTATCCACGACGCGAAGAAGCTCATAAGCGGCGGACCTATGATGGGATTTGCCATGTACGGTCTCGACGTTCCTACTACGAAGACGACCTCGGCTCTTCTATGTCTTACAGAAGATGCTGCCAGTGAATACGAAGAAACAGCATGCATCAACTGTGGACGCTGTGTAGAGGCCTGCCCTGAAGGACTTGTTCCATCGAGACTGGCCGATTACTCAAAGCACGGTGAGAAGGAGCTATTCGAGAAGTGGTACGGACTTGAGTGCGTCGAGTGTGGAAGCTGCAGTTACGGCTGCCCTGCCAGACGTCCGTTAGCCCAGTACATAAAGACCATGAAGAAACAGGTCTTAGCAGATAAGAAGAAAGCTGCTGCGGCAGCAAAGGACAAGAAGTGAGGTGAGTAAATTGGAAGAAAAGAAAATGCTTAATGTAACTTCCTCACCTCATGTGAGGGCAAAAGATGATACGCAGCGTATCATGGCATACGTGATCATAGCGCTGATGCCAGCTACCATTTTCGGAGTATTTAACTTCGGCATAAAGGCACTGCTTATCATCGTGACCACGGTAGCAGCGAGTGTATTATCAGAGTACATCTACTGCCGCATAGTCCACAAGAAAAATACTACTCGTGATCTCTCAGCAGTAGTTACCGGACTTCTGTTAGCTTTAAACCTTCCGAGCTCAGCACCTATCTGGCTTGGCATCCTGGGCGGCGCCTTTGCCATCATTATCGTAAAAGAGCTGTTCGGAGGCTTGGGACAGAACTTTATGAACCCGGCACTCGGAGCCAGATGCTTCCTGCTTATATCATTTGCTGGACTTATGACAGACTTCTCTGACTATCCTGGATTTACAGATACCTTCGGAGGAGCTACACCGCTCGCTTCATTAAAGGCTGGAAAGACAGTCGATACGATGCGCATGATCCTTGGAAATATCCCTGGAACCATCGGTGAGACTTCTATGATCGCCATAGTCATAGGAGCTATCTTCTTGATCCTGATGGGAGTCATTACTTTTAGAATCCCTGGAACCTATATCCTGACTTTCGCCATTTTTACTATCATCTTTGGTGGACACGGTTTCGATATGAACTTCCTCGTAGGAGAGTTAGCAGGCGGCGGACTTATGCTCGGAGCATTTTTCATGGCTACCGATTATGTCACCAGCCCGATCACTCCGACAGGACAGATCATCTATGGAATCCTCTTAGGAGTCATGACCGGGATCTTCAGATTCTTCGGTTCATCGGCAGAGGGAGTTTCATACGCTATCATCTTCTCGAACCTTTTCGTACCTCTTATCGAGAAAGCTACTATCCCTAGAGCTTTTGGTATAAAGAAGGCAAAGAAAGAAAAGGAGGCTAAAGCATGAGTGATAAGAAATCGATCGTCAGAGACGCTATGAGGCTTACGGTCATTACCTTAGTCTCAGGTCTCCTTTTAGGTCTGGTCTACCAGATCACTTTAAACCCTAGAGAAGCAGCAGCAGCCAAGGCTACAAATGACGCTTACAAGGCAGTTTTTGAGAAGGCTGATTCATTCACACCTTACAAGGACTTTGATTCTGATAAGGCTACAGCCCTTGTAAAAAAAGCCGGCTATGATAATATCTCGATCACAGCCTGTGTCGAAGCTGATGACAAGAGCGGAAAGTCATTAGGCTATGTCATCACAGTCGTGACGAAGAGTTACGGTGGAAACGCTACTTTTTCAATGGGTGTTACAAACGATGGCAAAATGAACGGCTATAAGATAACTGATATCTCAGATACTCCGGGACTTGGAATGAAGTCCACAGAGCCTTCGTTCATGAACCAGTTCAAAGGTATTGCAGTCGGCAAATACACTGTGACCAAGAGTACGCCAAAGGATAATGAGATCCAGGCTATAAGCGGTGCTACTATCACATCACGTGCCATCACGAATGGTGTCGATGCCGGCTTTGAGTATTACAAGAGTATAGCAGGAGGTGAGGACTGATGGATAGCCCGAAGGAAAGACTTTATAATGGTATCGTAAAGGAAAATCCTATATTCGTCCTCGTACTGGGTATCTGCCCGACTCTTGCAGTCACGACATCTGCCATGAACGGACTTGGAATGGGACTTTCCACTACAG
>JAQXXU010000113.1 GCA_029226225.1 Lachnospiraceae bacterium | reverse complement strand
TTCTTTTACCGGCTTGTACTCTTTCATCTTTTTTCCTTTCTTAAATAAAAAAAGTGCACCTCATACTTTTATAAAAAGCAGACCCACTCTCGTGAGCCTGCCTTTTTTCAAAAATTATTTCTCTATAAGCAGTGACTGTCCTGTCATTTCTTTAGGCTTCTCCATTCCCATGAGCTCTATAAGAGTAGGAACGATGTCACAGAGCTTTCCGCCCTCACGGAGACCGTACTTAGGATCTGCGTTTACGAGGATAAACGGAACAGGATTTGTAGTATGGCTTGTAAGCGGTTCTCCTGTCTCGTAGTTGATCTCCTGCTCGCAGTTTCCATGGTCAGCGCAGATGAACATAAGGCCGTCCATCTCCTTAAGTGCTTCCACTGCTTTGCCTACGCAGGTATCTACAGTCTCTACAGCCTTTATAGCAGCCGAAAGAACTCCGGTATGTCCAACCATGTCCGGATTTGCGAAGTTTATGATTATGACGTCATACTCACCGCTTCTTATAGCAGTGCAGAGCTTGTCACAGACTTCAGGAGCGCTCATCTCAGGCTGTAAGTCGTATGTAGCTACCTTTGGGCTCTTTACGAGGATCCTGTCCTCACCCTTATTCGGCTCCTCAACACCGCCGTTGAAGAAGAAGGTTACATGAGCATACTTCTCAGTCTCGGCGATACGGGCCTGAGTCATACCGTGATCAGCTAAGTACTGACCGAAAGTATTATGAAGCTCCTCTTTCTTAAAGGCGATCTTCGTATTCGGGATAGTATCATCGTACTCTACGAAGCATACATAGTCTGTCTTTACTCTCTCGCCTCTGTCAAATCCGTCGAACTCATCGGCGCAGAATACACGGGTCATCTCACGTGCTCTGTCAGGACGGAAGTTGAAGAAGATAACGCTGTCGCCGTCTTCCACTGTAGCAACAGGCTTTCCGTTCTCTTTGATAACGCATGGGATAACGAACTCATCTGTCTTATCAGCAGCGTATGAAGCTTCGATAGCCTCTGCAGCAGAAGCGGCTTCATTTCCCTCACCGAGAGTTAAGGCTCTGTAAGCCTTCTCGATACGATCCCATCTGTTATCACGGTCCATGGCATAGTAGCGTCCGCTTATAGTAGCGATCTGTCCTACACCGATCTCCTTCATTTTATCCTCGAGCTCTTTGATATATTCCTTACCAGCTGTAGGTGAAGTGTCACGGCCATCGAGGAAGCAGTGTACATACACATCCTTTACGCCCTCGCGCTTTGCCATCTCAAGAAGAGCGTAGAGATGAGTGTTGTGAGAATGAACTCCGCCGTCTGAGAGAAGTCCCCAGAGGTGTACTTTCTTTCCATTCTTTTTTGCGTTATCGAATGCCTGAAGAAGCTCCTCATTCTTGAAAAAATCACCGTCTTCGATGGACTTCGTGATACGGGTCAGCTCCTGGTATACTATACGGCCAGCGCCCATATTCATGTGTCCTACCTCGGAGTTTCCCATCTGACCGTCAGGAAGTCCGACTGCAAGTCCGCTTGCTGCGCCTTTTACAAAAGGATACTGCTTTACTAATCCGTCAAGTACAGGAGTGTTTGCCTGTGCGACTGCATTTGCCTTCGGGTTATCATTTAAACCGAAGCCATCCATTATAAGAAGTACGTATGGTTTCTTTGCCATGAGTAATGCCTCCATATAAAAATCAAATTCTCTTATCTACAAACGCTAATGATTATAACACACTATTTTCGTTTTATCACCCCGTTTTTTTCGATGACAGCTGTAGACGACCATGAGTTCATGTCATTTATGATCTGTCTATACCCGGAAGAATTCTTCTTAAGCTTTGATGTCTTTCCGCCAGAAAAATGACACGGAATGAACTTTTCAGTGAGCTTCCCGTCACTGTCTATAGTGATCCGCGCAAGACCAGTGTCATAGGCACGCGGCATATTCATCGTCGATGAAAAGTAAAAATTACCTAGACTGTAGAATACAGGTACCTTATCTATGTACTCTACTGCCTGAAGTGTATGGGTGTGTCCGCCGATCACAGCATCCGCACCTGCTTTTATGAATTTCTTCGCGAGTGCTGTCTGGTCACCGCCGTAATAATGTGTGCCTTCTGTTCCCCAGTGGCAGATAGCTATGACATCGTCGGCATTTTTTTCAGCAGTCTTTATCGCGTCGACGTATTCTTTCGGGTCCAGGCACTTTAACACTCCTGGCGAATCAGCTGTCGCAGCCCGTGTGTAGTTGGTGCTTCGCTCTATCTGTGTCCCGGCGATAATGGCAGTAGTCCTGCCATTTGCTATCACATAGTACGCTTTTTTCGCGTCATTTAAGTTCTTTCCGGCTCCTATGTAAGGCACTTCGTTCTTCTTTAAGGTGCTTAGAGTAGAAAGAAACGCATCTTTCCCGAAATCATAGACATGGTTGTTTGCGAGAGACACCAGATCGACGCCTATCCTTGTCAGAAGCTTTGCCCTCTTCGGATCTGCCCTGAAGCAGAATGCTTTTCCGGGGAGCTTGTTCCCAGTAGAAGCTGAAGCGTAGCAGAATTCGTTATTTATCGTAAAAAAATCCGCGTCCCGCATCGTATCCATCAGTCCCTGGTCGAAACACTGTGAAAGCGAATTCGGATTTTTATCCATCAGAACAGTAGTCGCGGTATTCTCTGCAAGGGTCAGGTCTCCGCTGAACAGGAAGTCAGCCTTATCCGAGTCTTTGGTCTCGATTTCCTTTACCTTATTTTCTTTTGAAAAAGAATCATTCTGTGAAGTATGGTAGTCCCAGAAAAGAGTTTTTATCGTACGGCCCGTGCAGTTTTTCCAGACTTCAGGATCATCCAGGACACCGTTATTTACCATTGACTGAAGCGTTTCGGCTCCGTATGTATCACTGAACCAGTCGAGGAACCCCTCCCTGTCATCCTGCCCTGCAAAAAAATCATCAGAAGCTTCAGATAGGATTTCCTCCTTCGGATCAGTATTTTTTTCTGCTTTTCCAGTAGAAGCATCAGCACTTGCTGTCTGCTTCACCGCTTCGTTTTCAGTCGGTAACTTCCCGGACCTGCCACAGGCATTCAATGCAAAAACTGCCGATAATACAAAAAGGGGGACTAACCCCCTTTTCAGCTTATTGTTCATAACCAGGAAGAGGCTCTGCGCCTTTTCTTCCGTGGCAGAACTTGTATTTCTTTCCTGAACCGCAAGGACACGGATCGTTGCGGCCGATTTTTTTCACATGGATAGTATGAGACTTTCTCTGTGAGAGAAGGAGTTCTTTCTGCTGCTCTTTCGAGTAGATGTTATTCCACTCAGGAAGATTATAGAGCCAGTCAGCTCTGGCGTCTACCATGTTCCTGTAGAGCTTCTCCAGATCGTATCCGAGCTGTACCTCAGTGTCTCTTTCCATGGTATCTATCGGATTTTCTTCCTTCAGGCTTTCCTGGATACCATCGAGAAATCCTGCCATCTCCAGGTCTGTAAGACCGAAGTTCTCAGCAAGCTCGTGAACAGTTCCCTTATATACTTTTTCAGGATCTTTCAGAAGGATCTCGTATACGCCCTTTTCCTTCTTGAAATAATCATCCCAGAATTTCTCGAGATGATATCTGTCCTGTTTATTGTCATAGGCTACTGCCTTCCATTCGTCTAGTAATGCCATTACGTGTTACCTCCTTTTATTTGACAACTCCCCTACTTTATCACAAAAGACGTCTATTGACAAGACTCGTGTTTTTCTCTAATATATCAGTCGAGGTGTTTATTTATGCAGAAATTAAAACAGATTTTTGGAATGATCGCTATAGTTTTACTTGTATTTATGTATGTGCTTACCTTAGTCTTCGCGGCTATAGATGATCCACACACGATGACACTTTTTAAAGCATCAGTAGCAGCTACGGTCGTGATACCTGTAGTCCTCTGGGTCATCCGTATCTTTGTAAAGATCGCGAAACCGGACAACTCAGAGTTCGATGAAGCTACTAAGAACAATTCAGAGAAGTGATCCAAGCCACGCCATATCTTCGGGCGTGGTTATTTTTTTATTTATTTCTTCGCCGGTGACAGGTTGTGCATGGATCCCGAAGGCTTTTTCCATTATCATCACATCATCTGTTATCTGTGAAAAATCGCAGTCAGCATCCATAAGATCCTGATATGCACTAAGTATCCTGTCCCGTGAAAATGCCTGAGGCGTCTGCATTCCGAAAAGTGTCGAACGGTCAAAAGCATCGTTTAAACTGCCGTCTGGCTGTATCTGTCTTATCGTATCTTTTACCGGGAGCACCGGAACCACTGCCGGATATTTTTTAACGGCTTCTATCGTATCGGCAATAAGTCTCTGTGAGACAAGCGGCCTTGCACCATCGTGGATCAGCACAAAATCTCCGGTCGCCGCTTTTATCCCATTATACACTGATAAGGCTCTTACCGTTCCTCCTGTTACTATAGAGGAGCATTTAGATATATGATATGACCTGACTATCTGTGAGCATATATCTATTCCGTCTTCTCCTGTCACGAGGACGATCTCGCTTACCTGACTTTTTTCAAAGGCCGCAAGGCTATAAGCTATCAGTGGCTTTCCATTTACTTTAAGGAACTGTTTTGGTGTATCGCTTTTCATCCTGCTGCCTTTTCCAGCAGCAAGGACTATAGCTGTTACTTTACTCATCTTCTCTTCCTTACAATGCATACTGCTATTCCATAGATGATCAGCGCAAGCGGCAGGAAAATACCTGTCAGGAGTCCGAAAACGCGGATCCCTGTGGCGTTTATAGCCAGCGTGCTTGCGTCTATCGACTTCGAAGGAATGCTTACTGAGGTTCCTTTCTGCGATGGAAGCAGGTAAGAAAATACATTAGAGAACAGTGTCGCATTTCTTCCCGATATCTGCTCATTCATCTGGTCTGTAAATGCATAGCAGGAACCGAAGGCCGCTACCATTCCATTTCTCTTATTCTTTGAGATAAGGCCAAGTGAGAACTGTCCCTGTTCATCACCTGATTCCTTCTTCACTTCATCGGTATCGGAAAGCGCACTCTGCACCGAATCCGAATCCTTAAGAGAGTTCTTTGCTATCGCCTTATCACTGGTGACCATCAGATTTATGAACTTAAGTCCATCTGTCTTTACCTTCTTAAGTCCGACAGAGATAGGCATGAACACCTGAAGTGAGCCGGTGACATCGGTCGTGGCTTTGGTGTCTTTTACAGTCGGAAGCAGGAAATACGGACTCTTATAATAGTTATCCGTGTCTGTCTCTGCTACGGCACCTGTCGTCGTCTGGATCCCATTATCTTTTAGAAAAGCATTCAGGTTCTTAAGGCCGCTGTTCTTTAACACATCGACAGCGACAAATACTCTGCCGCCTCCGCTGACATAGGTGTTGAGTTTTTCTACATCATCAGCTGACAGATCAGACTGCGGTCCGAAGATGATAACGGCCGAAGCGTCATCCGGAACCTTATCTTTCTTCAGGAAATTAAGTTCCTCTGTCTGTGCATTGAGCTTCGTCAGAGTCTTCGTAAATGTCGAAGAAAGAGACGGTTCATCATGTCCAGTAAGGACGTAGATTTTTTCGAGATCATCGGCACTCAGATAGTTTATCGCGCTTGTGACCTGGCCTTCGATGTCGTAGCCTGTCACCTGCTGAGAATACGTAGAATAATCTACCTGTGTCTCATAGAGATCTGAAGTATCTATTGTCCTGCTTCTGTCTCCGCTTACCACGATAAGGCTTCCGCTTGATAAGTCTTCGTCTGTGTACTTTGACGAGAATGTCGGATTTTTTGAAGTGTCGACATACTTTACCGTGATGTGCTTCGAATGGGCGGCATACTGGTCTAAGGTCTTCTTCAGTGTTATCTCATAGTCATAGGTCAGGGATGATTTCTTTGCCAGACAGTAGATAGTCACATCCTTATCGAGCTTTGACAAAATATCCTCGGATTTATCAGATAAGGTGTAGAATTTTTTCTTTGTCATATCATAGACCGAGTACTTGTCAGGTACCTTTGTCATCGCGAAGTTTCCACCGACTGCCACCGCAAGAACTGCCACTATCGTAACTAGAGAGAAGGTCGATACCGTAAGTCTCTTTCTCGATATAGTGTAGCGTCTCTTGAGTATGATCTGGGTCGTAAGCACCAGGCAGAGCATGATGACTGATAGATAGTAGACTACATTCTTAAGTGATAGACTTCCCGACAGAAAATCCGAAAGCGGTGTGATGAAGTCATACCATCCGAGTATTTTTGCAAGAATTCCACTGAGTGAAAGAGCGCTTACTACCGATGACGAGATGTATCCCGCGAATATCAGTATGAATGAGATGACCGCGCTCACGATCACATTCGATGTCAGTGCCGATGCGAAAAGTCCTATCGCAAGAAGTGTAAGTCCATAGAGCAGAAGACCCAGGACTGCCGTATAGTTTTCCTTTAATGAAACAGTCCCATAGAGCTTCAGTATAAGCGGTGATGCCGCTATAAATACGACAACTATAGCAAAACAGCAGGCAAGTGCTATGAATTTGCCGACTACTATGCTGCCCACACTGACAGGAGACGTCATCGTCAGCTGATCGACCTTGTCCCTGCGTTCTGCTGCGAATACACGCATCGTAAGAACAGGTACAGTTATAAGAAAAATAAATGACATCCCGTTTATCGCGTAAGCTACGCTTGGAATCCCCTGCATCAGGTTATAGACCGTGAAGTAGAGTCCGTATATCACGAGATTTATTCCGAGGAAGAGCCATCCGGTTATTCCTCTGAAGAATGATAAGAATTCTCTTTTAAATACCGCCTTCATTCGTCATCCTCCTCGTCATCGTCGTCATAATCATCGTCATAATCATCGTCGTCTGTATCATCTGATCTTTCTTCTTCATCAGAGTCGTCTGTCAGCTCATCGATATTTTCATCTTCTGCTTCTTCTTCAGAACCCTCTTCGTCCTCAAATCTCGATGAAACCGGGTCAGGCTCTTCTTTACTTTCTTCCTGCTCGTCAGCAGTCAGCTCAAGGAATACGTCCTCGAGTGACTCGTCATGCTCTTCTAAGAGATGCTCTGTATTATCTGAAAGTACGAGTTTTCCTTTTGAAATAATAAGCACATGGTCGCAGACTTCCTCTATCTCAGAGAGGATATGTGAACTCAGGATCACCAGATGGTCTTTCTTCAGCGAAAGGATCAGCTCCCTCATAGCGACTATCTGTCTCGGGTCAAGCCCTGCTGTAGGCTCATCTAAGATGATAAGCTCCGGATCACCGATTATGGCACAGGCAAAACCTACTCTCTGTCTGTAGCCCTTTGACAGATTCTTTATCAGGCGGTCTTTTACATCAGTTACCGCAGTCTCCTCCATAAGAGACGCTACTTTTGCCTTTCTCTCAGAGTGCTTTATCCCTTTAAGCTCTGCGGCGAACAGCAGGTACTCCCTTACTGTCATGTCATTATAGAGTGGTGGAACTTCAGGCATATATCCTATCAGAACTTTCTTGCGGTTCTTTGGATTCGTCAGATCCTTATCATCTAATACTATAGTTCCCCTGTCCGGAGCCAGGTAGCCAGTCAGCATATTCATAGTGGTCGACTTTCCGGCTCCATTCGGTCCGAGAAGTCCAAGTATCTCTCCCTTGTCTGCGGTAAAGCTCAGGTCGTTAACCACCGTCCGCTTACCGTATTTTTTTGTCAGATGTTCTACTTTAAGCATAAAATCCTTTCTAAAACACGTATAAAGGCACAGCTTTTATGGTACTTAAAAGCTGTGCCCTTTATAAGCATATTTTGTGATGATTATATGAAAATCATCTGTTAAGTGGACTTACTCTGTAGATGATATCATCACGTGAAGGTCCGTTACTTACCATCGTGATAGGATACCCGATCTGCTCCTCGATGAAGTTCACATAGTCCTGAGCCTGCTGCGGCAGATCCTCGAACTCTTTGATGCCTCTGATATCACACTTCCAGCCTGGGAGAGTCTTATATACAGGCTTGCATCTCTTTAAATCCTTTGTCACAGGGAAGTCAGTAGTCTGCTTTCCATCGAGCTCATACGCTACGCATACAGGAATCTCGTCCAGGTAACCCAGGTCATCAAGGACTGTAAATGCCACATCTGTAGCTCCCTGAAGTCTGCAGCCGTACTTGCTGGCTACGCAGTCGTACCAGCCTACTCTTCTCGGTCTTCCTGTAGTAGCTCCGTACTCACCGCCGTCTCCGCCGTGATTTCTTAAAAGCTCTGCCTCATCTCCAAAAATCTCTGAGACGAACTCACCAGCTCCTACTGCTGATGAATATGCCTTTGATACTACGACTATCTGCTTTATCTCATATGGAGGGATTCCTGCTCCTATAGCCCCGAATCCTGCGATAGGAGATGATGAAGTGACCATAGGATAGATCCCGAAATCAGGATCCTTCATCGTTCCGAGCTGTCCCTCAAGAAGCACCGTCTTTCCTTCTTTTAATGCACCCTCCAAAAACTTCGGCACATCTGCGAGATATGGCTTTATTTTGTCTCTTCTCTCCTTTATCCACTCGAGAAGTCCCTTTCTGTCGATAGGGTCTGTGTGGTAAAGATTTACTAAAAGTGCGTCCTTTATATCAGCGATGTGATCTATTTTTTCCATAAGAGCATCATCATCCTGATAGAATTCGTTTATCTGCCATCCGATCTTCGCGTACTTGTCTGAATAGAACGGAGCGATACCTGACTTCGTAGATCCGAATGACTTGCCTGCAAGTCTTGCTTCCTCAAGTGTATCGAACTGGATGTGATAAGGCATCAGCACCTGCACCCTGTCACTTACGATGATATTTGGTGCAGGTACACCCTTTGATTCGATATCACCTAATTCATTTAAAAATTTGTCGATATCGAAAGCCACACCGTTGCCGATCACATTCGTGATGTTCTGATGGAAGACTCCCGATGGAAGCAGATGAAGCGCGAACTTACCATATTCATTTACGATGGTGTGTCCTGCGTTTGCTCCGCCCTGGAAACGGATAACGATGTCTGCTTCATTTGCGAGGGTGTCAGTGATCTTACCTTTGCCCTCGTCACCCCAGTTTGCTCCTACAACTGCCTTAACCATATGTACCTCCTGTAAAAATATATGATCGTGCCAGGCCTTCTCCGTTGTAAAAGACGGGATCCGCAAGTATTACGGCACTATATAAAACGCCTATGGCGAATTATATCTCCTTTAAGAAACTCTTCGATGTAGTGACTGCGAGAGTTCCCGGTCCGACGTGGCAGGCGATGACAAGTGAAAGCTCGTCTACTATGACCTGTCTGTCAGGATATATAGCTAAAAGTTCTTCTTTGAACTTCTCAGCCTCTTCACGGTTATTCGTGTGCGCGATAGACATCACACATCCGCTGCCGTCAGGGTCTTTAAATCTCTCCTCGGTATCCTTCTTTATCGCATCAAGCATCATCTGCTTTGCCTGCTTCATAGTGCGGGCAGTAGCGAATTTATCGAGCTTGTCTCCCTGGATAGTAAGGATCGGCTTTATATGGAGAAGTGATCCGATTGTGGCGGCTGCCGGTGTGATACGTCCGCCCTTCTTTAAATACTTAAGCGTATTTAAGGTAATATAGATAGATGAATCTGAAGCTGTCTTTTCCAGATACTCCTTTATCTCAGCTCCGCTCTTTCCCTGATCAGCCAGAGCCTTGGCCTCATAAACTGAAAGCTTCATCGTAACAGATATCCTGCGGTTATTTACGACAAAGACCTTTCCATCATAGTCATCGTCTTCAGAAAGCATCTGTGCCGTCTCGCACGATGATGAAAGCCCCGATGAGAGAGGGATATAGACTATCTCGTCGTAGTCTTTTAAGAGCTTGTTCCACTCGTCTAAGACGTCTCCGACAAGCGGCATTGAGGTATGGATCTCAGCGTCTGCTTCCTGAAGCTCGTAGAACTTCTGATGATCTAAGTCAACGCTCTCATAATAAAGCTTGTCATTTATGTAGAAAGGAGTAGGAATAGAATAAAACCCGTTCTGTTCTGCTTCTTTCGGTGTAATGCCGCTGTTCGTATCTGTAAGAATCGCTACGCTCATTTAGTCTCCTTTTCCAGTATCATGCTCAGCCCAAGTAGGTATTATACCAAAGATAAAAGATTTTAACAATCTTTTTCAATAAAATCAAATATTTTTTCAGCAACTTCATCCTTTGACATGATCGGTAGCTCTTCCGCTTTATCTTTGGTAATAAGCGTCACGACATTTGTCTCTGTGCCGAAGCCAGCCCCTTTGTCCCTGAGGCAATTTGCGACAATCATGTCACAATGCTTTTTCTTGAGCTTAAGCCTTGAGTTTTCTACGAGATTTTCGGTCTCCATCGAAAATCCCACTATCTTCTGGTCTTCCCTTCTCTGTGCCCCAAGGAAAGATAAAATATCTGGATTCGAAGTAAGCTTTATAGCGTCTGGCATCGTAACCTTATGTATCTTCTCATCAGCCACGGTCTCGGGCTTCATATCAGCCACTGCAGCCGTCATCACGATGATATCCTGCTCATCGCTTATCGCCGTGATCTGATCAAACATCTGCTGGGCGCTCTTTACCTGAATGGTCTTTACTCCGATTGGCTCTTTAAGTGCTACCGGCCCGCTGACAAGCGTTACTTCTGCGCCTCGCCTTACGGCATTTTTTGCAACAGCATATCCCATGCGTCCGGTCGAATGATTTGTGATAAAGCGCACCGGATCTATGTCTTCCTGTGTAGGACCAGCGCTTACCAATACTTTCTTTCCCGCGAGATCATGGTCATAGGCAGCATGCAGAAGTATATGCTCCTCTATGTCCTCTACAGGCAGAAGCTTTCCTTTGCCGGTATCTCCGCAGGCTAAGTAACCGGCTCCCGGCTCTATGACTTCGATGCCGTAGTGACGCAGTTTTGCGATATTATCCTGAGTGATAGGATTTTCATACATTCTCGTATTCATCGCCGGGAAGATGAGCTTTTTGCAGGTAGCTGCCAGAAAAGTGGTCGTCAGCATATCATCTGCTATACCATTAGCTGCCTTTGCTATAAAGTCTGCCGATGCAGGCGCCACTACAAAAAGGTCGGCTCTTTTCGCCAGTTCCACGTGCTCGACGTTGTACTGGAAGTTCCTGTCAAAAGTATCTGTAAGACACTTCGTTCCTGCAAGAGTCTCAAAGGTGATCGGATTGATAAAATACTGGGCGTTTTTTGTCATGATCACGTTCACATCCGCATGCTGCTTTTTTGCCCAGCTGGTTATCTCAGCTGCCTTGTATGCTGCGATAGAACCGGTAACTCCTATTACAATGCATTTATCTTTTAACATATCAGCCTGCCTCGTTTAACTTAGCTAATTTCTTGCTCTGGTCTGCCGCTATGAGCGCATCGAGTATCTCTGTCAGGTCTCCGTTCATCACATCATCGAGCCTGTAAATGGTAAGACCTATCCTGTGGTCTGTGACCCTGCCCTGTGGAAAGTTATAAGTCCTGATCTTCTCTGAACGGTCTCCTGTGCCTATCTGCGAAAGTCTCTCGTCCTTTTCCTTCGCCTGCTGCTCCTGAAGCTTTAAGTCATAGAGCTTTGCGCGGAGAAGGGCAAAGGCCTTATTTTTATTCTGAAGCTGTGACTTCTCTGTCTGCGAATAGATGACTATCCCTGTCGGATAATGCGTTAGTCTGACTGCCGAATCTGTAGTGTTTACACACTGTCCGCCGTTTCCTGACGCGCGCATTACATCGATTCTTATATCCTTCTCATTTATCTCGATGTCCACATCCTCTGCTTCAGGCATTACTGCGACCGTCGCTGTCGAGGTGTGTATCCTGCCGCCTGACTCTGTGACCGGAACTCTCTGGACCCTGTGGACTCCTGACTCATACTTAAGTATAGAGTAGGCTCCCTGTCCGCTCACTGAAAAATTCACCTGCTTCATGCCGCCGATCCCGGTCTCTTCGCATTCGATGATCTCCGTGTGCCAGCCTCTGGACTCTGCAAAATGCGTGTACATCCTGTACAGATCTGATGCAAAGAGCGCTGCTTCGTCTCCGCCCGCTCCGGCTCTTATCTCCATGATAACGTCTTTATCATCATTCGGGTCCTTTGGAAGAAGCAGAATCTTGAGCTTCTCCGATAGGTCTGATATCCGCTCTTCGGCATCTGACTGCTCCTCCTTTGCGAGTTCACGGAGTTCTTCGTCCTTTTCTTCTTCGAGTACTGAAATCGCGTCATCTTTGTCTGCCTCTGCCTTTTTGTATTCGGTATAGGTGTCGACTAAGGGCTTTATCGAATTTATCTCTTTCATCAACCTCTGAAATCGGGCTCCGTCGGATGCGATCTCGGGCTCCGATATCTGGTGCATGAGTTCGTCGTAGTGCATACGGACGTTTTCTAAGTTATCAAACATATATGGTCTCCTTGAGGTAAAGTTACAAGTCTATAAGTCGTGAGCCACGGCTGACACATGCAGTTATTCCGTGAGTCGGCCGGTATACGCAGTCGCTCAAGTGTCATGAGCCACGGCTGACACATGCAGTTATTCCGTGAGTCAGCCGGTATACGCAGTCGCTCAAGACACGCTCTCGCTCCGTATGAGACGTAGCGGTCACATAGGCGGCCTGAAATACGGCCGCCAAGTGCCGACGTCTCATAAGGGTCTTTCGCGACTCGTATACCGTCCTCCTCACTCAGTTACCTGCCAATCATTTTTTCGCTACAATATGTATAGCCTGTCCACAAGGTCTACTATCAGCAGAACCAATAGCAGGGGTTTATCATAGAGCTGGAGTGGTACAAGAGTTCCGAGAGACCCTTATGGAACGCCGGCGCTTAGCGGCTGTTCTTTAAGCCGCTTATGCGTCCGCTGCGTTCCATACGGAGCGAGAGCGCGTCTCGAGGAACTGCTTGTGCCACGACAGCTCGTATCGAGTAACTGCTTGTGCCACGACAGCTCGTCTCTCAACCGCTACAACTTTGTCAGCGTAACTATAGCATGAGATAACTGATCAAGTGTCATTTGTCATCACTTGTGCCACGACAGCTCGTCTCTTAGCCGCTACAACCCTGTCATTGTGACTATAATCTTTGATAACATGAATATCTTCATATGCATTATTCCTTAATAGTTCTGATACTGCTTTGCCCTGGTCAAATCCTATCTCGAAATACAGGCGGCCGCCCTCATTCAGATATGTGCCAGCGTCATTTATTATCCGGCGATAAAAGGCCAGGCCGTCGGCGTCTCCATCGAGGGCGATGCGTGGCTCGTGGTCGCGTACTTCCGGTGCCAAAGTGTCGATCACCTGGGTCCGGATGTATGGCGGATTTGAGACGATTATATCATACTTCTCGTCAGAAGGAAGCGCATCATAGAGGTCACCCCTGAAAAAGTGCACATCCACTTCATTTTCCTGCGCGTTTCTGGCGGCGACTGTGAGCGCTTCTTCTGATATGTCCGTTGCTGTGACATCTGCGCCGCCAAGCTTTGCAAGGCTTACAGCTATACAGCCGCTTCCTGTGCATAGATCAAGAACACGGCTTCCGCCGATGTCGTTTTTAAGTATCTGCTCTATCAGAACTTCTGTGTCCTGGCGCGGACATAGGACGTGCTCATTCACGTAGAACTTAAGCCCCATGAATTCGGTGAAGCCAAGTATCTGCTGAAGCGGAATGCGATGTTTTCTGGCTTCGATGTATTTTTCTAAGGATGCACTGACTTCATCCGGTACTTCATCGCGCAGCTGCATCAGCAGATGACTGTAGTCTGTCCCAGCAGCTTCCTCGAGAAAAAATCTCGCGTCGGTTTCCGGGTCAGGCACTCCGGCAGTTTTTAATTCATCTGTGATTTTTTTTATTATTTCCTGGTATGTCATTTCACTGCTGCAACTCATGATCCTTTATGAATTTCTCAGGGTCGAAGACTGCGCGGACCGAGGCTATTCCTACTTCTATCATCGAGTCGTCCGGTTCTTTCGTCGTCAGACGCTGTACCCAGAGCCCCGGCTGTGAAAGCGCATTTACAAGCGCATTATCATACCGTCCGCCGAGTCTTAAGAACTCATAGGAAATCCCTGCTATGACCGGCATCAGAAGAAGTCTCAGAAGGAGCTTTAACGCTGTATTATCCGTGCGGATGAACATAAAAAGCACAACGCTTATGATAAACACTATAAATATAAAGCTCGTTCCACAGCGCTTGTGATATCGGCTCGACTTCCTGACATTTTCCACAGTGAGTGGCAGATCATGCTCCACGCAGTTGATGCACTTGTGCTCGGCTCCGTGGTACATAAAGGTCCGTTTTATATCGGGAGTAAGTGAGATGAAATAGATGTACAGAAGAAATATAACTATCCTGAGTATTCCCTCAAATAATATCGCTACCCATTTGGCCGAGGTAAAGTAATCCACAAATCCCGACAGGAACATCGGCAGATAGAGAAAGATAGCAAGTGCCAGAACAAATGAGATCACGAGCGAAAATCCCATCTCGGCCTTTTCCTTTGCAGGATTTATTTCTGCCTCTTTTTTCTCATCCTCGTCCTCGAAGTAGGAGGCCGATTTATATAGTGAGGATATGCCTAGTATCAGTGAGTGAAAAAACGAATAGACTCCCCTTACTATAGGAAAGTGCTTGACCCACCCAGGCTCCGGATCTATGTCCATGGTGTCTGTATGTATGCTTCCGTCGGGAAGCCTTACAGCCACAGCACCCCTGGTGCCGTTTAGCATCTCGACTCCCTCCATCACGGCCTGCCCGCCGATTCCACTGTATGCCATTAAAGCCCTCCTC
Source organism: Lachnospiraceae bacterium (assembly GCA_029226225.1). Classification (GTDB taxonomy): domain Bacteria; phylum Bacillota; class Clostridia; order Lachnospirales; family Lachnospiraceae; genus Weimeria. Next base: position 321 of record JAQXXU010000113.1, on the reverse strand, counting down.
GCAGCTTAAAGTTTAAGAAAGCCGGGGCTCTTTCGAACTCCGGCTTACTGTATGTCTTATTTGTTGTCGATTCCGTACTTCTTATTGAACTTCTCGATACGGCCACGGGCTTTGTTAGCCTTCTGCTGACCTGTATAGAACGGATGACACTTTGAGCAGATCTCGACGTGGATAGACTGCTTTGTAGAACCTGTAACGAATGTATTTCCGCAGTTGCAGGTAACTGTTGCCTGATAGTACTCAGGCTGAACTGATTTTCTCATCTTACACCTCAATCATTAAGTATATATGATAAAAACATTCTATTGTACATCCCGACGG
>JAQXXU010000112.1 GCA_029226225.1 Lachnospiraceae bacterium | reverse complement strand
TTTCTCTCTACCGGATCAGTCGAGATATTCGCTATCATAAAAATGATTCCGGCAATGCTGATACACGGAAGGATTGGTCCAAGCGGTACCTTGAAGTTTCTCGGTGCCTTCGGAAGCCTGTACCTGAATACCAGGAGATCTATATTTGCTGTGGCGTATGATGCCATCCAGAATACCGAGCCAACCTGGATCAGGAAGCTGATCCTGTCTGATGAATTCTGCGAGATCCATGCACAGATCAGGATTCCGATGGTGATAATCCAGCAGCCGATATACGGCACTTTATTCTTATTCATCTTTCCGAAGAACTGCGGCATCAGGTTCGTGTGGCTCATTCCTGCAAAAATTTCCGAAAGCCCCTGCACTGTCGAGTTCTGCGTACTGACTACCGCAAGTCCCGATACGATGCACATCCATATCTGACCTGCTTTTCCGTAAAGTGATTCGCCATACAGCAGGTGAGGTGCTGCCGAATTCATCAGGTCGTCCCATGAAGTGTAATTATGGAAGCCGAAGATCATGATTATCTGGACTATACAGATAATGCCAAGCCCCATGAACATTCCAAGCGGTACATTCCTCTTCGCGTTTTTTACATCCTTTGAAATCGGGATAGCGTATTCAGCTCCGATGAAGAGCCAGAATGCTATAGCTGTTAGAGATATGATAGAAAGCGGTGTCTGATGTCCTACTACCATAGGCTGACTGACTATTTTTCCAGTGCCGAGCTTCAGGGCTCCGAGGATTCCCATGACAAGCATCGAGCCGAGCATCAGGTAGCTTACGAGATCCTGGATCTTTGCAAACATATCTACTCCACGGAGGTTTGCGATAAGGATGATAACTGATGCGATCACTACCCAGAAATAATTAGGTATCGGAAGCCCCAGCACTGACCCCATCGCATATGCGAAGATCGAGGCTTCAACTCCACAGGATAAAATATTCGATACCATGTAGCCTCCTACCATAAGAACTATAGTAGGTATAGGTCCTATCCCTGCCAACGTGTACTGTGCAAGTCCTCCGGTCACATTCGGCATTATCGCATTCAGTTCCGCCAGTGTCGCCATAGTGATCATATTAAAAAGGCACGCTATGATCATCGCCGGTATGAAAATGACTCCCGCCTGTCCGGCACCCTGTCCTAACTGGACTAAGGTGCTCGTCGCTATAACAAGCCCGACCGAAACCGATATGACATTTCTAAGTCCTAGTTTTTTTTCTTCCATAAATTTTCTTCCTTTTAAATTAAGGAATTTCTTTTCGTTAAGCTTGAACTTCGTCTACTGACTCGTTCTCGCTAATCTCAAAGAACGACCTCGCTTCGGATTAGAACTTCGCTTCGCTTGTTCTCATCTCGAGGCTTTCGGTCATAGTGCGTCAGTTCCTTCGTCTCCGGTTCTTACCCGGATCACGTTATCAAGGCTGTAGACAAAGATTTTTCCATCACCGATGTGTCCGGTATAGAGTGTCTTTAGAAGCTCATCGGTGATCTTCTTTACTCTTTCTGTGTCAACTACGACCGACACCTGGATCTTCGGGAGAAGCTCCATCTCGTAGTTTTCATCTACCTCGTACTCTTTGGTTCCCTTTTCTACCCCGCAGCCTAAGACCTGCGTGAAGGTCATTCCTCCGACCTTGAGCTCTGATAATTCTTTCTTTATAGCTGCGAATTTTGACATATCACAGATTACTTCGATCTTACTGAGTCCAGCCATTTTGTTTTCCTCCATTTGCATATATTATTATAATAAAATATGCGTATAAGTATTAGTATATAAATACGAATACTTATACGCACGCCGTTGTGCCTTCTTATTCAGTTATGCCATCTCCGGCTTATCCCAGAGATTCAGCTTAACTCCGATTCCTTCTTTTAATGCTCTCCTGTAGACTGAGCAGCCCCAGGCCACATCCTCGACGGGCATTCCGCCGACTGAATAGACGATCACCTCATCGTCTGATTTTCTCCCAGGTGCCTTACCTTCGATTATATCAGTGATCTCTGTGATATCGGAGAGCTTATTTTTTCCTTCATGGACGAGATCAGTAAATTTACATCCGATGATACCCATCTTCGGGTATGTCGGATATGGATATTCATTTGCCCATGCTTCATAGAGTTTGTAGTTATCTACGACAAATCTGCATTTGCTCAGATAATCATCATCAAATCTGGCTGCAGACGGCATTGAAATGAATGCCCCTGGCTTTACCCAGTCACCGCTTATATAAGGATACGTCTCTACGATCTTCGGATCATCATCAGTCATCGCTGTAGTCGTAAATGCTATGACATCTGCTCCTCTAATGGCCTCTTCATCTGTCTCGCATACATTTATCTCATCGAACTGAGGATACTCTTTCTTTACAAATTCTATAAAGGAATCGATCGACTTACGGCCTCTTCCTTTGATATTTACCCGGTGAAGCTTCGGACAGGTCACTGCAAACGCTGCAAGCGATGTCTTTCCCATAACTCCGGGTCCTATGATCGCTGCCGTTTCTGAATCTTTTCTCGCCAGATACTTGGCTCCGACTCCTGGTATTCCGCCGGTCCTGTATGCTGACAGGAGGTTTGCCGACATAAAAGCAAGCGGTGCTCCGGTATCCTTATCATTTAAGACCATCATAAGGATTGATCTCGGAAGACCTTTTTCTTTATTCTCTACATTGGAGCCGTACCATTTGACTCCTGCCATCTGGTATTTCCCGCCTAGATAAGCTGGCATTGCCATGAACCTGCGGTCCTGTGTGTTCTTTGGCATCCCCGGGAATTTCGGGTCATCCGGGAAGGTAACCATGCATCCATGTGAATTATGATTTTCTCCTCCCATCATATAGTCTCCCGCTTTCAGGAGCTTTAGCATATCTTCCATTGATTCGATGCATGCTGACATGTCTTTGACTCCCGCCTTTACCATGTCAGGCTCACTCAGATATAGAAAATCGATCTTTGTATCCATCTGACCTCCTTCCCGCCTGAGGTGTCAATATTATAAGTAAGTCCTCAGGTCAGGTCTTGTAAAAATGAGAGCAAAAAAGCACCGGACCTCTTTCGAGGTACCGGCGCCTTTGCCTTTTCGTTTGCTGTTGTGTATACTTTAAACCCTTGTATCATACTAGAGTCAACACTTTTAGATGCATTTATCTCAATACACTATTGAATTTTATTCATCTAATAGAACTTTCTCTACATCTTTTGCGTCATATTTAACAGTTGATACATGAGTCGTCTCAATCAGATACAGAGCATGCGCTGCCAAGTGCTCTGCAGCCTGCTCGAGATCTCTTACTCCCGGCTGGTCTTTATATATATCAACTACTTTTCTGCTGCCAGAATCTGTTATCACACACTCTTCCGGTCGTATCTGCATCCTTTTAAGTACTTTCGGCAGGGAAAAACGTTCGAATATCATCTGTTTTTCATCTGCTGTGTAGTCGTCTATGTCGATAACTGCGAATCTGGTCATCAGGGGATCTGATATCTTTGACTTATCGTTCGCCGTAGCTATCGGATAAACTCCGTTCGTCGGAATCGTACACTCCACATAATTATCAGTGAATCCAAGGTTATCAAGTAAAGTAAGAAGCGCGTCCGCAGGACTCATTCCGCTCTTTCCTGCATCAGCCTTATCCAGCTCATTTATGATAAAGACCAGATTTGATGACCCGGCTTCTGAAAAAGCTTCCATTATTTTGCCTGGCTTTGCGTTTGAATAGACTCTCGGACTTCCTGTAAGTGCTTCTGCGTCATTTATCGTGCTCATATCGAGAGCTGTCCACGGCAATTTCAGGATTTTAGCAACTGCATAGGCTATCTGTGACTTTCCCACTCCGGCAGGGCCACATAAAAGAAGTCCGTATGCCGGAAGTGTATGTGTCCTGTTTATTTGTATGATTGTCTCGATGATGCGCTGTTTTACTTTATCCATACCGTAAAGGTTCTCATCTAACACTTTTCTTGCAGCATTTGGGTCGATTGCAGGAAAATATGCATCCTGCCAGTGGATATTAAGCATCATTGAGAGCGCTCTCATCGCATGGCGTCTCTCATCAGGGCTTATGCTCTGTGATCTCGCCATCATCAGGTTCCGCTTTGCCCAGACAGCTATATTCTCCGGAAGGACTGATGATGCTACCTTAAGAAAATTCTCCATTCCGGTCACATCACTCATCCGGATCTTTTCGGCAACCGACTTTTCTTCTATGGCTTCATCATCGTGCTTTTCTTCCTTTGGAGGCTTCGATGCCAGAAGCCTTTGGATCACGTTCTGTAAAAATCCATCCTCAGAAGTCAGTCTCCTGAGACCGGCCGCATCTACTGCTCTTATCTTATAAACACAGTAGTTGTCTCCTACTATGTGTCCTGAAAGCCTGACATCTGTATGATTATCAGCCAGCCAATATATCAGCTTTACAAATCTCGAATCTATCCCGTTAATCGCAGCGTATAGCTGATCTGATGATCTGCCGTATTCGAAGCTCATTTTTTCATCAAAGCGGTAAAACCTGCCGCTGACATGATGCACCAGTGTCTGTGCTTTATCTTCTATTATAAGAAGTGGATGTTTTTCATCTGCTGTCGTCGAATTCTGTTCGTATGTGTCGAATGAAAATGCTTCTTTTCCCGCAAGGCCCTTTTGCGTTGCAACTTTTTCTTCAGATGTATCACTGAAGTCAAACGTCCTTGAACTCATTTAGTCTTTGCCTCTTCCATCTTTTTTCTCTGCTCGTCTACTTTTTCTTTAACCTTCGGATCCTTTGTCAGCTCATAAGCTATATTATAGAAGTAAAATGATCTCATAGGATCACTCTCCTTCTCAAAATACTGTGCTGTGACATAAGCTAGCTGTACCACTGTCTTATCCGGTCCGAATGGTATCCCGTCGTTTTTACATACATTTGGGAACTCTGACATATTGATAGTCTTCTCTTCCTTCGTCAGATTCTTCCCGATCACGTCAAGCTCGTGTTTTACCGCATCACTATCTTCATATACTAATGAGTAGAAAAATGATTCGATAGCTTTCTTTGTCTGATTTTTCTTTTCATAATAATATGCGACATTTCTATATGCGTGTGCCAGCTGTTTTCCAAGATAGATATGTGGAAAAATCCTTTTCGTCAGTTCCAGGAACTGGTCCAAAGATCCCATTCTCTTTACTACCTCGGCATATTCGAATGCTATATCCGGATTTACAGGATTCCAGTCCATGGCTTCTTCCAGTCGCTCAAGGGCAGTCGCGTAATCCTCCTGTTCCATAGCGATGCTTCCACTGATCAGATATACATTCGATACCGGAACCTCTGCCAATCTCAGTTTCTTCTGTGGCTTTTCTTCATTTCTGTATATGCTCTCTTCTATTGCTGTCTTGAAATCAAAATAGAGACATTCATCATCTTCTTTCACAGGATGATCATCTGTAAAAGTATCTATGAGTGCTGATATGGTCTTCTGGGCTTCATCCAGTTTATCCTCTTTAAAAAGTTCTCTGGTTTTCTCCAGAGTGTCTGTGAAGTTTTTCTTTTCCTGTTCGGTCATTTTTCATTCATCCTTATATGATTTACTACTGCCCTGCTATTGTACCACTTTTAGAAAAACAGACAAGAGTCGGAGTTCTGTCGGTCGTTCTACTGCTCTCTTGGATATGGATTTCTATATATTGTGGTTTCATTTTTATTGTTCAATTTCATATAGTGTTAGTATTATTATACTAATACATTATTAGTATACATTGTTACATAGTTATATATCACTAAAGTCTAATATATGTGTACCATTTTATTGTATATGAATTATAACATTACATGCTAATATTATATTCTATTGTTGTATTAGACTACTATGGCAATGTTTGCATCGTTATCATATTTGACATCATCGTCAAAATCTATTATAGTATTTAATGCTAATAATGCATTTGACGTAAATCATGCTTATGTGTTATACGTTGATAACTACATAGACTTATATTACGTATATTTTGTAGTTATAGACATCAATTTAGTGTATGTATATTATTTTGTCTGTAACGAAGTATTTATGTTAGTTATAGATTATGATGTTAACTATGTATATAGATATGTGTAAGTATTTATATTCTACTAAAAAGATGAATATAAATTTTAATATTATGTCAAATACTATAATAAAGTAGATGACAAAAACTAATAAAAATTATACTAGGAATACAATGAATAATTAGATGAAAAATAAGACAACATGTAAAACAACTAATAAAGTATGATAAGGTTAATGTAAAATAAAATATGATAAATAAATTAGATTGTGTACATAAATATAAATACAATAACTAATAAAAAAGTAAATATATATAATAACATAAATACACAAGCAAATAAGTATGTTTATACAATTATCATATGAGAACGCTAATTGACATATGATTTAAAACCACATATAATATTGAACAGTCTGATATGATATAACATACATGATCAAATACAGATGATGATAAGTAATACAAAACAATCAGGAGGCGAAGCAGAATAAATGATAACGATAGCTATAGCAAACCAGAAGGGTGGAGTAGCAAAGACCACAACAGCTCTCTGTCTGGCAAATGGTCTGCAGGAATGCGGATACAAAGTACTGATGATAGATATGGATCCACAATGCAATACCTCAAGTACATACAGAGCCATACAGGAGGATACCGCTACACTATATGATTTCCTGCACGAAGAATGCTCACTTGAGGAAGCCATACAGACAACAGACAGTGGAGACATAGTATCAGGAGACAATAATCTTGCCGGGATCGAAGGTGAATTTGCTGCTCATATAAAGAATTATTCTTTATTAAGAAAAGCATTAAAGACTATAGAAGACAGATATGATTTTACTATCATAGATACACCTCCAAATATAGGATTTTATATGACCAGTGCATTAGTTGCGTCTAGTGGAGTTATCATTCCACTAAAGGCGGAGAAGTTTGCGATCGATGGATTGGCACAGATCATGTCCAATATAAACGATGCCAGAGATGTAAATCCGCAACTAGAGATATACGGAGTGCTGCTTACAGTATATGATAAGAGAACAGCACTGGATTCCGTTGTCCATGACCAGCTTCCTGAAATAGGAAAAGAACAGGGCTTTAAGGTATTTAAAACAGCAATCAGGACCTGCCAGCAGATAAAGGAAGCCCAGTCGAGACAGGTCAGACTATTTGACGAATATCCAAACTGCAACGCAGCTATAGATTATGCCAACCTGATAAAAGAACTGTTAGAAGAGGTAAATAAATGAAGAATACAAATACACGATCTGGTAACATCTTCGAATCAATAAAAAAAGAGGAAGAAAAAGAGGAAAAAGCCAAGAATAATGCAGTTGAAACAAACATCAAAAGTGAGAAGGAAGTAAAATCTGCCATAAAAAAGCCGGAAAGTCTGGCAAAAACTAATGACCAGCCGAAAACTGCAAAAAATCAGGCCTCTGATAAAATCATGGCAGAAACGACTTCAAAAAATCCTGGCATCAACTACTTAAAAGAGGCCGGAAATGAAGTTGATGAACCGGTCAACAATGGATTACTATATATCACACCAACCAGAAAAAAGACAAGAAGCCATAGAAAAGGCTTTCTTTTATCAGATCTGGCATTAAAAAACCTTCAGAATGAAGCAGCGAAGTATGAGATCAGTGAAAACGAGCTTATAAACCAGATATTAGAGAAAATGGTCTGATAAGTAAAATAGGCCAGAATTTAAAGAAATAATAACAAAAAGACTGTACATCAACAAATTATTGTTTATTTAGAAATAGCTGAAACTCCCGGAAAATAACGACATCCGGGAGTTTTTTCTGGCATAAATTACCTGAAGTAGTGGCGTATAAAACAGTAAACTATGGCGATAAGACAATTAAGAACTGGCGTAAAATACTTACAGGATAAAAAAATCATGGCATCAGAGAAGGTAAATTCTGGCATGAATGACTTAAATATAAGAAGAAACAAGATTTGCAGGATAATAAAAAGTAAAAATGGCCATCAAAAAAGTAGTTATTGCCATAAGTAAGGTATCTGATGCCATGACATAAGTAAAAAATGCCAGCGAAACAGTATAATATGCCATCAAAATGACACTGAGAATAAAAAAGAAGTAAAAATAGCCAGAATTAAATTTAACCTAAAGAATAAAGACAAGTAATTTATGCCATGAAAAAGAATCAAGTAATGGCAGAAAGTACTTGACATCTAAAGAGAAATAGTATTAAATATAGCATGTGTAAGTAGGATGTGCCATCAAAAGCTTTAGATAATGGCCAAAACTACTGATCAGATCAGGGAGAGACCAGAGGAATTCTATGCGTGAAAAAAAAGCAGAAGAGATAAATAAAACAGGTGAAGACCGGAGCATGAAGCTGCCACAGGAAGCAGACCAGCAGAGAGTCTATAAAGGGCGTGAGATAATCACAGCCAAATATAAGGCATCGCTTTTGGAAAATAAGCTGACATCGATAGCATTGTCGAGACTATCGATGGAAGGAGATACACCGGTAGCGACACTTTACCCGTCAGAGATAAGAAAACTTCTTGGCCGGCAGTCAGATACAAATATCTATAAAAAACTTATAAGCACGGCCAAGACAATGACGGGCCATCAGATGGTCATAGAAGACGATAAGGGTAACTTCGAAGTACTGGCGATGATCACAAATGCCAGGTATGAAAATGGAGTCTTTACAGTTACTTTTAATAAAGTTATAGCTCCATATATTATTAACATAAAAGGTAATTATACCAGCTATTCCCTGGCTAACGTCTTAAGGTTTAAGTGCGATTATTCATTTCGTATATACGAGCTGATAAAGTCAGAAGCATGGCATCTGAAGAAAGGGGACATGGACGATTACTACGTAAAAGAGTATGGTCTTTCAGAGCTCAAATGCATGATCGGCGTAGTAAATATGGACGAAGCGAGAGTAAAACGAGCCAAACAGAATGGAGCGAGCTGGGATAAGATAGTTGAGATCGCGAACGAGAAGTCATTTAATGAGTGGGGGGACTTCAGACGAAGAGTACTAGAACGCGCAAAAAAAGAACTGGCGGAACAGTGTGACGTAAAGTTCGACTATGATCCGGTTGCTGCCGGACGTGGTGGAAAAATAGTAGCAGTAAAGTTCATAATCAGATGGAATAACCCGGGAGAAAAGGTAAGGGAAGCGATAAGCGCAAAGAAAAAACAGGTTGAAGAAACAAACAACCAGTATGAGGAGATGACACTGACAAATCTGTCTGGGCAGATGGAGGCCCTGGTAGGGCATAACGGGTTATCAGAGGCCGATATCAGAGTATTTCTGAAAGAAGCACTTCACGATGAGAAAGAAGTTCTGCGTGCTGTAGACATGGCCGACAGACAGACAGGCCCTCTGACTAATTACACAGGCTGGATAATCTCCTGTATAAGGGAACATTATGATGAGCCACAGATGGTTATAGATGGATCAAAAGAAAAGGGAGACAGAGTAGTAAAAGCAAAGGAGATAATAGAAGAAAAAACAAACAGTCAGAAAAACGCCATGTCGGCAGCTTACTGGAACAAGGCTATGAAGAAGAGATCAGAGAAATTCATGGAATTCGAGGAGTATCTGAAGACAAGAGGAGTATCGATGGATATGTTTACAGATGGAAATGAAGACTATGAATGTGGAGATAAGTTCATGCAGTGGATAAAAACAGGAGAAACTGATCCGTTCTGAAGACTAGATCAGTTCATCAAGAGTTCTGCCATAAGACGGCAGAAACTCACTGATGAAGTCTTTAAGCTCGGGAAGTTCATCACATAGTGAATTTATTTTTGCACCAGTAGAAATCTTTGCAGTTTTAAATTCACCGTTTCCTGCTTTTTCTTCTTCAATGCATTTGATAAAGGCGGACAGCTTATCGGCTGCTTTTACAAGGTGACGCATGTAGATCTCATCGGAATCACTTCCAACGGGAGCTTCTTCACAGACTATATCGCGAAAAGATTCTCTTAGATCTTTGGGAAGCTTACCCAGGAGTGTAAGCTCAGCCTTGTGTTCCATGGATTTATAGGCAGTTTTTAAATCCTCGTTGGCGTATTTTACCGGTGTAGGCATGTCCCCTGTGATTATTTCGGAAGCATCATGATAGATGCCGATGAGCGCGGCTTTTTCGGCATTCAGATGTTTGCCATAGCGGGTATTACCTATGATACACAGAGCATGAGCTATGACTGCGACTTCAAGAGAATGTTCACTTAGGGATTCGCTTCGGGCTGAATGCATAAGTGCCCATCTCTCGATGTATTTCATTCTGTCTATAGCAGCAAAAAAGGTACTCGATCCTGACATGATAACCTCCATCATCTAAAAACGGTACTGAATAGATTACAACAGAAACGGGAATTTTTCAACTGTACAAAGAGACGGCAGTTGCGGTATAATTAAATAGATTGAGATAAAGAAAAACGGATTTGGAGCAGATATGACAGACAGAGAAGAGCTGATCCACGATCTGAGTGTGATCGGACACCTATCAGAGAGAATAGATCTAAGAGACAGAGAGCAGATAAGAGCAGTACTCCTTCTTCAAAAAAATGACAGTCTTCTGAAGACAGATTATGGAAAGCGATTTATAGCAAGACTGATAGGATACTTCACAGGTAAGCAGGTTCCGGATACATGCATTTTTACAGGAAAAAAATTATACGGACTGTTTCCGGTGTCGGAGGATTTTCTGGCTCTGATAGACCGCTCTCCTGAGCTGGCAGCTGATCAGCTCCTGTCAAAAAATCAGCAGAAGTCATCATATGTTCTGGATGAACTGAGGTTCAGAGAACGGGAGGCAGCTGCAGAAGCGGAAAATAAAAGGACAGTTAAGGAAAGAGAGGAACTAAAGAAAGCCCAGAGGGATCTCGAAAGAGAAGAAGCTCCATATAAAGCGATAAGAGAAAAAGCACGCCGGGTTGCTGATGCAGCAAATGATGCAAACGACAAGACGCGTGAATTTTCTGGTGCAGAAGTAGGCGAAGGGAACTGTGTAACAGACCTTTTCCGAAATATACAGAAGCCGTGGAAGTACACGAAAGTATACGGGTGGCTGTTTATCGTATTCCTACTTACAGGGTACTGGTTCATTATGACAGGTGAAGCTGGAGCAGTGCCGTTTGAGATGGTCCTGGGGGCCGGACTTGCACCGGCAGCGGTCATTTTATTTTTTGATGAGCTGATGGAGATATATGAAAAGAAAGAACCGTGGAGAGATACCATCCTGCTCTGCGGTCTGGGGGCTCTGCTGTCACTGTTTTTTACCTGGGCTACGAATGGGATATTTGCGGGACAGAGCGCCATTCATGTATTTCTGCAGTCTCTTATAGAGGAGGCAGTTTCGATGCTTGCTCTGCTTGCTATAGTTCTAAATCACATAAAAAAGACGGGAGCTAATGTGACGATGCTTCAGGGGATTTTTTATGGAAGCTGCTTCGGAGCCGGATATGCCTTCTATGAAGTGTGTGACATGTCACTGTCAGGATATTTTTCAGATAAGAGACCAGGAGTTTTCATGTGGCATCTGATAACCCAGTCGGCCATGTCAGTTGGAGGACGGATCGCCTGGACTGCGGTGATAGGTGGGGCTCTGTCTGTCATCATTAAAAAAACAGGAGTCATAAGAAGCCAGGAATTCATCAAGATGTGTCTTCTGGCATTCATATATCCATTTGTGATGCAGGTATGCTGGGATGCCGGCTTCTTGAATGCAGGACTCTTCGGAGCCTCCGTTAAAAATATTTTTCTTATGGTGGTAGCTTTTATGGTATTAAATCTGTTCCTGCATCGCGGGATCAGAGAAGCAGGAAAGGTGAAGGCAGATGTATAGAGAAATCGCAAAATTCATATCATACGGTAATATCCCGGAGGACAGTATTCTCTACAGACTTGGAGACATCTTCAGACAGTTTGACGAGGGAAATGCTTCAGACGCACAGCTTACAAGAGAGATATATGAGCAGGTTCACAGACTTCTGGCACTTGCTACGGATTACGGTTTCGACGGGAACCTGTGGCAGAACTACCTGACATTCCTCCTTATCACAGACGAGAATCCATTCTCGATCACCTGTGAGAAGGTAGGCGCTAATGATGGCTCAGTAAATGAATTTGCGAAAAACGACTTCAGGGCAGCGATGAACCTGTTTCATTTTGATTTCGGGCCGATAGAGAAGGCACTGGGAATAAATGTATTCACGGTGCTCACGCATTATAAGGCTGTCGTAAAAAAAGATCTGATGTATAACCACGCTGTATCGGCAAAGGTAAGAGCGTTAAGTGAAAAGCTTGCAGCTGCCAAAGACGAGAACGAATTTTTTGACCTGATGACTGATTTCTATAAGGCATACGGAGTCGGAATGTTCGGACTGAACAAAGCATTCAGGATCTCTGACACTGATGACAAGGTGGTTTTCCACCCGATCAATAACATGGAAGTGGTTCATTTATCAGACCTGGTAGGATATGAGGAACAGAAAAAGCAGCTGGTAGAAAACACAGAGGCTTTCGTAGAGGGACGCGGCGCAAACAACTGCCTTTTATATGGCGATTCAGGAACAGGAAAGTCCACGAGTATAAAGGCCATAGTAAACGAATACTATGACAGGGGACTTAGGATGATAGAGATCTACAAGCATCAGATGAAGGATATAAGCACAGTTATATCCATGATAAAGAACCGCAATTACCGCTTTATCATATATATGGATGATCTGTCATTTGAAAATTTCGAGATAGAGTACAAATACCTGAAGGCTGTGATCGAGGGCGGAGTAGAGACCAGACCGGATAATGTGCTTATCTACGCGACAAGTAACAGACGCCATCTGATAAAAGAAGACTGGGCCGACAGGGATGATATGGAAAGCAGCGCAGGAATTCACAGGAGCGATACTGTGGAAGAAAAGCTTTCACTTGTGAATCGTTTCGGTTGTCAGATAAACTACTCAAAGCCGAATCAGAAGGAGTTCTTTACGATAGTGAAAGAACTGGCACACAGAAGCCAGATTCCTATGAGTGATGAGGAGCTTGAAAAAGAAGCAAATATCTGGGAGTTAAGGCACAATGGAATGTCAGGCCGTTCGGCACAGCAGCTGATAAACCATTTAAGAGGACTTTCTAAAGAATGAAGTTTGTGTTAAACTAAGTACAAAAGAAAGGGAAAAGGAGCGCTTCATATGAATACTGTTACTCTCATATGTCAGGGATGCGGGCGCCCGTTTCAGGTCGCTCAGGTAGACTATGACAGAATGCTTTCAGAATCCATGCAGGCACCAAGGTTCTGCTCGACACAGTGTGCTTTCCACGGCTGGGATCCACAGGCTGTATGGTTCGGCAGATACAGGCGGAGCGTGGAAAGTCAGAAACACGGTTCCTGATGGAAGAAATTAAAGAAAAAAGGTATGTCTTTGTGGATTTTGAGATGCAGCCGGTCGATCACAAAGAGCATCCTGATGAATGGAGTATAGCAAGGCATGAGATCATAGAATTCGGTGCCGTTATGCTCGATGATAAACTAAAAGAAGTAGATCAGTTCCAGAGCTATGTGAAGCCTAGGTATTCAGAGGAGATACAGGAAACGGTTGAGGCTATGACAGGAATCACAGCCGATACTGTAAAAGATGCAGATGACTTCGAGAAGGTCCTGGGAGAATTTCTCGAATGGTGCGAGGGAGCAGAATACGCTGTCTATGCCTGGAGTGGGGCTGACAAGGGACAGCTGACTCATGAGATAGCGTTAAAGCAGGTAGAAAAAACACCGGAGCTTAGCTATATGCTTTCAAACTGGTTTGACTATCAGAAGATTTTTACAAAAGCGATAGGCAGGCGGCTGGCAGTTTCCTTAGATAAGGCAGTAGAAGCCTGCGGTATGGATTTTGAGGGACAGATGCATGATGCGCTCTGGGATGCAAGAAATACTTCGAGACTTTTCAGACTCACCTCAGACAAGAAGAATTTCAGAAAGCTTGCACCAAGGATCAAGCATGCGCTGGATTCAAAAGAACACTTCACGGCATCTCTTGGAGATATGGTAGACTTTAAGAATTTTAATCTGCCAGAGGGATGAACATACATAGGAATAAGCATACATTTTATACTAAGCTTTATTAGTATAAAATGTATGCTTATTCTATACAAATGACATATACAAATATAAAAGGAGTAAAAAATGGAATACGGTTATTTTGATGACAGAGCAAAAGAGTATGTGATCACCAACCCGCAGACGCCGACACCGTGGAAGAATTTCCCTGGATCGGAAAAATACGGAATTGAGATCACGAACAACGCCGGTGGCAGGGGATTTTTAAAGACAGGCGAAAAGGAAGAAGTGGTCAGTGACAGGTATATCTATATCAGGGATGATGACGACAGGGACTTCTGGTCATGCTCATGGCAGCCTGTAGGAAAAGAACTCAGGGATTACAGAAATATCTGTCGGCACGGTCTGGGTTATACGAAGATTTATGCTTCTTATTCGGGAATCCATTCAGAGGTGCTGTACTATGTCCCTATTGGTGCTGACTATGAGGCCTGGGCACTGAATGTGGAGAATCATTCGAAGAGACCAAGGAACCTGACCATTACCGGGTTCTGTGAATTTCCAGATAAAAATACATCTGATGACGGAGACTATTCGGTGTACGGTACAAGGACGCTGTACGAAAACAACAAGATAAGGCATCAGATCTTTTCAAATCTGAGTGAAGAAAGTGAAAGAGAAGACGGTAAAAAACTGACTGAGAGATTCTTAGGGATTTCCGGCGCAGAAGTGTCATCATACTGTGGTGACAGAGACGCATTCTTCGGATCATACAGGTCATTATGTGCTCCGCAGGGTGTAGAGAATGGTGATGCTGGAGATGAGCTTTCATATGCAGAACACAGTATAGGAGCCCTTTCGTATAAAGTGACATTAGAACCGGGAGAAAGTAAAGTGGTCTGCTTTACCGCGGGTCTTATGTCTGATGCAGGATCAACAGAGATCATACGGCACTATGAGGTTCACACTAAAGAGGTAGTCTCAAAGGAACTTAAGGATATCAAGAATTTCTGGAACAAAAAGTTATCTACCTTCGAAGTACAGACTCCGTCTCCTATATTCAACCGCATGGTAAACACATGGAATCCATATACCTGCCTGGCACGTGGTGAGATCACTGATTTTAGCCAGCTGATCCCCGAAACTACCGAGCACAAAGATGACGGATGGTATTCGTCTTCTCTTGAGGAACTGATAGATGGATATGCCGATGACCGTGGCGGTAAATATCTGACATATGTAAAAGAAAATCTGAACACAGCATATGGTGCTGTATCTGTGGACCCTCCTCATGATCTGTCAGATAACGGGGAGATAGCACTCTACAATCCCGGGATCCGTGATAATGGCGGTATTTTTTCACAGAGCCAGGGTAAGCTTATTTTAGCGGAAGCGCTTCTTGGAAATGGGGACGACGCGTTTATGTTCTTTGAAGAAAGTGCTCCGGCATCCCAGAACAGAAGGGCAGATATCAGGAAGACAGAGCCATATGTGTACAGCGAGTTTACCGAAGGAAAATACAGCCCATTTATGGGAAGAAGCCATATCTCGTGGCATGCTAAGAGTGCAGGGGTTATAGAATCCGCCTGCATCGAGGGGATCTGTGGTATAAGACCGGATGAGAACGGACTTTACATAAGCCCTTCGATACCTTCTGAGTGGACTGAATTCTCGATGCATATGACATTCAGAGACAGGAGTATCTGCATACAGGTAAAGAATCCGGGGCACAGGCAGTCAGGTATTGAAAAAATGACCGTAAACGGAAAAAAGATCGACGGCTGCTACATTCCGGAATCTGACATGACGGAAAACTGCGATGTCATAGTGTATTTATAAGTAAAAGGTTGATAAAAAATTCAGAATCTAATATAATCGATTTATCTTTTTGAGGGCAAAGGAGGAATGATATGCTTTCAGATAAGCTAAAAGAGGGTATGGATGTGATCCTCGATTATAAGACAGCAGATTCAGCAAAAGTATATAAGACATCGGTGATAGTAGAAGAGGGCAGTCTGATAGCCCTTGAGCCATGTACCGATGAGAACGGGCAGTTTGAAGAATTCAAAGACGGGGATGTAAGTCTTTCGATCAAAGGATCAAATACGATCATTTCAAAAGCAAAGATCCTGCCGGTGTATTACCATGGGGAACGGATCTATCTGACTTACGGAAAGCGAAATGATAATGATGATCTGACTTTTCACAGGGAGTCAGCCAGATACCCGATCAACGAAGACTGCAAGGCAAACGATCATGAGGCAAAACTTATCGATGTATCAGATCATGGATTTGGTTTTATCCTGAATCATAAGTATAAGAACGGTCTCTGGGTAGAACTGAAGTACAACGATATACGGGTAAACGGTAAGATAATGCAGTCGAAAGAGGTCGGACCGGACACATTTTTCTACGGATGCAAGGTAGATGAGTCGTCAGGACCGTTTGACAGATTAGTAAGAGAAAAAGCAGAAGAATTCAATAAAATGCTCGATGCATGAAAATACCCCGGTTCTGATCAAAGAACCGGGGCTTTTTAGTTATCAGCCCTTGTATGCGACTCCGTTTACATAGAGTGTATGGCCGTTTGTGTTTATGGTTCCCTTGTTTGTAAGGCTAGATACATAGCTGTCTCCTGTGAGTGTCCAGGTGCTTCCTTTTTCTACAGTGACATCTACCGTGCCTTCCTGCTTACCGGAATTGATGGTTCCTGTAAATGATGATTTCTTAGTCAACTTCATGGTAAGCGATGATACATCATCTACGGTGATATTTCCGGACAGTGTCTGCTTTTTAGCAGTAAGTGTTACTGTTCCGCCGTTTTTTCCACTGGTACCCCAGGCTCCGGCTGCGACTTTTAAAAGTACGTTATCGGAATCCTTATTTGTTATTTTTACATTATTCAGGTCGATGTTTGCGGTGGTGTTGGTGACATAGAAGACACTGCCGTTTTTATTTGTAATGCTTCCGCCTGTAGCTGAGAATTCTGCCGTGCCTTTAGCAGAATCGCCTGACATCGACTGATAGAGCATTACTGCCTGATAGGTAGTGGCCTGCCCATTGAGCTTAGTGTTGTTGGCGGTAAGCTTAGTATTTTTTAAGGTAACTGTATTTTTTCCTTCTATGACGATACCTTCAGAAGCTTTGGATTCGAGCTTTGCATTCTTTACTGAAGTGTCACTGGTGCAGTATATAGCAGGTGAGCCAGTCCCGGAGGTAGTGTAGGTGCCTTTATTCACTCTTACTGTGCCGCCGCCTCTGTCTGATCTGATGGCTGCTGAAGAGGTACCGGAGGTCTTTACAGTGAGGTTTGTGGCGTAGGTAGTGCCGCCTCCTGTGGTCATTATGCCGCCTGCGTTATTTCCTGTGGTGGTGATCTTCGAATTCGAGATCTTTATTGTAGAACCATCTCCGGCAGCACCATTCTGGGCTCCGTTGCCGCCATAGGCAAAGGTTCCGTTGGCACCATCAGCAGTCGTCTTTATAGTGGAGTTCTTTATCGTAAGGACTGCTCCATCTTTTGCGAGAGCGGCTGAATTCGTGCCATAGAAGTTATCGGAATCACCGCCGCTGGAGCTGCCGGTCTTCGTGATCTTCGCTTTTTTAAGAGTTACCTTAGTGGAACTTCCTGTAGCGGTGACTGCATTCTGACCGGATTTCTTTGATGAGTAGGTCTTGTTCTTTGTAGTCTTTGACTTTTTGAAAGTAGTAGCGGAGCTGTAGGTTACGCTAGTAGATTCTCCGCCGCCAGGTTTCTGCCCTCCACCGTTCGAATTATCTTCACCTGGCTTGTCAGGAGGTGTCTGTCCATCACTCATCTGAGGAGGCTGCTTGTTATCACTGTTCTGACTTTTATTGTCAGAGCTGTCTGTGCTCTGGCTTGTGGATGTGGCTGTCTCAGAGTCGGCTTTTGCTGACATGACCTTTGATACCGCTGGCACCCCGGCCGCTGTGGTTGCTACGGCTGCCGATGCTATGACTACTGCGAGGATTTTTTTGTAATTTCTGTTCTTCATAAATGGCTCCTTTCTGTGCTTGTTATTTCCTTTGATGGTTCATATGATAACAGGCGAAGTCTAAATGAAGTTTAAAAAGAAATTTATATTGAAAAAAAATCCACTAAATCTTATACTATATTGTAGTAAAATTTCTGTAAAGAGAGGACTTTTTATGCTTAAGAAAATTATCGTAACTATGCTTTCTGCTGCACTGCTGCTGACTGCTGTTCCGATCACGGCTCAGGCATCATCTGATAAGACAGTTGCATCAGGTGCTAATGCCACTTCAGGTTCAGCTGTAGTCGCTTCGGGAGAAGCCATAACAGTGACTCCGGCTGCCATCACCTATGCCAAAGCAAAGTTTAAGAAGAAGTCGGTAAGTCTTTACCCGGATCAGACCACAAAGCTTAAGATCAAATGGACGAAAGGCGAAAAAACAAAGCTTACCTATGCTGTAGAGGATGATGCGATAGCCAGAGTATCACAGAAGGGAAAAGTTCGTGCACTTTCGTCAGGAAAGACGAAAGTAACTGTCACGACAGAGCATGGAGATTCATCTTCTATCACTGTCAAGGTAAAGAAGCTGAATGATAACAAGACTATCTACCTGACGTTTGATGATGGACCTGGAAGTAAAGTGACTCCAAAGCTTCTTAAGGTACTGAAAAAGTATAACGTAAAAGCCACTTTTTTCATAGTTGGGAATCAGGCAGCATCTAATAAGAAGATTCTGAAACAGATAGCTGCTGACGGCCACACTCTTGCAATTCATACTTATACACATGACTATAAGAAAATCTATAAGAGTGCAGATGCCTACCTTAAGGATTTCCACAAGACCGAGAAGCTGATAAAGGATGTGACAGGTGTTCAGCCTCACTACTTCAGGTTCCCAGGCGGCGGTAACAACCACTACATGAATAAAAAGATAAGAAATGCAGTGTTAAAGCAGCTCCACAAGGAAGGCTACAAGGAGATGGACTGGAATGCTTCGACAGGAGATGCTGCTTCAAGCAAGTATTACGGTACTGCTACTCTAGTAAAAAATGGCCGCAATTCACACTGGGGCAAGGGACCGGTTGTACTTTTACAGCATGATACAAATGCCAAGTACCATACACCTGAGGTCACAGAAAAGCTGATAAAGCACTATAAGTCAAAGGGCTGCACCTTTGCGGGACTTGATAACTATCATGGTAAGGAACTCTGCTTTAACTACAGATAAAGACATATTTTTATAAGGAGCATATACAATGGCTGAAGAGACAATGAAGGATTACGAAAAAGAAATAAATGAATCTCTTGAGAAACATCAGAAACAGGAGACAGAAGAGGACTTTGACTGGGACAAGCTCAGAGCCGAGATGGCATCTTCTACGCCGATCGAAGTGGAGATCATCGAAGCAGTAAAAGGCGGATGTGTAGCATATGCTGAAGGCATCAGGGGATTTATCCCTGCATCAAGACTTTCCGGACACTATGTAGAAGATTTGGACAGTTTTGTAGGAAAAAGGATAAATGTACTCGTGACTGAAGCTGACCAGGAAAATGACAGACTTATCCTCTCTGCAAGGGAACTGATCAGGGAACAGGAGGCAGACCAGAGGAATAAGCGTATAGCTTCGCTGACCCCGGGGAATGTAGTAGAAGGAACAGTAGAGTCCATAATGCCATACGGGGCCTTTATAAACCTTGGTGATGGTATTTCAGGTCTTGTGCATATATCAGAGTTTGTAGAGAGAAGAATAGCAACTCCTCGAGAGATAGTAAAAGAAGGAGAGACCGTAAAGGTAAGGATAAAAGGCATCAAGGACGGCAAGATCTCACTTTCGATGAAGGGTCTTGTGGATGACCCGAACGGAGAACCAGCTGAGGAAGAGTCAGAAGAGCATGAGTATTCATCAGGACAGGAAGCCACGACAAGCCTTGGCAGCCTGCTTTCCGGGATAAAGCTTGACTGATGGATAGGCTACTTATAGTAGATGGGTCTTCGATGCTGGTCACTTCGTACTATGGCCTTCTTCCGAAGCAGATCCTTTTCGAGAAGGATGAGGAGAAGAGGAAACAGTACTATGGGCAGATAATGCAGTACAATGGCTATTACACAAATGCCATGTATGCTATGACAAAGACCCTGAAAAAAATAGAAAAAGAACAGCAGATAACTCATATGGTTATCTGCTTTGATACTACAAGAGACACTTTCAGAAGAAGAAAATACTCTGAGTATAAGGCGCAACGCTCGGCGACACCGGAGCCTTTAAAGCATCAGTTCGTCCAGATGGAAGATATGCTCGAACAGATAGGCTATGCGGTTGAGATGAGCGATGAGTATGAGGCAGATGATCTGGCAGGAAGTGCAGCAGCACTTTTTTCATCAAAAATGCCGACTTATATCATCACGAAAGATCATGACTATCTGCAGTTGATAGATAAAAATACAACTCTCTGGCTTTTACAGACACAGCAGGATAAAGCAGATGCGATAAACCAGAAGTATTCGGGCATTTTTTCAGATGGTAAGGGATTTGCGCTTCCGGACAAGGCGGCGCAGATAACACCTGAGATCTGCCTTTCTGAATACGGTGTGAAACCCTCACAGATCCCTGATCTGAAGGGGATTACTGGAGATACCTCTGATAACATCCCCGGGGTAAAGGGTGTAAGCTCTGCAGCAGCACCGCTTTTAAGAGAGTACGGAACTCTTGAGGCTATTTATCAGGCGATAGATTCCTGCGCCGACGCCAGATCAGAAAAAAAGCTTGCCGCCTTCTGGAAGGAAAAGCTCGGAGTAAAGAGAAGCCCTATAAAAGCATTGAAGGAGTACAGGGATTCCGCTTTCATGAGTGCTGAACTGGCTGAGATAAATAGAGATGTAAGGCTTAGACACAGCATAGATCAGCTGTCTCTGGAGCGGCTTGATGATACAAAGAGGAGAGAGCAGTATGAAAAGTATGGTTTCAAATCCTTATAAGGAGGAGCGATTATGGAGATAATGCCAGGATTATTCAGGGACAAGGTACTGCTGAACAGTCTTTTTTCTGCGTTTACATCAGCAGACGACGGCAGATACCTGTTTGTCCTCGACGAGCAGACAGGAGAGATCAGATGGTGCAGGTCAGCTGTTGACTTTTTCGGGCTGCCTGGTGAACAGATATCTGAAGGAGAACAGGACTGGCTGCTTAGAATTCATCCGGAGGACAGACCTGAATTCGAAGACCGGATGGAGGCCATGCGTATACAGTCTACCGGAAAGATCCATGTCAAATGCCGTATAAAGGATAAGAATGGAAGCTATGTAAACTGTGAGATATCCGCATCATATATAAGGGATGATGGAACTGCTCCGGCTTATATAGCTGGCACAGTGATAAATTACGGAATTCAGAACCGTATAGACACGGTCACGTCGCTGCCAAATCTCTACGCTTTTTTTAATGATGTAAAGACGAGCAGGTTAAATGGCGGGAGGGGAACTGTACTGCTTATCGGCTCTACTCACTTCGCTGAGGTAAATGACGTCTATGGTTATTCATTTGGTAACCAGGTTCTGATGGAATTTACCGGCATGCTCCGCAGGTACTTCGGAGATGACTGCGATATCTACAGGATGGAAGGCGCGAAGTTCGCGGTAAGGTCTGGGACGATAAGCAGGGTCGATATGGAGGGGATCTATGAGAGGCTCCGCCTGGACTGCAAGCAGGGAATAGAGGTAGAGAATTCGAGGATACACCTGTTTCTTGCATGTGGTGCGATGGAAGTAACAGATAATAAGATCAGCTCGCACACCCTGTATTCCTGCCTTCTCTATGCATACGGAGACTCTAAGGACAGGCATCAGGGTGAGCTGGTACTTTTCCATAACCGGATTTCTAATAAGAACAAACAGTGGCTTGAAGAGCTGAATGTGATCCGGGAGAGCGTTATCGACGGATGCAGGGGATTTTTCCTATGTTATCAGCCTATCATAAGGGTATCTAACGGAACTCTCGCCGGTATGGAGGCGCTTATCCGCTGGAAAAATGACAAGTACGGTGTTGTAAGTCCCGATGAGTTTATACCTATTCTTGAAAAAGACACGGTATTTCCTGAGCTTGGAAGCTTTATCTTAAGGCAGTCGTGCATTGATTCAAAGGATTTTGCGAAAAGAGACCCGGATTTCGTAGTGAACGTAAATCTGTCTTATGCGCAGATAGAAAAGTCGAATTTCGCGGATTCTGTTATAAATATCCTCGATGAGACAGGATACTCACCGAAGAACCTCTGCCTTGAGCTTACTGAGAGATGCCGTATCATGGACGAGAATATGCTCCGTGATAAGGTCGTATCGCTTCGCGCGAGGGGCATCAGGTTTGCTTTAGACGATTTCGGGACAGGGTATTCGTCACTTAATCTTCTTCGAAAAATGCCTATCGATGAGGTAAAAATAGACCGTCAGTTTATAAAGGATATCCTCGAAAACAGGATTGACCAGAATATCATAAATGGTCTGACACACTCGGTTACAGACAGTGGAAAGGCTATCTGTATAGAAGGAATAGAAAATGAGGAGCTCCAGGCTTTTCTGCAGAGATATCCGGTGACGTATTTTCAGGGTTATCTGTATTCAAAACCGGTTCCGATAGATGAATTCAGGAGGCTTCACTTCGACAAGCTGGCTGGCCTAGGACCGCAGATCTCAGAACAGGATCAGATAGCAATAAATGAACAGGTGGATAACGTGATCATCCGCTGCGCGAAGTTTCTGCATCAGGGAGACAGCCTCACAGATGCTGCAGGCAAGATCATGGCGGAAATGGGCACACTGATCCACCCTGACAGGATATACCTCGGTCTGGTCATAGGTGGGAAAATGCAGAAAGTCCGTGAGTGGTGTGCTCCAGGAGTAGAGAAGAGCCAGCATCCGTTGACAGAGACCATTCATAATGTAAAATGGTGGGAGAGATACGCGAACGAGGACGATGTGATCATCGTCGCTGATGTCGATGAGATAATGGAAAAAGTTCCTGAAGGCATAGAGAATCCTATGTGCCATAACTTCATGGAAGTCCTGATGAAAGACGGGAACCAGGTAGTAGGGTATATGGGGGTAGAGAATTATGTTAAGGCTGAAGTATTGAATACAAAGAGTCTGCTGCAGACGATAACTCTGTTCCTGAATGCTGAGGTAAAAAATCAGATGCTTATCGACCAGCTTACAGACCTGTCGAGAAAAGACCAGCTGTCGGGCTGTGATAACAGGAACGCCTATGAAGAAGATATGATGCGTATCGAAAGAAAGCGTATGCCGCTGGGAATCATTTTTGCTGATCTGAATGGCCTGAAAAGTACGAATGACTGTTTCGGACACGCGAAGGGTGACCAGCTGATCATAAGGACAGCACAGCTTCTGCAGGAGACTTATCCGGATGGACATATGTACAGGATAGGAGGAGATGAATTTATTATCACCTTTGAGGATCCGGACTCAGACCATTTTGACAAAGTCATGTCTGCAAAGAAGAAGACGATAGATGAGAGTTCTATTCATGTTTCGATAGGCTGGGGCTGGACAGAGAATTCTGCCGGAAGGGAACGCGCGCAGCTTGCGGCAGAGCAGATGATGTACCATAATAAAACAGAGTACTACAAGACTCACGACAGACGAAGAAGCTAAGAGGACCTTATATGACTTTTAAAAAATTGATCGCCGCAGCCATGGTGGCTGCGGTTTCAGTAACTACAGTTTTATCGGGAAGTGCCTGTGAGGCAGAGGCAAAAAATACAAAGAAGACCGTGAATTTTTCCTATCCGGATGGAGCCTTTGACGATGAGGAAATGAATGCGGCGGTGGTGTATTCTGACGAGTATTTCACTAATAGTACGGCAAAACGGCAGGACGCTCTGGCGCTGCTATCGATGGCCGTTTCGTCGGCGGTGTATTCTGAGTCGGATATCAAGTCATTTATGAAAGAGATCGGCTTCTCAAACAAGAGATACAGCGTGTCAGACTCGAACTACAATAACCTGACCTTTAACTTCGGAAAGAGAAAAGTCGGGAAAAAGACGGTGGTAGCTGTGATCCTCGAAGGAACCTCCACGAGGGATGAGTGGTACAGCAATCTGAACCTGGGTTCCGGTACAGTTCATGAGGGCTTTAATGCCACTGAAAAGCTGGTACACAAGAAACTGAACACTTATATCAGTAAGAACAAGCTTAAAAAAGGAAAGACTCTTTTCTGGGTGACGGGCCACAGCAGAGGAGCAGCAGTAGCCCAGCTTATGGCAAAGCGGCTTTCTGACAAGTACGGGAAAAACTCAGTGTATGCTTATACTTTTGCAGCTCCTAAAGTCACTAAGTCAAGGTATAAGGATACTTCGAAGTATACGAATATCTTTAACTACATAAATCCTTCAGATCTGGTTACGACACTTCCGCCGGAGAATTCTGATGATCTGGCAAAGACTCTGGAAGAGTTAAACCTGTTGAACGAGAGTGACCTGATAAGCAGACTGAGTTCCAGTGTATATATGGAGTTCGGAACTTATCGCAGATACGGTACAGATATAGAGATGAGCGAAACTGACCGCGATACAATGTCACAGACCTTTAATGACATTACCGGTACTGACTTCGATCAGACAAGTGTCGAACACAACCACTGCCAGAGCTGTTACCTCTCCTGGCTTATGGGATAAGAAAAAGCGCCTCTGCCATACAAAGTGCAGAGGCGTTTTTTTATTGG
Source organism: Lachnospiraceae bacterium (assembly GCA_029226225.1). Taxonomy (GTDB): domain Bacteria; phylum Bacillota; class Clostridia; order Lachnospirales; family Lachnospiraceae; genus Weimeria. The sequence goes on along the minus strand of JAQXXU010000112.1, from coordinate 11,215 downwards.
GCGGTGTTAAGCGCCTCGTGTTTTATGGTCGTCCATTTGCGGGTAGGGAAGAAGCAGGTCTTTATCGAGCAGAGCATGTAGACGAACAGGAACAGCGGGAAAGTCAGTATAGGCAGAATTCCTATTTTTCGCATAGGGATATGATTGTATTTCGCTGTGAAAAATACTGCAAAATACATGAAAATCAGACTGAGTGTCGTAAATCCCGCAGCTGGCAGGAAGTATAAAAGCGGCAGTTTCAGGTAGATGATCACGTTGTTTATATAGGAGATGATCGCGGAGATCCATGAACATGGTCCCATCAGAAGCAGCATTACTGCGTCTACACGCTGCATTTTGCGCACGGGCTTTGTTCGGTCAAAAACCAGAGACTTAAAGTCCTTCTTAAGCACCTGATAGCCGCCGGTGCACCATCTCGCCAGCTGATGAAACATCACACCTATCTGGTGCGGCTGCTCGTCGTAGCAGACAGCCTTTATGCAGAAGGAAACCCTCTGCCCCCGGAGGACATTATCGAGAGAGAACTCTACGTCTTCGGTGATGGTACTGGTATTCCAGCCTATCTGCCGTAAGAGATCTCCATCGACAGCAAATCCTGTTCCGGTAAGGAACACAGACAGTCCGACCTTCTCTCTGGCATACGAGAAGAATATCGTATAGCAGGCCCAGTAGAGAGTGTACCACTTGGTCACAAAAGAGCGGTACGGCTGCCCTCCGAGACGATTGCCCTGAACTATGCGGTTGCCACGGCGGAGCTTGTCATCTATTTTGGTAAGGAAGTCAGGCTTTAATACATTATCCGCGTCAAACACTGCGAAAGCACCGATCTTATTCTCTTTATCCAGTGAGAAAATGCGCGGCAGAGCCCATTTGAGCACTGAACCCTTACCATCCTGAGGCCCTTCATTTCGTTCCATGACCGTGACAAAAGGGTAACTGCGCCCTATATCAGCGGTTCTGTCGGTACAATGATCTGCTATCAGGAATACGTGTATCTTTTCGTGTGGATAGTCGGAGGTGTCAATACTGTCAAGCAGATGAGAGATAGAGGTCTCCTCATTGTGCGCACAGACTATGATACCGAAGTTATTCTGTTCTGTTTTTATATAGACAGCCTTGGGCCGCCTGTGTTTTACCAGACCCCAGAATGCGATGACTCCGATCCAGGCCATGACGATCATGGGGATCATCTGGAGCACCAGCAGAAAATTCGTGAGGTCGAGAGTCTGTATCAGATCCATATTTTTATACTACTTTTCCTTTTAAAAACCCATACCCATACTATTCTATTTTAACGCAGATAAGACGCGATGGCAATCATATAGAAAAAATATTAAGAAATCTTAATTGTGTAGGTCTTATATAAATTTTTTACATAACGTCCACAATTTTTTCACAGTAGGCTGGTACATTAATAATTGTCAAAGGGAATACCTTTGATGGAAATTGTTTTCGTTTTTCATACTCCCCCTCTTTTGGACCGTGAGATTTTCTTACGGTCCTTTTTTTATAGCTGTATGGATAGATGGAAACAGATCTATACAAAAAAACAAGCCACGGATAAAAATCCGTGGCAAAAAGGGGAGAGTATGAAAAAAATTCGAATAGCATTTCTGCTATCGATAAACTTATCATACAGACTATCTGTGAAAAAAATGTGTTCTAATTGTTAAGAATTCATTTCATTTTTCCTGTCAGGGCCGAACGAATGGGTAACGTCCTGTAAAGCACTTCTTTTTTACCTGTTATTCTGATAAAATGAACACATGGATAAATTCAAGGATGATAAGTGGCGGTTGGAAATCCATGCACTGTGTGCAGATCAGATAGAAGAGGATTGTAAAGGACTTCTTGAATATATGGAGGACAATGGCAGACTATGAATTACAGATCAGCACAAATATCTGACGCAGAAAGACTTCTTGAAATATACTCGTATTATGTCAGAAAAACGGCGATCTCTTTTGAGTGGGAAGTGCCTTCTGTAGACGAATTCAGAAACCGGATTCAGCATACGCTGGAAAGGTACCCATACATTGTTGCGGAAGAAGATGGCAGGATTCTTGGATATACGTATGCAGGACCTTTTGTGGGCAGGAAAGCCTATGACTGGTCAGTGGAGACCACGATATATCTGGATCCGGATGTAAGGCATCGGGGTATTGGTAAAAACCTGTATCTGAAGCTTGAAGATGCACTGAGGCAGATGAATGTCCTGAACCTGAATGCCTGTATAGGTTATCCTAAAGAGGATGATGAATATCTGACGGATAACAGTGCCAGGTTTCATGAGCATATGGGATATTCTCTCGTCGGTAAGTTCCATGACAGTGGGTATAAATTTGGCAGGTGGTATGATATGATCTGGATGGAAAAGATGATCGGAGAGCATTCTGATGATCCGGCACCTGTTATTCCGTACAGGAGATAACAGTATAATGACTATACTCATGGACTGAAATCTTCTGACTGAAACTGGCTATGTCGACACTATTAAAAAATAAATCGATGATCAAAATATTCAATTTGACTATCACTGTTGTATTTGCAACGGCATCTGATTCGTTATGATGATATATTGTTGTCATAGGGAGATGCCAGGAGGTAGACAACATGAAGAAAAATAGCGGCACAGTCTTTAGTCTTGCAGAAGACAATAAAGTGATACCGGGATGCACAGTTTCGGAGCTGTTATCTGATGCTGGCGGATTTTATACAAGTGTCTTCGCACTTGGAGCGGGAACAGATATCAGTCCAGAAATATATGGATATCCTAAGATCTGGTATGTTCTTCAGGGCGAAATGAAGATGGTTTTATCAGAAGCAGGAGAAGTGAATCTGACAGAAGGCAATGCCACCATTACGCCGACGGGGACACCGGTTGGTAGCAGAACAGAAAATGGCGCAGTTTATCTTGAGATCACGCTGAAGGAGGATACACACATGAACAGTATTTTAAAGTCATCAGAGGTTTTTGCACTGAAGGATCTCGTACCTTATCAGGATGGTAAGATCGTAAACATGGATCTGGTAAACGATCCGGGTCTGAAGTTTGTTGTGATGAGCTTTACAAAGGGCTGCGCTCTTCCAGAACATGCAGCACCGGGCGAGGCTCTTATCTTTGCTCTTGATGGAGAAGGTACGATAGGATATGAGGGCAAAGAATATCATATAAAAGCAGGTGAAAATTTTAAGTTTGATAAGGGCGGCGCACATTATGTAAAGGCCGATGGTAATTTCAAAATGGCTCTGCTGCTTACACTTGCCTGAAAAGGAAGCATTAGACATATATAAATCTGATACAGTGCGATCAGAAATTAGTTTTTTTGCTTGCGGTTATAAAGCCTTTAGGATAAAATATTCATTATTATGGATAAGAAAAAATCTTTTGCCCGGGGGCTTTTATTCGCGGTTCTAAGCGCTGCGATGACATTGCTAGCAAGCTATATTGCATATATTCTGGACATCCCGAACCCGGTGATAGTCCTTGTGATCTTCATGATAGGTTTCACTGCAGGCTTTGGAAATATACCAGGTGCGGTCAGTGCAGCCTGCATTATTTTCTATGCGCTGTTCTTTTTCTCAGATGATCATAACATCATCTCATTCAGTGCAGAGAACAGGTACAAGTGTATGGTAATCATCCTTTCACTGATTGCGATATATCTTCTTGTTGCGCTACTCAAAAGCAGGAATGACAAAACCTATGCCAGTCTGGTAGAACTGAATAGAAAGCTTAAAGAACAGAATCATACGCTTGAAGATGAGTCTGACCGGGATGCCCTCACAGGGATATACAATAGACGAGGCGGTGACAGAAGAGTGGCGACCTGTCTGAGTGAAAATAAAGACAGGTCCTTTCAGGCTGTCTTTGCTGCAATGGATATCGACAATTTTAAACAGATCAATGATGTGTACGGTCATGCTGCTGGTGATGAGGCTATTCAGCTGCTTGTCACAAAGATGCAGGAGGCGTTTGGAGGATACAGCATTCTGATAAGGAATGGCGGAGATGAATTTCAGGCTTTGCTCTATGGTGATAGTTCTGAGGTCATGGAGAAAAAGGTTTTATCCTTTGCAGATGAGACTTTTCATATGAACTCTGAGGGGCAGGAGTTTGATTTTCATATATCCTGCGGATACGCATTTTATCCATCACAGGCTGATAATATGAGTGACCTCTATCACAAGGCAGATATCGCTCTGTACGATGTAAAAATGAGCGGGAAACACAAGGCACTCCCTTATACATGGACTTCAGATACAAGACGGCCTGAACAGCTGACTCTGACAGTGAGCAGTCTTTCGAATAATCTTCCAGTGGCTTTTATGATCTACCGAGCCGATGACACTGAGGAAATCCTTATCGCAAGCGAGACACTTCTGACAATGTGTGGATGCTCAAGCTTCGATGAGTTTGTCGCATATACAGGCGGATCGTTCCGGGGCTTTGTATATCCGGAAGACGTGACTCTGGTAGAGCAGAGCATTGAGGCACAGATACAAAGCAATAAGCGAGAAATAGATGAGGTTGATTACCGTATTCGCACCAGGGATGGTCGTATCCATCGTATTCGTGATCTGGGCAGGCTTATCCATGATCCAGGACTTGGTGATCTGTTCTACGTCGCACTGTATGACAGAGATGCAACAAACAGAACCAGGGACAAACATGTGTGACAATGGGGACGCGTTCATCTGACACATGTGACACCGTAGAGGTAAGTGACCGCGCAAAATATTTGGCGGATAAATGTGCATTTTCCAATGTGCGCCTGATCCGGACACAACTCAGGTCAGAGTGTCTGAAAGCGGCACAGATCATCTATCAAAAATGAGTGGAAAAGAGAGTTGTCTCGAAAATCGGGACAGCTCTCTTTTTATGGCGAAAATCACTCGAACGAAATTGCGTATACAATTTACTAAGCGAATCATGTCGACGACAATCATAAAATTGGCAAAAAACGAGAAACTTGCCGATTTTATAATTGACATGGCTCCACAGAGGATGTATACTTATAATCATAAAAATGGCAAAATAGATTATGTATTGCCGATTTTATAAAAGGAGGATTTGAAATGAGTGAGATTGCATTACCGGAAATGCTGGTGAAACAAGGGACTTTTTCAAGAAGAGAATATTCCAGCACAATGTCAGAAACTTATCACATGACTGCTCCCCAGATTTCATACGATCTGAGTAAGAGACTTGACAGTGGCGAGCTCGTCAGAAGCGGCTGGGGACTGTATTCAAAAGCAGGAAGTAAAAGTCAGTATCATTACAGATATCAGAAAGTGGCTGAAGATATCGTAAGTATAATAAACAGTAACTATATTGATCTTGACTTCCGTGTCTTCGAACTGGTTCAGCTGAACGAGTTTATAAATCACCTTATAGGCCGTAATACAGCGATTGTATATGTAGAGAATGATTTCACTGATCAGGTATTTAATACATTATTTGAAGCCTATCCTGGAAAGGTCATGCTTAAACCTGGCGTAGATGAGTTCTACAGATATTTTCAGGATGACCAGATTGTTGTCTGCCGGCTGATTTCAGAAGCTCCGAGAGGACTTAAGAGAGACTGGGAAATAAGGCTGGAGCAGATCATTGTGGATATTATTGCAGACCGATTTGTCAGCAGGATTGTACCAGATGAAGAAAAGGCTAGCGTGATCAGAGGAGCATCCGAATCTTATATCATTGATAAAAATACGATGTTCCGATATGCCAGAAGGAAAGGCGCTGAGAAGAAAGTGAAGCAGGTTCTGACAGCGAGCAGAAGGGATAGTACATATGATAACGAGTGATAATTACAGTGAATCCCATATCAGAGAACTCCAGGCAGCAATATGCATAGGTGCAAGAGGAAAATACAGAAAGGATGAGTTCCCTTACTATGTAAATGGGACGAAAGAAATCGTGACCCACATTTTCGGGCGAAAGTACAACATGGAAGCTGCTTATCTTGATGCTCCAAAGGTCATCTACTTGGCAGCTTGCCTTCTTACAGGGCATCCTTTCGAGAAAGATGTGGAGACAGCGGCCGACAGAGATGAAAAGCTTGTCGATCCGAGCCTGATGCATCTTAAATCATTCAGGAAGATTCGTTCAAATGGATACGAATACCTGGTTCTTGCAGACAGACTGTTGAGAGAGCTGCGTGACAGGTAAAAATGAAGAAAGCGGATCAAAATATATGGTAAAATAGCAGTGGTACTAAAAACACAAGGAGGCTGCACTTATGAAGATTCTGAATTTCGGTTCGCTGAATATCGACTATGTGTACAGGGTGAAGAATATTGTGACTCCCGGAGAGACCATCCGTGCCATTGACATGCATGAATACTGTGGCGGCAAGGGACTGAACCAGTCAATCGCCATTGCACGCGCAGGCGCGAAGGTATATCATGCCGGGATGATCGGGGCTGATGGAGAACAGCTGGTCACTATGTGCGGAGTCAGCGGTGTTGACACTTCGTATATCAGAACTATAGATGAGAAGACCGGACATACGATCATACAGGTCGATGAGAGCGGGCAGAACTCCATCATAGCCTATGGCGGGGCTAACCAGAAGATTGGTGAGAAGTTCGTTGATGAAGTGCTTGCCAATTTTGGCAGAGGCGATATGCTGCTTCTACAGAATGAGATAAGCAGCCTTGGATATATAATTGACAGGGCTTATGAGAAAGGAATGGGAATCATCCTGAATCCGTCGCCGATAAATGATGAACTTCTGAGCCTAGATCTGCGGAAAATTTCAATGTTCATACTGAATGAAGTCGAAGGTTACCAGATCTCAGGTGAAAAAGATCCCTATGCGATACTTGACAGCATGAACATCAGATTCCCAAAAGCAGAGTTTGTACTCACGCTGGGAGAAGATGGTTCTATCTATTGTGATGGGACTCACAAGATGAGGCAGAAGGCTTACAAGGTAGAAGCAGTTGATACGACAGCCGCAGGAGACACTTTTACAGGATATTTCGTAGCAACGATGTCACAGGGTAGGCATATCAAGGATACTCTCGATATCGCATCAAGAGCATCTGCGCTTGCAGTCACGAGGAACGGGGCGGCACCATCTATTCCTCTGGCTGACGAAGTGATAGAATATACCGGACAATAAATTCTCATGGAGGATCAATATGGACTTTAAGGAAGAAGATTACAAAGCATTTGAGCTTTTCAATAAGAAGTGGGCTCTGGTAACAGCCGGAGACATGAACGACTACAATACCATGACCGTCGGCTGGGGTGAACTCGGAACGATATGGGGTCATGCTTTCAAGGGCAGATCCATAGTGACCGTGTTCGTCCACCCTACGAGGTATACGAGTGAATTCCGAAGACATACCCTAATGTGACACCTGATGGTACAGACGATGCGTGGGAGCCGCATTATGCGATAATCGGAGAGATCATGGATTGTACAAATGGAAAGGAGATATCGGAATAATATGAAGTATATCAGTACAGATAAGGCTCCGGCAGCTATCGGACCATATTCACAGGGGATCATAGCAGGAGACATGGTATTTCTGTCGGGGCAGATCGGCGTGAACCCGGCTGACGGGAACGCTCCGGAGGGCATTGAGGCACAGGCAGAGCAGGCCTGTAAGAATGTCGGAGAACTGTTAAAGGAAGCAGAGACAGATTTCAGCCATGTGGTAAAGACTACTTGCTTCCTTGCAGACATGGGCGATTTCAAGGCATTTAACCAGATATATGAGAAGTATTTCATATCAAAGCCTGCCAGAAGCTGCGTTGCCGTAAAGGATCTGCCGGCAGGGATGCTCTGTGAGGTTGAAGCAGTAGCATTTATTGGTGATAATGAATGACAGAAATCACGGATTATGTCATGATGTAAGTATCCTTCCAGACACCTCACTATATAAGCTGCTTGGAAAGAACCATATTCATGTAAACAGCATACATCACCAGGCTGTAAAAGATCTCTCTGAGCAATTGAAACCAATGGCTGTATCAGAGGATGGTATAATAGAGGCTGTGTATATGCCAGCTCACAGTTTTGTATGGGGAATACAGTGGCATCCGGAATACTGGTATGAGACCAATGAAGACTGCCAGAAGATATTCCGCCAGTTCTCAGAAAGCGTCAGTAATAGTAGAAATCAAACAGCATAGCCTTAGTTCGTCAATCCTTAATCAATGGTCATCAAACCACGGTCATAACCACGCATAACCACGTTTGGGAAACATGCGTTCGGATAAATGAATATTTAACCGCTAATATAATGTTGTTATATATTACTGCTTCTGTTTGAAACAAAGGCATATTTAGTATATAATACAAGTCAAAACATATATAATCTACCAATGATCAGGAGGATTATTACATGGAAGCTGCTGACTTCCTAACAGAAAGTCGAGGAATAGATGAACGCAGTGATACTCAAAAGGAATGGAGTTTCCTACCCACAGAGACTACCGAAGAGCCGAAAAATACTCATAAAAAAAGGAAAGCCGGAGTCTGGAGATCCGGCTTTCCCTGCTGCCTGAAATTTACATAAGCTGCGTAATGATCCTTGTTATCTCACAAGTACAGTGCAGCTGACTGGTTCCACACTTATCTTTCCGCTTGCGGACGAAAGCTCTGTCGTGCCAGCGGTCTCTTTATTGATGCAGACCTTCCAGTCTCCTGAAGGAAGGCTGATGTCCTCAGACTTCTGATTCGGGTTGAAGATCACAAGGATCTGCTGTGCAGAATCTCCTGAGCTCTTACCATCGATAGTGTATGCGATCACATTATCACTGGTTGTGCTTAAGAATTTGACAGAAGAATCTATATCGCTGCCGCTTGTCATGCGAAGAGCCGGATGAGCCTTTCTGAATGAGATCAGGCCTTTGTAATAATTATAGACATCCTGGTACTCCTTCTTTCCGAGATTATCCCACTTGAAAGCGTTGATACTGCTTGCAGAGAAGTTCTTGTCAGCCTCATAGTAAGCCTTCAGGCATGCAGCATTCGAGCTGTAGCTGTTTACCCAGAAATCTCTACCCTTTGCAGACTTAATATCGTTAGTGTCACCGTATTTCACTCCGGATGGCAGTTCCTTTGAACGGAGCATCTCTTCTCCACCCTGCATGAACGGAATGCCTTCAGACATAAATACAATGGATGAAGCAAGGTTATTCTGAGCTACCATTATTGCCTGGCCTGTTGCAGCTGATGAAGCCTGGATCCTGTCAAAAAGCGTATCGTTGTCATGGCAGGATACATAGTTTATCGTCTGAGAAGCCCTGTTATCCGACTTCAGCCAGTCGGCGGAGGCTGTTACGGACTTTATGATATCATTTGTCTTATCACTGTTTCCGGTAGCGTATCCTGCTTCTGTGAAGTTGAACACACCGCCCTTTGCGCCGTCACGGATCTGATCATTGAAGAATCCGACCTGAGGTGTTGCTTTCGAATTCTTCTGTGTAGCAAAGCCAAGTCCGCTCTTCGTCGGGTTTGTCGTATTATTCCATCCCTCGCCATATACTATGATCGACGGATCTATCTCGTGGAGTGCCTTTACTATCTCGTTTATGGTCTCTGTATCAAACAGATAAGACTGATCAAGCCTGAAGCCATTTATGTGATATTCCTTTGCCCAGTAAACAAACGAATCCACGATGTACTTGCGATTCATCGATCTCTCTGTTGCCGTATCATTTCCGCAGTATGAGCCGTTTGAATTCGGTCTTGAATAGTAATCCGGCACGATCCTGTTGATGCAGAAATTATCCTTTGAAGCTACATGTCCGTAGACCACATCCATGACTACGCTCATGCCGTTTTTGTGAAGAGACTCTACCATCTCCTTAAATTCTTTTACTCGAACAGCTCCGTTAGACGGATCTGTAGAATATGAGCCCTCAGGAATGTTGTAATTCTGCGGGTCATAGCCCCAGTTATACTGATCGGTATTCTTTGATTCATCCACTGAGCTGTAGTCATATACCGGCTGAAGCTGTACATGGGTGATCCCGAGATCCTTCAGATAGTCTGTGCCTGTTGCCTGACCGCTTGAGTTCTTCGTTCCGCTCTCTGTAAATGCCAGGTACTTTCCTTTGTTTTTCATTCCGGAAGACTTGTCATTTGAAAAATCTCCCACATGCATCTCATAGATTACTGCATCCGTATAGTTCTTTATCTCATTCGGATTCTTATCTGTGCTCCATCCTGTCGGATCTGTAGAAGACAGGTCGATCACCATTCCTCTGTTTCCATTGGTGCCGCAGGTACGCGCATACGGATCGATAACATCCTTCTGAGTCTTTCCGTCGGTAGTCACATCATATGTATAGTAAGTACCATTCAGATCTCCGGATACCTTCTTTGACCATACACCCTTTGAACCTTTTTTCAGGCTTATAGTCTTTATCTTGTCATCGGCACCCTCTGTTCCTGACTTATAGAGATTAAGCTTCACCTTGCCTGCAAGCGGCGCCCAGAGCTTGAAAGTGGTAGCCTTTGCTGTGTAGGTGGCTCCGAGATCGTCTCCTGTATAAGTGTATGCTTTCTCGAATTCAGCTGATGAATAATAATCAGGTGTGGTAACCTTTGTCTTTACACCGCCATAGGTGATGTAAGTGGTATAACGGAAAGAAATGGACTTTGAAAGAGTCAGGGTATAGACATTCTTAGCAGCCTTTACTGATTTGATCTTAAAACTCTTCTTTACAGAGTTTGTGACCTTGAATGCTTTCTTTGCATCTGTCTTCTTGTCAAGAGCCTGCATCATGGTAACCCTGATGGTCTTCTTGCCGCTTGATGCCGCCGAAACCACAGTGTTGCCGAACTTTGCGGCATACCCTTCTATCCCTGAAAAGACATAGACATCGAGCTTTCCGTTCTTAGCCTTAGTAAGGTCGATGCTCTGGTCCTTGTCAACGTCTTTTGCTGACCAGCTGTCCCCGCCCTTTCTTACTATGAACGACAGCGAGCTCTTTCCTGCCGGCACTGTGTAATCTGTCACTGCACAGCCGTTTTTATCCAGTTTTTTCTGGAATGTAGAGGCGCTTCCGTCAACTCCGTCGGCCCAGAACCATACGTCCCAGTCGCTGTAGTCCTTATCAGTCCTGTAGTAATGGAACGTCACATTCGTCGCGGATGCCGCAAATACATCCGTTCTGAACCCGGAAAAAAGTGACAGCACCATAAGGATTGCTGTCACAAAAGCCGATACTTTTGTTAGTTTCTTC
>JAQXXU010000111.1 GCA_029226225.1 Lachnospiraceae bacterium | reverse complement strand
GGAGTTCATAAAAGTCGCCGAGCAGACCGGACTGGTGTCACAGATCGGCGAGATAGTTTTTGAAAAAGTGTGCAGATACCTGCACGATGTGAAGCCGCAGCAGTACGGGCTCGAGTTTGTCGAAGTGAACCTGTCGACAGTTCAGTGCATGGATACGAACCTGCCCGACCGTTTTGCCGAGATCATGCAGAAGTACGGCGTGACCGCTGATCAGATAGATCTCGAGATCACAGAGTCTGCCGTCGTAAATGATGAGAACACGATGATACACGTGCTGAACAGGCTCACGGATATGGGATTCTCGTTCGCGCTCGATGATTTCGGCACCGGAAACGCGAACTACTCCTATATCATCAAGTATCCTTTCCGCCTGATCAAAATCGACAAGAGCTTCCTCTGGGGCTCTGAGAAAAATGCTGAAAACGCTATCATTCTCAAAAATATGGTAGGCATGATAAGTGACCTCGATCGTCTCGCTGTCGTAGAAGGCGTGGAGACTGTGGAGCAGAAGGAAAAGATGATAATAAACGGAGTCAGATATCTTCAGGGTTACTATTATTCGAAGCCAGTTCCGGAAGCTGACTTCACTGACTACGTGAAAAATTTCAATGACGGAGCTTCTGAAGAAGCCTGAAAAAAGTTCTTGACATATACCCCCATAGGGTATATTATAGTCCTAGATACCCCGATGGGGTATCCGGGATGTTTTTTTAGGAAAGAAGGTCAAAGCCCTATGGAGAAGTTTAATGTGACCGGCATGAGCTGCGCTTCGTGTCAGGCTCATGTAGAAAAAGCCGTGAGCAAGGTTCCGGGTGTGAAGTCCGTGAATGTTTCACTGCTCACGAATTCCATGGCTGTCGAGGGAACAGCGAGCGATGCTGATATAATCCAGGCTGTAGTAAATGCCGGGTACGGTGCTTCAAAGCAGGATTTCGATTCGCCGAAGTCAGGCGCCACCGCCAGTCAGAAGCTGGCTGCCGAGGAGGAGTCACTAAAGGATACGACGACTCCGAAGCTCTTAAAGCGTCTGGCATGGTCCGTGATCGTGCTTCTGGCACTGATGTACATCACGATGGGACATAATATGTGGGGATGGCCGGTCCCGGCATTTTTAGATCATAACCACATAGGACTGGCGATCACTCAGATGCTTCTGGCACTAGTCGTTATGATAATAAACCAGGCATTTTTTACATCGGGATTCAAGTCACTGTTCCACGGTTCGCCGAATATGGATGCTCTCGTGGCTTTGGGCTCCAGCGTTTCGTTCGGCTGGTCGCTTTACATCCTGTACCGGATGACCTATCTGCTTACGACTGGTACGTCAAATATGGATCTGATGCCGCTCTATCATAACCAGCTCTACTTCGAGTCAGCGGCCATGATCCCGGCGCTTATAACTATCGGAAAAACGCTTGAATCCTATTCGAAGGGCCGCACGACTGACGCGTTAAAGAACCTGATGAAGATGGCTCCGAAGACTGCTGTTATCGAGCGTGACGGAGAGCAGGTGCAGGTCGGGATAGACGAAGTGAAGACCGGCGACATCTTCGTAGTAAAGCCGGGAGAATCGATCCCTGTAGACGGTGTGATCATCGAAGGAACCACAGCTATAGATGAGTCGGCGCTGACCGGTGAGTCTATCCCTGTAGATAAAAATGTCGACGACACAGTTTCTGCTGCTACGATAAACCAGTCAGGATTTATCAGGGCTCGTGCGACAAGAGTCGGCGAGGATACCACTTTTTCACAGATCATCCAGATGGTGAGCGATGCTGCTGCGACAAAGGCTCCGATAGCCCGCATAGCTGACAGGGTTTCGGGTGTTTTCGTTCCGGCTGTCATGGGAATAGCTCTTGTAGTATTTTTCATATGGATGATAGACGGCAGCGGCCCGGCTACTTCACTGGAGCACGCCATCACAGTGCTCGTGATTTCCTGCCCATGTGCTCTGGGACTTGCGACTCCGGTAGCTATCATGGTAGGAAACGGAATGGGTGCAAAGAACGGCGTATTGTTCAAGACTTCTGAAGCATTAGAGAATGCTGGAAAAGTGCAGATCATAGCTCTGGATAAGACCGGAACCATCACTGAGGGCAAGCCTCAGGTGACTGATATCATTCCGGCCGAGGGCGTTTCTGCAAAGGACCTTCTGCTAAAGGCATTTTCTCTGGAATCTAAGTCTGAGCATCCGCTCGCGAGAGCTGTCGTAGAGAAGGCTGAGGCTGACGGTTTTAAAGCGGCTGATGTCGATGACTTCGAAGCCCTTGCGGGTCATGGACTCAAGGGAACTGTAAACGGGAAAACAGTTTACGGAGGTTCTGAGAAGTTCATCTCTTCTCTGGTGACTATTCCGGCTGATCTTCAGAAAAAATCCGAAGAACTGGCTGAGCAGGGCAAGACTCCGCTGTTCTTTGAAGAGGACGGCAAGCTAGCCGGAATCATAGCTGTAGCCGATGTCATAAAGTCCGATTCGCGTCAGGCTGTAAAGGAACTGCAGCACATGGGTATCGAAGTCGTGATGCTGACAGGTGATAATGAGCGTACCGCAAAGGCTATCAGTGATCAGGCAGGCGTAGACAGAGTCATAGCCGGTGTCCTGCCTGATGGTAAGGAAAGAGTCATTCGTGAGCTTCAGAAGCGTGGCAAAGTAGCCATGGTAGGTGATGGCATAAACGACGCTCCGGCTCTTACCAGAGCTGACACTGGTATCGCTATCGGAGCCGGAACTGATGTGGCTATAGATTCAGCTGATATAGTTCTGATGAATTCGAAGCTTACCGATGTGTCGGCTGCTATAAGGCTCTCTCGTGCGACACTTAAGAATATTTATGAGAATCTGTTCTGGGCTTTCGCTTACAATGCTCTGCTGATACCGATGGCAGCGGGCCTGTATCCAGGTATCCACTTGAATCCTATGTGGGGAGCTGCTGCGATGAGCCTTTCGAGCTTTACGGTATGCATCAACGCTCTTCGCCTGAACCTGTTCAAAGTGCACAGCACTAAGCATGATAAACCTCTGAGACATCCGGCTCTTCCGGATACCTCGGGTGAAAAAATAGTAGTGGCAGAGAATGCTGTGAATGGAAATCCGGCTGCCTGCCCTGTAGATACAGATGAAAAAGTAAATGGAGGTAACACGATGAAAGAAACTGTAAAAGTAAAAGGAATGATGTGCCAGATGTGCGAGAAGCACGTAAGTCAGGGGCTTAAAGGCATAGATGGTGTCACAAATGCCACAGCCGACCACGAAAAGGGTGAAGCCGTGATCGAGGCTACAAAGCCGATAGCTGAGGCTGATATAAAGAAGGCCATCGAAGACGCCGGTTATGAATTCGTAGCTGTAGAGGCGTAAAACTAAAAGCCGGTGAGCAGGACTTCTGTTCGCCGGTTTTTTATCAGAGAACTGAATCATTATTTTTATCAGCGAGTCTGGCGAGATCGTCAAACTCGCTTTTTTTGCGGGTGACGCCGTAGCCGGTAGAGGTCTTGGCTCTGATACCGTCTTCATCTGTGGTTTCGGTGCGCTGCAGGATGTAGCGTGAACAGAGGGCTTCACGGATCCCGATAGTTGTGGTGTGTTTAAATATCTGCGGGACGATAGCCTCTCTGTCCTCAGGACGGCAGAGTACTGTAAGAAGGATGCCCGGACGGTTTTTTTTCATGCCGATGGATGTAGTAAAGACATCGAGAGCTCCTGCATCAAAGAGTTTTGTCATCGCGTATCCGATCTGTTCACCGGTCATATCATCGAGGTTACACTTAAGCTCGACTACCTGATCGGTCAGATCAGAAGTGCCGACTGATTCGGTACTTTCACCAATGAAGGTACGGACACAGTTAGCAGATGGAAAATCTTTATGTCCCATGCCATAGCCGGTTTTCCTGATGGCCATAAGCGGACGCTCGCAGAACTTTTTAGTAAAGTATTTTAGAAGTGCTGCGCCGGTAGGTGTACACATCTCGCCTTCGATATCTCCGGCGTAGGTCGGGATTCCCTCCAGCAGATGTGATGTGGCCGGAGCAGGAACAGGCATGACGCCGTGTGCGCACTTCACTTCTCCGAAGCCAGTACGGACTGGAGAGGCGTAGATCACATCGGGAGCCAGTTCGTGGATCATGTAGCATACGGAAGTCACATCCATCACAGCGTCGAGAGTTCCTACTTCATGAAAGTGGATCTCTGAGACAGGCATTCCATGAGCCTTCGATTCGGCGTCGGCTATCAGCTTATAGACGTTCAGAGAGCCAGTCTTAACGGCGTCAGGAATGTCCATAGCGTTTATGATTCCTGCTATGTGTTCCATAGATGCGTGATGATGGTGGTGTTCATGGTCATGATGGTACTGCTGTGAGCCTGTTTCATCGCGTGACAGGTTGTGCCCATGTCCTTCTTCCTCCCCGTTTATCACCACATGCATCTGTGTGCCGGTGATCCCGCATTTCGATGCTTTTTCGGCTGAGACAGATACCCCCTCAGGAGCTATGCTATTAAGCTTTGTGATCACATCCTCCGGGTTGTCCAAAAGTTCAAGCAGTGCCGCTGAGAGCATGTCGCCAGCGACACCCATGTTACATTCTATATATAAAATACGCATCTTTATTCCTTTCATAAGCAGAATTTATTCTAATGCAAATGATACCATTTTTCACGCGGATTGCATAGAGCTGAGAACTTGACATATACCCCATTGGGGTATATCATTACAGGTGGTAAAGAAACAGATGGAGGTGCATACTATGGCACAGACAGCATTAAAGGAAAAAGAAGAAAAGGTCTGCCCGCACTGCGGACAGGCTGCGGGAGATATAGATGAGATCACGGTGGCTGGAGGAGGCTGTGCGGGCTGCTCCGGCAAGATGAAGGACAGAAGCGATAAGGAGAAGAAGGACCTCGTGAACCGACTATCGAGGATAGAAGGGCAGATCAGAGGCATAAAGCGAATGATCGAGGAGGACGCCTACTGTATAGATGTCCTGAGACAGAGCACAGCAGCATCTGCGGCACTGAACAGCTTCAACAAAGTCATCCTCGCAAACCACATCCGCACCTGCGTCAAGGAGAATGTCAAGAACGGAAATGACGAGGTGATCGATGAGCTGGTCGAGACTATCCAGAAACTCATGAAGTAAAATATTCTAGAATAATCGCCATAGGCGGACCGGAAATTCTGGTCCGCCTTTATTTTTTACCTAAAATACTTTAGTCAAAATGCACAAATTTCAGAAAGTCTCTTAGTTCAGTTTGACAAAATCCACAAAAAACAGTTGCAATCGTAAATGATATGTGTATAATTATACTTAAAGCTAAACTATTTTAGAATTTTTCAAAAAGTAAAAGGGATTACGATGGACAGACAGGAAAACTACAACAAGCCATGGATCCTGCAGAGGGCAGATCCATACGTGTACAAGAGGGATGGGGCGTACTATTTCACGGCATCAGTGCCGGAGTACGATAAGATAATCCTGAGAAAGAGCGGCACTCTTCTCGGTTTAAAGGATGCTGATGAGAGAGTTCTGTGGAGAAAGCATGATCACGGGCCGATGTCTCAGAACATCTGGGCACCTGAGATGCACTACCTGTTCGGCGGGTACTATATCTACTTTGCAGGCGGAGAGGTAGAGGATATGTGGCATATCAGACCTTACGTGCTGAAACTCAATGGCACTGACCCGATGAAGGATGAGTGGGTTGAAGCAGGCCCTATGCAGCCGGCAGATACGGACGAGTTCTCATTCAGGGCATTTTCTTTAGATTCGACTGTCTTTGAAGTGGATGGAGAGTATTACTTTGTCTGGGCAGAAAAGGTCAGCGTCGGAAAGCAGATCTCTAATCTCTACATAGGGCGGCTGGAGAGCCCTACAAAGCTCGCTACAGACCAGGTTCTTCTGACAACGCCGGATTATGACTGGGAGAGACATGGCTTCTGGGTGAATGAAGGCCCAGGGGTACTTTTTCATGGAGATGATATCTGGCTTACATTCTCTGCATCAGATACAAGTCCTGCATACTGCGTGGGACTCATGCATGCCAAGAGAGGCTCTGACCTTCTGGACCCTAGAAGCTGGGAGAAGTCCAGATACCCTGTACTTTCGACAGATGAGGAGTTAAGTATATATGGACCGGGGCATAACTGCTTCGTGAAGGATGAAGAGGACAACGATGCTATGATCGTTCATGCGCGTACAGAACCGGAGATAGAGGGAGACCCTCTGTATAATCCGAACCGCCACGCATTCATCCTTCCTGTCAGATGGAACGGTGAAACCCCTGTATTTTCATTCAGAGGTAATCTATGAAAAAAAGGATTGCAGCTCTTGTCATGGCAGCAGCTATGGCACTGACTGGATGCGCGGGAACAGCGCAGAAAAGCGGAGGCTCGGAGAAGAAAGTGGAAATAAAAAAGGGAAACTACCAGTGCGAAGTCAGCATTCATGATCCGCAGATACTTCTCGACAAAGACGGGACCTACTGGATGGTTGGAAGCCATTACCTCGAGGCAAAGTCTGATGACCTGAAGACCTGGACGTATACGGCGAAGACGCCTACGGTACTTTTTTCCAATATATATGATGGCGACATGCCGGCATTCGACTACGTAGGAAAAAATGACCAGGGCGGATATTCGTGCTGGGCAGAGAACATCATCTATAACGATACGATGAAAAAATATGTGATGTATTTCTGCACGACTTCTACCTATATAAAGAGCGATATCTGCATGGCGGTTTCAGACACGCCGAACGGCCCGTGGGAGTACAAGGCAAAGTTCCTCTACTCCGGTTGGACGAAAAAGGATGTAAAAAATACAGACATGTACGACGTGCTCGGCAAGGGCGCAGACCTCTCGAGATACTTGGAGTACGGCGCTTACAATAATAAGGAGTGGCCGAACAGCATCGATCCGGCAGTTTTTACAGACACTGATGACAGGATGTGGCTCGTGTACGGGTCATGGTCTGGTGGTATTTTTCTTATAGAATTGGATAAAAATACCGGACTTCCGATCTCACCGAAGGAGACAGGAGAGAATGTCGACCCTTACTACGGATACCATCTACTCGGTGGCGGACATCATGCTATCGAAGCTCCGTACATAGTCTACGATGAGGATACACAGTACTATTATCTGTTCTTGTCATACGGTGAGCTGACACGTGAAGGCGGCTACCAGATCAGGGAGTTCAGAAGCAAGGAGCCGACAGGACCATATGTAGACGCCAAGGGACAGACACCTGAGGATCAGGATGATTTCTTTAATTACGGCGTAAAGCTGATGGGAAATTATTCATTCCCGAGCCTGGAGACGGCGTATATGGCGCCGGGCGGACAGTCTGTATTTAAGGATAAGGACGGAAACTGGTGCCTTATTTACCATCAGAGATTTGACAACGGTTCGGAAGATCATCAGGACAGGATCCACAGACTCTACATGACTGCAGAGGGATGGCTGGTGCCGCAGGCTTTTCAGTACAGCGACGATTCTACGAAGGAGTATAAGAACTCTGATATCGATGGAACAGTCTACATGGTAGATCATGGGATTGAAGTCGGTTCGAATATCCGTGAGGCAGAGAAAACTACTTTTAATGATGGAAAAATAACCGGGGCGTACAAGGGGACCTACGAGATACAGGATAAGAACCAGATCACTGTAAAAATCGACGGTGCTACGTACACGGGGGTTATCACAGATACTACAGACGAAGCCGGCAATAAGGTCCGCACGATCCTGGCGACCGGCGACAACAACCAGACTATCTGGGGGGTTAAATACTTATGAAGCTTTTTATCAATGAAAAGGTAAAAAAAGGAACCATTTCACCTGAGATCTACGGCCAGTTCAGTGAGCACCTGGGCCGCGGCATCTATGGCGGACTCTATGTCGGTGAGAATTCCGACATCCCGAATGAGAACGGCATGAGGACAGATGTCGTAGAGGCACTTAAAGAGATAAAAGTGCCTGTACTCCGCTGGCCAGGCGGCTGCTTTGCCGATGAATACCACTGGATGGACGGCATTGGACCTAAAGAGACCCGTAAAAAAATGGTGAACACTCACTGGGGTGGTGTGACCGAGGATAACAGCTTCGGAACTCACGAATTTTTTGAACTGGTAAGACAGCTCGGCTGCAAGACCTACATCAATGGAAACGTCGGAAGCGGCACCGTACAGGAGATGTCTGAATGGGTAGAGTACATGACCTTCGGCGGACTCTCACCGATGTCAGAACTCAGAAAAAATAACGGTCACGAGGAGCCATGGACTATCGACTACTTCGGAGTCGGGAATGAGAACTGGGGCTGCGGCGGCAACATGCGTCCGCAGTACTATGCTGATCTGTATCGCAGGTTTCAGACCTATATCAGGATCTATAATCCTGAGCATCCGATCAAAAAAATCTGCGGCGGAGCCAATGTAGATGATTACGACTGGACTAAGAAAGTCTTAGATACCTGCTTTGACCATGCTATACCGGAAGCTCATGGCTTTATGGATGGATTATCACTTCACTACTATGTACATCCGGAAGGCTGGGAGATAAAAGGCTCATCAACAGATTTTGACAGGGATGTATGGTATAAGACCATGTCAAAGGCTCTGTACATGGATGAGCTCGTGACAAAGCACGGAAAGGTAATGGACACCTACGATCCTGAGAAGAAGATTGGCATGATAGTAGATGAGTGGGGCGGCTGGTATACAGCTGAACCGGGTACAAATCCGGGATTCCTGTATCAGCAGAATACAGTTCGTGACGCGCTGATCGCCGGTATCACGCTGAATATATTCAACCAGCACTGCGACCGTGTAAAAATGGCCTGCATAGCTCAGATGATAAATGTACTTCAGGCTATGATCCTGACAGATGGCGACCAGATGGTAAAGACACCGACCTATCATGTGTTCCACCAGTACAGATACCATCAGGGCGCAGAACTTTT
Organism: Lachnospiraceae bacterium; assembly: GCA_029226225.1. Lineage (GTDB taxonomy): Bacteria > Bacillota > Clostridia > Lachnospirales > Lachnospiraceae > Weimeria. The sequence continues at coordinate 405 of JAQXXU010000111.1, read as the reverse complement.
AGATACGCAGATAACAGACGACAGTCTTATCGGACCTGATGAATGGCGGGTTCCGGAAGTCACAGAGTCTGTATCAGTGGATAAAGACGGAGTTACTACCATAACTCTGGCAAACCTGTCCGCAGATGATGCACAGGACATAGAGATAAGCTTCGCAGAAAAGAAGGATCTGAATGTTTCTGAGGCAACTGTAGTCACAGGCGATATCCACGCTCATAATACCTTCGAGGCTCCGTCAGAAGTCATCGAAGAAAAATTTGATGCTTACCAGAAGACAGCAGATGGCCTTAAGGTCACCCTGCCTCCTGCAAGTGTAACCCTCCTTCGAATCTGATAGATCAGAAAAACAGGGCGGCGGGCCGTATGGCCCGCCGCCCGGTTTTGGTATTCCATCGGGTGGTAGTA
>JAQXXU010000110.1 GCA_029226225.1 Lachnospiraceae bacterium | reverse complement strand
TGGATGACTTATGTGCCTGTTCGATATCTGCGATATGTGGACCAGACCGTCCTCATGCACTCCGATATCGACAAAGGCTCCGAAGTCCACGATATTTCTGACCGTGCCTTTGAGCTTCATGCCTGGTTTTAAGTCGTCCATTGAGAGAACATCGCTCCGGAGTACCGGAAGCGGCATCTCCTCACGCGGATCACGTCCAGGCTTCTTTAACTCTTTTATGATGTCTGTCAGAGTCGGGACTCCGATGTCAAGCTTCTTCGCAAGTTCATCTACGGAACCTGCCTTTTTATCTATGTCTGAGAGCGCTCCGTTCTTCAGGTCATCCTCAGTGTAGCCTAAGAGTCCTAAGAGTTCCCTGGTCTTATCGTAAGACTCCGGATGTACCCCGGTATTATCGAGAGGCTCTTTTCCGTTCCTGATACGCAGGAATCCGGCGCACTGCTCGTATGCCTTAGGTCCAAGGCCTTTAACCTTCAGAAGTTCTTTTCTCTCACCAAAGCTGCCATTTTCTTCCCTGTATGCCAGGATGTTATTCGATACAGTCTTTGAAATGCCTGCCACATACGAAAGCAACGGAGCTGAAGCCGTATTTACGTCTACTCCTACTGAGTTTACCACAGATTCGACCACTCCGGTAAGTGCTTCAGATAGCTTTTTCTGATTCATGTCGTGCTGGTACTGTCCGACGCCTATGGCTTTCGGATCTATTTTTACCAGCTCTGATAACGGATCGATAAGTCTGCGCGCCATCGAAGCAGCTCCACGACCCTCGACATCGAGATCAGGAAGTTCCTTTGCTGCCAGCTCGCTGGCCGAGTAAACCGAAGCCCCAGCTTCGTTTACGATCACATACTGCACCGGTCGTGAGGCTTCCTTAATGATGTCGGCTATGATGACTTCTGACTCTCTTGAGGCAGTACCATTTCCAAGTGCTATCAGATCCACATCATACTTCGATATAAGTGCGAGGACTTTTTTCTTAGTTCCATCGATATCGTTCTTCGGTTTGAACGGGAAGACCATGTCTGTAGTAAGTATTTTTCCAGTCGGGTCACAGACTGCGAGCTTACATCCGTGTACATATCCCGGATCCCAGCCTAAGACTGTCTTTCCAGCGATAGGCGGTGCCAGAAGGAGCTGTCTGAGGTTTGCCGCGAATACTTTTATCGCGCCGTCCTCTGCCATCTCTGTCAGGTCACTTCTTATCTCGCGCTCTATCGATGGAGCGATGAGCCTGTCATAGGCGTCCTTTGCGGCGTTCTGCAGTGCCGGTGTCGTATCCGGGTTGTCCGAGGTGATGATCTGCTTTTCCAAGTAGCGGACTATGTCCTCATCGGGAGCACTAACTTTTACCGTCAGGTAATCCTCCTTCTCGCCACGGTTCATAGCGAGAATCCTGTGTCCAGGTATGGTGGTTATCTTCTCAGAATAATCATAGTACATCTCATAGACAGACGGAGTGTTTTCCTTCTTCTGTGCAGAGACTACTAAGCCTTCTTTCTTCGTCTTCTCACGGATCCAGCTTCTGAAATCAGCGTTATCGGAGATCTCCTCTGCGATGATATCGCAGGCTCCGTTTATAGCGTCTTCCGGCACATGGACATCATTCTCAGGGTCCACGTACTTCTCTGCTTCTTCACTAAGAGAAGTCTTTATCTCCTGAGACTTTATCGTCTCAGCGAGCGGTTCTAAGCCTTTCTCCTTTGCGATAGTAGCACGGGTTCTTCTCTTAGGCTTATAAGGTCTGTAAATATCCTCGACTTCTGCTAAAGTCTGTGCCACATCGATTTTTCTTCGTAGCTCATCAGTAAGTGCCCCTGCCTCTTCTATAGTAGAAAGTACCGTCTGCTTTCTGTCCTCAAGTCCGCGCAGATACTCAAGTCTCTCTCCTAAGACACGGAGTGCGTCATCATCCAGGCCTCCCGTGACTTCCTTACGGTATCTGGCTATGAAAGGAATGGTATTCCCCTCATCTAAAAGCCCTACTGCTGCATCGACCTGTGATTTCTTTACCTGCAGTTCCTCTGCAATAAGTGCGTTGATATCCATTATGCTTTCTCCGGTTCTGGATAGTCTTCACCGAAAGTCTCTACTGTGACCTTTTCCATGATCTGAGGCTCTACCGGGCGGTCTGACCAGTCTGTCTCGACCTCTGCTATTCTGTTCACTACGTCCATGCCTTCGGTGATCTTGCCAAAAGCCGCATACTCGCCATCGAGGTGCGGAGCGTCCTTATGCATGATAAAGAACTGGCTTCCGGCTGAATCCGGTGCCATCGTACGTGCCATCGAGAGCACTCCCGCCGTATGCTTTAAGTCATTCTCAAATCCGTTTGATGAGAACTCTCCCTTTATAGAATACCCTGGGCCGCCAGTTCCGTTTCCATCAGGATCTCCACCCTGAAGCATGAAACCGTTTATGACTCTGTGAAATCCTAGTCCGTCATAGAAGCCTTTCTTTATCAGGCTGATGAAATTATTCACTGTATTCGGCGCGATCTCCGGATAAAGCTCTGCCTTCATCACGCTGCCGTCCTGCATTTTTATCGTAACCACTGGGTTCTGTGCCATTGTTGTTTCCTCCTGTAAAAATTCATAAGCCTTTTTATTATAGAGTAATTCAGGGATTTACTCAACTGTTTTTTGTCCGGTGGTTGTGCTTTGGTAAAAACTTGATAAACTCTTCTTATAGTTTTATAATAAAATTATCTGCGTAAAAATATAGGATGGGTTTATGATCAAGGAATTTCTTAGAAAAACAGGGCTTTACATCCATGATAAGATGGAACTTCACGAGGTGATGAGGCGGCTTTTAAAGGATAACCTCTCATTTGGTCTTCCGATGGCGGTACTCACTGCTGCCACCGGACTTATCTATTTTTTCGTATACCTCGGAGGTAATGACTATCACCGCTGGCTGGCAAATCTGGTACTGACTCTCGGTTCGATTGTCATGATCACCGCTTCGATAATCTACCGTAAGCACCCGAAGGCTCAGCTGACATGGCCGGGGTGGATATCGTTCTTTGTATATTTTTTCGCATGCTCGTTTTACGGTATGTCACGCTCGCTCTACTCCTGCAGATTCGGCCAGGACTATATGCTTTCATTTATGCTGATAGTCATCTGGTGCTTCGGCATTTTTGAAATGTACCCGCTCGCATCACTGATCTACGGAGCCGCTCTTTTCTACGGGATGTTCTTTCTGATGAAAAAGGTCGGAATCTACGGATATGATCCTGTCAACTGGATCATGTTCTATGCCGTAACCTGCGTGCTGTCGACTATCCGCTACAGCATCGCGATAAAAAATATCTACGCGTCAATGGAGGTGGATATACGTACCAAACAGCTCGAATACCTTTCTGAGCGTGATGGGCTGACCGGTCTCTATAACCGTTTCTGCCTCCGTGAAAAATTCGACGGATTTTTAAACAGGGTGGTCATCGTCGCTATGATGGACATCGACGATTTCAAACACTATAACGATGATTTAGGGCACGACTACGGTGATTATATACTGAAGCTCTACGCGAAGACAGCACAGCATTCTTTCAACAATGCAGATATCTTCCGCTACGGTGGTGATGAGATACTTATCATATCCCGGCAGCCGAGAGACATCTTCGAGCGTGAGATCATCTCATTCGGCCGTGAGCTGAAAATGGGCTTCAGTACCGGGGCTGATGTAACGCCGACTTTCTCCCTCGGATTTGTCCACGGAAAAGCATCTGATAACGAAGACCTGCGCCATATCCTGAAGCAGGCCGACAAAAACCTCTATGATGTAAAACACCAGAATAAAAATGCCTTCAAAGGCAGTGAGTTCGAATAAAAAATGGGCGCTGCAATTCCGCGGCGCCCTTTCTGTTTATTTGTTATTCTGCATTGACGGATTTTCTACCGGGATTTTCAGAGCATCCAGGACATCTGTCACTTTTTTAACAGGTGTAATCTCAAGTGCTTCCTTGACCTCATCGGCCACATCGCGGAGATCGTCCATATTTTCCTCAGGGATAAATACGTGCTTTACGCCTGCTCTCTGGGCAGCCATCAGCTTCTCTGGTAATCCGCCGATAGCGTTTACTGAACCGTTCAGTGAGACTTCACCGGTCATGGCGACCTGTGGAGTAACCGGAGTTCCGGTCACAAGTGAAGAAAGCGCTGTAGTAAGAGTGATTCCTGCAGAAGGTCCGTCCTTCGGCGTAGAGCCGTCTGGTACATGAATATGGATGTCGCTCTTCTCTAACAGTTTTATCTTCGACGGGTACATAGCCTTTACAAGGGAGAGGGCGATCGTAGCCGACTCCTTCATGACATCGCCGAGCTGACCGGTGATAGTGAGCTTTCCGGTACCCTTTGTCATCAGTGACTCGATGTAGAGGATTGTGCCTCCGACCTGAGTCCAGGCAAGTCCGGTTATGATGCCCGGCTTACCCTGCTTCTTTACCTTATCCCTATGAAGAGGATGCATATCGAGATAATCGCGGAGCTCGTCCTTATGGACAGTCACATGATCCTCACCGGTCTCAATCTTTACCGCTGCTATACGGCAGAGGGTATCGATACGCTTCTTAAGGCCTCTGACACCACCCTCCATAGTGTAATCAGAGATGATGGTCTCCAGGGCGTCATCATCGATGTCGAGCTTATCCTTTGGGATACCAGCCTTCTCATATGCTTTCGGGATCAGATGGTCCTTGGCGATATGCTCTTTTTCTATCGGAGTATATCCCTGGAACTCGATTACCTCCATCCTGTTCAGAAGTGGTGCTGGGATAGTATCTAAAGTATTCGCTGTGCAAATGAAAAGTACATCTGACAGGTCATACGGTACATTCATATAGTGATCGGTGAAGCTGTTATTCTGCTCAGGGTCAAGGACTTCGAGCAGTGCTGACGCAGGGTCACCGTTATATGATTCCGAGAGCTTGTCGATCTCATCTAAGACCATAACCGGATTCGAGACTCCAGACTTGTGGATCCCATCCATGATACGGCCCGGCATAGCTCCTATATATGTACGTCTGTGACCTCTGATCTCAGCCTCGTCACGGACACCGCCAAGGGCTACTCT
>JAQXXU010000109.1 GCA_029226225.1 Lachnospiraceae bacterium | reverse complement strand
AGTGGATGTAAGGCTTAAGGACGATGACACGGAGTATTTTTTCTACGTGTCTGATGTAAAGGAAGTGCAGACCTACTTGTCGTCGAAGGGCGTTGCCTATACGCTCGGAGATGTGCCAAAAGAGAACTGGATGGCAGAGCTGCTTCCGACACTTATCATAGTCGGGGCGTTCTTCATCCTGTTTACGATGGTTTTAGGCGGCAGGACGCAGCAGGCAGGCGGTGCGGCAAGCCGGATGACAGATTTCGGAAAAAGCCGAGCCCGTATGACCACCAAGGAGAATGTCAAGGTCCGCTTCAAGGATGTGGCAGGACTTGAAGAGGAGAAGAAAGAACTCGAGGAAGTCGTGGATTTCCTGAAGTCTCCATCGAAGTATACGCAGATGGGAGCGCGTATCCCTAAGGGACTTCTGCTCGTAGGCCCTCCGGGAACCGGAAAGACCCTTCTCGCGAAGGCCGTGGCCGGTGAAGCAGGAGTGCCTTTCTTTTCGATATCGGGTTCTGATTTTGTCGAGATGTTCGTCGGAGTCGGAGCAGCCAGAGTCAGGGATCTTTTTGCTGACGCAAAGAAGAATTCACCGTGTATCGTGTTCATCGATGAGATCGATGCCGTAGCCAGACGCCGTGGAAGCGGAATGGGCGGCGGACACGATGAGCGCGAACAGACACTTAACCAGATGCTCGTCGAGATGGACGGTTTTGAGGAAAATGAAGGCATTATCGTCATGGCGGCTACTAACCGCGAGGATATCCTCGATCCGGCACTCACAAGACCGGGACGTTTTGACAGACGTATTTATGTGGGAAGACCTGATATCAAAGGGCGTGAAGCTATTCTCAGAGTCCACGCTGATAATAAGCCACTCGCTGATAACGTCGACTTACATAATATAGCCCAGACCACAGTGGGCTTTTCAGGAGCAGATCTCGAGAACCTCCTGAACGAGGCGGCTATCCTGGCAGCGAAGAGCAACAGGCTCTACATCACTGAGCAGGATATAAAGGACTCATTCGTGAAGGTCAGTGTAGGAACTGAGAAAAAGAGCCGGGTTATCACTGACGAGGAGAAAAAGATCACAGCGTACCACGAGTCTGGTCACGCTATACTTATGTACTGCCTTCCGAAAGCAGGCCCGGTCAACTGGATCTCGATCATCCCGACGGGTCCGGCAGGCGGTTATACGATGCCGCTTATAGAGAAAGACGATATGTATAACACACGCGGCAAGATGTTCGATGACATCATAGTGGATTTCGGCGGCAGAGTTGCGGAAGAGCTGATATTCGATGACATCACGACAGGAGCAAGTAACGACATCCAGAAGGCTACGAAGACCGCCCGTGACATGGTGACTATCTATGGATTTTCCGATTCGATCGGTCCTATAAACTATCAGAACGGAGACCCGGATGAAGTTTTCCTCGGCCGTGATCTGGGACACGCCCGTCCATACGGCGAGGCTGTAGCTGGAGATATCGATTCTGAAGTAAAGCGGATTCTTGATGAAGGCTATGACAAGGCAAAGCGGCTGATCACCGAGCACATAGATGTCCTCCACAAGAGCGCTGCTCTCCTGATGGAGAAAGAAAAAATCGGCCGGGAAGAATTCGAAGCACTTTTTGAGGAGTAAGATATGAACAAAGAGGCGCTGTTCTCTGATGGGACAAGTGAATACACGGATCCATGTGAGCCGGCAGAATTCGAGACAGTCAGACTGCGCCTTCGTACAGCAAAGGGAGAGAACGTCAGGGTATCGGTCATGATACCAGACAATGGAAAAGAGTTAGACTGCGTAAAGGAAGAAGACTCTAAAGACGACATCTTCGACTATTATGATACAGATCTGACACTTGAAAAAGACCTGGTCACATACTATTTTAAAATTCGCTGTGACGAGGGAATCCTGTTCTATGACAGGTTTGGTGTCACGGATACACAGAGACCGCAGTATTTTTTTAAGATCTGTCCGGGCTTCCATACGCCTACCTGGGCAAAGGGAGCTGTCATGTATCAGATCCTCGTCGACCGTTTCTGCAACGGTGACGAGGCAAATGATGTAGAGGATAACGAATACCACTACATAAATACCTATTCACATCATGTGCCGGACTGGGATACCCCTCCGGCTAATTTCGATGTCGGCAATTTTTACGGCGGAGATCTGGAGGGCGTCAGGCAGAAGCTCTATTACCTGAAAAGCCTGGGCATAGAAGCCATTTATTTCAATCCGCTTTTCGTATCGCCGTCAAATCATAAGTATGATATCCAGGATTACGACTATATAGACCCGCACTATGGAAAAATCGTAAAGGACGGCGGGGAAGATCTGACTCCGGGTGACTACGATAATAAACACGCGTCCAAATTTATTACACGTGTCACAGATAAAGAAAACCTGGAGGCCACAAATCAGTTCTTTGCCGACTTCGTACAGGAAGCCCACTCTAAGGGAATCCGCGTCATTCTCGACGGTGTATTTAACCACTGTGGCTCATTTAATAAATGGCTCGACAGGGAGAGAATATACGAAGGTAAGGAAGGATACGAGCCAGGAGCTTATATATCAAAAGACAGCCCGTACCATTCATTTTTCCAGTTCTATGAAGACAGTGACGACAAGTGGCCATATAATAACAGCTACGATGGATGGTGGGGAAATGACACTTTGCCGAAGCTTAACTACGAGGGTTCACAGGAACTCGAGGACTACATCATAAGAATAGGCCGGAAATGGGTATCGCCTCCGTATAACTGCGATGGATGGAGACTCGATGTAGCAGCTGACCTGGGTCATTCGCCGGAATACAACCATCACTTCTGGCAGAGATTCAGAAAAGAAGTAAAGGATGCTAACCCGAATGCCGTGATACTCGCGGAGCACTATGGAGACGCTTCAAGCTGGCTCTCAGGCGACCAGTGGGATACGATAATGAACTACGACGCCTTTATGGAGCCGGTGTCATTTTTCCTGACTGGAATGGAGAAGCATTCAGACAGATTTGAAGGTGACCTATGGGGGGACGGCAGAGTATTTGAGATCACGATGAGACACGCTATGTGCGAGTTCCTGACGCCTTCGCTGTACTGCGCGATGAACCAGCTGTCGAACCACGACCATTCGAGGTTTCTTACCAGGACCAATCACAAGGCAGGACGAGTGGCAGAGCTGGGGAGTGCTGCAGCAGGTGAGGGAGTAAGCGTCCCTGTCATGAAGCTGGCAGCTCTGATACAGATGACATGGCCAGGGGCACCTACGCTTTACTACGGCGACGAGGCTGGCGTAGTAGGATTTACAGATCCTGACAGCAGGAGAACTTATCCATGGGGCAATGCTGATTATGCGCTTATAGATTATCACAGGGATCTGATCTTTCTGAGGAGATTTCACGAGGCGTTAAAGACCGGTTCGCTGAACTTTCTCGCGAGTGGAAGAAACTATGTAAGCTATGCCCGCTTTGATGAAAAAGAGAAACTGGTCATAGCCATAAACTCCGGTGAAGACGATTTTGAAGTGGATATACCTGTATGGAAAGGAGAAGTGCCGAAGAACTGTGAGATGCAGATGGCATTTGCTGCGAACAGACAGGGTTACTCGCTTATGCCAGTCAGATACCAGGTACAGAACGGTATCCTGCATATCAAACTCAAAGGACTTTCGGGGGTGGTGCTGACGTATGAAAAGTAAGAAACTGACTCTTGGAATAGTAGCCCACGCTGATGCGGGAAAGACCACACTCTCGGAGGCGATGCTTTTTGACGCGAAGGTCATAAGAAAACTCGGACGCGTAGATAATGGAGACACAGCCTTAGATACGGATGATGTAGAAAAGCGGCGGGGTATCACCATTTATTCCCGTGAAGCAAGGCTTATGCATAATGGCGTCCTGCTCCAGTTTATAGATACGCCGGGGCATGTGGATTTCGGGGCAGAGATGGAAAGAGTGCTGCCGGTGCTCGATGCTGCAGTGCTGGTGATAAGCGGCTTGTCAGGAGTCGAAAACCATACGAGAACACTTTGGAAACTTCTGAAGTACTATAACATACCGGCATTTATTTTTGTAAACAAAATGGACATAGCCAGGGAGAGCAGAGAAGAGATTTTTAAAGGACTTAAGGAGGAACTGTCGGAAAGTCTTATAGATTTTTCTCAGGATAAAATTCAGATAGATGAAGAGCTCGCCTTCTGTGATGACGAACTCTTTTCTCTTTATACCGAAAAAAATGAGCTGCCAGAGGACCTGGTTAGAAAAGCTTTCTCGAAGAGAGAGTTTTTTCCGGTGCTGTATGGAAGCGCGTTAAAGGATGATGGCGTCGATGACCTTATGGACCTGATCACTGATCTGGCCTGGGAGAAGGAGACGGCAGAGGAGTTCGGAGCCTACTGCTATAAGGTGACCAGAGAGGGGAATACAAGACTGGTACACCTGAAAATGACAGGTGGTAAGCTTTCGATAAGGGATGCCATAGGCGATGATAAAGTCACCAGGATCAAATTCTTAAACGGGGACAGGCAGGAAAATGTCGGAGAGATAGAAGCAGGCGATGTAGCTGCAGTCGAAGGTCTGGATCACGTGAAGGCCGGAGATGCTTTAGGAACCTGTGAGGGAGTAAAGCAGCCACTTCTGGAACCTGTTATGTCATTCCAGGTGATACCGCCGTCAGACATAAACCCACAGCAGCTCTATGATGACATGAAAGTGCTGGGTGAAGAGGATCCGTCACTTCGGGTAGAGTGGATCACCGAGACGAAAGAAGTCCATATATGGCTCATGGGTATGGTTCAGCTTTCAGTGATCACAGAGGCTATAAAGACCAGATTCGGGTATGTCGTGACTTTCGGTCCCGGACGCATCATGTATAAAGAGACCATCACTGAACCAGCTGAGGGCATAGGCCATTTTGAACCATTAAGGCATTATGCCGAGGTCAGACTGCTCTTAGAACCAGGCGAGCCGGAAAGCGGCATAATAGTAGAGAGCGAATGCCCTACGGACATCCTCGACAAAAACTACCAGCAGCAGATACTCTCGACCCTGAATGGCTACAGACACAGGGGAGTACTTACCGGAAGCCAGTTGACAGATGTGAAGATCACTCTGGTCGGAGGACAGGCTTCGAACAAGCACACTATGGGAGGAGATTTCCGTAAGGCAACGATCAGGGCTGTAAGACAGGGGCTTATGAAAGCGTCGAGTGAACTGCTGGAACCGTGGTATAAGATCACGATGACGATAAAAAGCAGTGCTGTGGGCAGAGCTATGAATGACCTGATGCAGGCTGGCGGAAGCACACAGCCGCCAGATGCTGTAGGAGATACGGCAGAACTGACAGGTGAAGTGCCGGTAAGCGCCTTTATGGAGTACTCGAAGAAGCTTATCGAATACACCAACGGGCCAAGGGATTACAGTATTTCGAATGCCGGCTACAGACCCTGCCATAATGCTGATGAGGTGATAACGAGGTCATTCTATGATCCGGAGATGGATTCCAGGAATCTGCCTTCATCTGTATTCTGCTTCCATGGAGTCGGGACCAACACTCCATGGTATCTGGTTGATTCCATGGCAAAGAGTGAACCGGTGCTTAAAGGCGATGACCGGGTGAACTGGGAGTATACTTCCCAGGTACTGCATCAGGCTGCGGAGTCGGTCGAAGAGCAGTATGAGGAGCATGAACAAAAGCTCTCAGGCAGTGGTGCCATGGAAAGCCATGGAACTAAAAAAAGTTCGTACCAGGGGTACAGCGGTATGAGCCCGGAACTAGAAGAGATTTTTGTCAGGGAGTTTGGAGAGATAAAGAGACCACTGTTTAATGATGAGAGCGAAGTCCGCGACTATGACAGGGATGAGAATATCCGCACTGCAAAAGAGGACTATATCAGCTCGCACCCGGGTCTTGCTGAGAAGCGGAGAAATGAAAATATAAAGCGCCGCTTTCTGATAGTAGACGGGTATAATGTGATCCATGCTTCACATGAACTGTCCCAGCTGTTCCATGCAAATATGGACGCAGCGAGGACAAAACTCGTGGATGAAGTAGAAAACTATCAGGGATTTGACGGGGCTGAGACTTTAGTTGTATTCGATGCCTATAACCGCAAGGAAAATGCTGGCAGGGAATCAAAGTCAGGGAAAGTTACCGTGATCTACACGAAGCAGGACCAGACTGCGGATGCATATATAGAGAAGTTTACACATGACCATAGGGACAGGGACTCCGTCAGAGTGGTCACCAGTGATAACGCTGAGCAGACGATAGCTATCGGAAATGGAGCTATCAGGGTTACAGCAAAAGAATTTTTACAGGAATTAAAGGATGCGCATCTATGAAGATAATGCACTGTGCAGATATTCATCTGGATTCGAAAATGGAGAGCAGGCTTACTCCTGAAAAGGCAGCCAAGCGGCGTGAAGAAATGCTTATGACCTTTCACGACAGTCTCGACTACGCGGCAGAGCATGAGGTAAAGGTAGTGCTTATCGCAGGCGACCTGTTCGACAAGAGACATATCAGAAAGTCTGTGAAGGACAAGGTCAGACAGGAGATAACCAGCCATACGGATATGGATTTTTATTATCTGCGCGGCAACCACGATATCACTGACTTTCTCGACGAGATGGATGAGATCCCGAAGAACCTGCATCTGTTTACGAAGGAAAAATGGAGTTCGTACGCTATAAAGGATCAGGACATAGTCATAACTGGACGTGAGCTTGATGCGAAGTCCACTACTGATGTCATGAGTGAGCTGGTATTAGACCAGTCCAAGGTGAACATAGTGATGCTTCATGGTATGGATTCTGAGTATCCTGCTCACGATAATTCATATGTCATAGACTTAAGCAAAATGCGTGGCAGATACATAGATTACCTGGCTCTCGGACACCTGCACACCTACAGGTGGGAGAGACTGGATGAGAGGGGAATCCTCTGCTACCCTGGATGCCTGGAAGGAAGAGGATTCGATGAGTGCGGGAAAAAGGGTTTCGTACTTTTAGACATAGACAAGGAGGGAGTAAAGGGGCATCAGTTTGTCTCACTGGCGAGAAGAGAACTGCATGAGATAAAGGTCGAAGTGGCTCCTGAAGATGATCTGGATCAGATCATTTCAAAAGTTAAAGAGCCTTTAAGCTATACCCCTGAAAAAGACCTGGTCCGTGTGGTCCTGAGTGGACGCAAGAATATGGATCTCGAGATAGACTGTGACTGGATCAGGGACAAGACAGACAGAGGATTTTTTTACTACGAAGTCAGAGATGACACGAAGACGAAGATCAACTACGAGACCTTCGCTCATGACAGATCATTAAAAGGTACCTTTGTGCGCACTGTACAGGGACTCGACATGGATGAGGAAGAAAAGGCGAAGATCATAGAGACAGGTATCCGTGCGATAATGGAGGGAAGTCTGATCGAATGATACTAGAGAAATGCTACATAGCCGGATTCGGCAGACTTGAAGACAAAAGCTTCACCTTCGGCCCGGGACTGAATGAGATCCTCGAGGATAACGGTTGGGGGAAGACGACTTTTGCAGTGTTTATAAAGGCGATGTTCTACGGGATGGAGTATGCTCCGCGAAGGTCAGGGCTGACTGAAAGAGAACACTACAGGCCATGGGGAACAGCGGCCTATGGCGGCTCTCTTGACTTCACGATCGGAGAGAAAAAATACCGCATAGAAAGACACTTCGGTCACAGCGACAAGGATGATGAATTCGCTATCTATGATTCACAGACGAATCTGCCAACTGATGATTTTTCTGCGAATATAGGCGAGGAGATATTCGAAGTCGACAGGGAGTCCTTCGAAAAGAGTATATTTGTGCCTCAGGGATCACTGGAGACCGAGATCACGAGCCGTCTCAATGCGAAGCTTGGAGGACTTGGTGCCGTGCAGGATGACATGAACCGGTTCGACGCTGCTGTAAAAGCTATAGATGAAGCCAGGAAAGTCTATACTGCCACGAGTAAGATAAATCCAGGCAGGATAAAAGTGCTTTCTGAAGAAATAAAGGAACAGACGGATAAGTCTGATCAGATAGTGACCCTGCAGAAGGCGTATGACGCAAAGTCACAGATGCTTATGGAAAAGAGGGCAGAGTTAAGAAAGCTGGAGTTCAGAAAAAGCCAGCTGGCGGATTCACTTACTTCCATAGCTAGAAGTGAGAAATCTGTCGGAGCATATCAGGCGAAGCTTGACTCGCTGAACAGACAGGAAGAGACGCTTAAAGGACTCGACGACTTTTTTGCCAGCGGGCTGCCGACAGACCAGGAGATAGATGACTGGGAGACCAGGGAGAGAGAGCTGGAACTGGACAAGAACCGCAGGGACCTGCTCCGTGAAAAAATACCGGATCAGGACGAACAGGAATTCCTGAAAAAACTTTTTGCAGATAAAACCATCGAGAAATCAGACATCGATGACTGGAAGAAAAAAGCCGCTGACATCAAGTCGATAAGGATGAAGGGTGAGCATGTACAGATGTCAGAAGACGAGAGGGCGCAGTTGGCCGGACTGAAAGAATTTTTCAAAGAGGGAGAACCGGCGGATGAGGAAATGCAGAAAGAGCTCGCAGATATAAGCCGGCTGAACGAGCTTTCAGGTCAGATGAAGAGCCTGAATGACACCTACAAAAGGCAAAAGGACGCTGTGAGAAGCAGCAGGCAGCTGACTCAGATAGAAGAAGGAATGTCTGGAACTGTGATCATCGGACTCATAGCGGCTGTGTTTCTGATAGCCGGGTTCGTGTTCTTAGGACTGGCCGGTGAAGGCATGGCAGCCCAGATCATAGGCTTCAGCAGCTTCGCGGCCGGGATAGCCTTTTTTGTGATATTCGTGACCCAGATAATCCACAGGAGCCGCAAGAAGAAAAAGGATATGGCGTCGGCTGAGGGAGAGATGATAGAGTCAGAAAAGGACCTGTGGAAGCTCAGAGATGAGTATAACGCACTGGATGATTCAGTCAGTTCTTTTATAAAGAAGTATCCTGTAGAGACAGAGGACAGGCAGCAGGCCATCCTTGAGATCCACAGAAAAAAGGACCGGTTCGACTCACTGTCAGCGGAGGAGAAGAAGTATAACGAGGATACATCGGGGATGATGGAGGATCTGTCATCACTTCAGCTGTCACTCTATACAGCACTTGACAGATACGCGAAGGTATTCGGCGTAAACCTGTACGAAGACGCGAATGTAGATGATCTCCTCACAAAAATAGACGAAAAGTATGATGAGTATCAGGAGTTCGAGAAAAACGAGCAGGATTACCAGAGAATGGTGGCCGGTATAAATGGAAAGACCAGGGGACTTCTGGCAGTGCTGAAGGCGTTCCCACTGAAAAGTGATATAACAGATCTGGCTGCCTGCATCAGGGAGATCAGAGCGAACGAACTCCTCTATACGCAGACACAGGCTCAGGTCGATGAGCTTAAAAAGGATCTGAAGTCGCTGCATGTAGAGGACATAGAGAGCAACGGCAAGACTCTTCAGGATCTGCAGTATGAACAGAAGCAGCTCGACGAGGATATCTCAAAGCAGAAGCAGTATATAGCGAATGACGCGAAGGAGCTTGAGTCGCGGTCAGCTGAGCTTTTAGAATGCGAGGAAGCCCGTGAGAACCTGAAGGAGCTGAACAGCAAAAAAGCAGACTACGACAGAAGAGTAAAGCTTTTAGAAGATACAAAGAAGTACTTAAGCCTGGCGAAAGAAAACTTCCTGAAGGTTTACATGGAACCGCTCAGAGAGAGACTGAACTTCTATCTGAAGAGCATATATCCGGATACCGATGAGGCGATACTGACAGATGATTTCGAGTTAGACATGAATCTGGCGGTATCAGTGACAGGAAAAAGCGGAGGCGGAAAGACCCGCTCTATCGATTACCTCTCGACAGGTTATCAGGATCTGGCTTCATTCTGTTCGAGGGCAGCACTCATCGATGTGCTATTCAGAAGAGAGCAGCCGATGATCATCCTCGATGATCCGTTTGTAAACTTCGATGCAGAAAAGATATCAGATGCCCGGCAGATGATGGAGACACTTTCGCAGAAATACCAGGTGATATATTTCACCTGCCACAGCAGCCGTTCGATGAAATAGTATACGATAAAAGGGAGACACTATGGCAAACATCATGGATTACCTGGACTGGAGAGCGGATATACCGTTCTCGGTCGACCCGTATAATGAAGTGGATAACCTGATTTTTTCCACGATGGCATATATAGACTTCGACGGAGTAGTACCGGGACTCGAGAAGGACAGGCCGCTTTCAGTACGTGAGGTGAACAGCCGTTACTGGAGAAAGCATTCGCATGCGGAGGTACAGGCGAGAAAGGCCTTTGTATCTGATGCGCCTTTTATCCTCGAAAAAATGAGCGTAAGCCGCAGGTACAGGCACTTAAAAATGCTGCACTATATAAATTCCGTGAATGAAGATGTGACGCTCCAGGTCTCGGCGATTACGATACTTCCAGGTGATGGTTCTGTGTATGTGGCTTACAGGGGAACTGATGATACACTGATAGGCTGGAAAGAGGATTTTCAGTTCGCGTATAAAGACATGACGGTAGGGCAGAAAGTCGCGGTCGATTATCTCGACAGAACGCTTAACTGCCTTCCGGAGAACCTGAAGCTCTATGTAGGAGGACACTCTAAAGGCGGGAACTTCGCGGTATTTGCTGCGGCTTTCTGCAGACAGGCAGTCCGTGACAGGATAGATACAGTTTATTCGAATGATGGCCCGGGTTTCGTACAGGAAGTCATCAGGACGAAAGAGTATCAGGCCATAAAAGAAAAAATGATAAAATACACTCCGGAATTCTCATTTATCGGAGGACTCATGGTGGATGATGCTGAGCCGATCATAGTAAAAAGCGATGAGAATGGCGCGTACCAGCATGACCCGTTCAGCTGGCAGGTCATGAGAAACCACATGGTCCTAGCGGACAGTATGAGTACGCAGAGTGTCGTGTTAAATGACGCTCTCGGGCGGTGGGTGTCGAATGAGTCACCGGAGAAACGCAAGGTCTTCATAAATATCCTTTTTGACCTGTTCAAAGAGGCTGGGGTCACGAAGGCCAGTGAGCTTGGGAAGAACAGGATAAAGACATCGATAGCGATGGTGAATGCCTTAAGAAAGCTTCCGGCAGATGACAGGGCGACGTTCCTGTCGATACTGAAGGACCTGGCAAAGAGCGGAGGGTCAGCGCTCAGGGACGCTATACTTGACGCAGAGAAGAAATCAAACACATGGTAAGAAGGCAAGGGTTTTATTATGGGAAATACAGAAGACAATGAATTAGAGGAGTTTATAGCAGGCCATATCGATGAAGCAATCGAAAAGGGCTGGATAAAGGTATACTTCCAGCCAGTGGTAAGGGCACTTACAGGAAAACTCTCCAGCTGCGAGGCTCTGACCAGATGGGTGGATCCGGAGCATGGCATGATCTCTCCCGGAGTATTCATACCTGTTCTCGAAAAAACTGATCAGATCCAGAAGGTGGATCTCTATGTCATAGACCATGTGGCAAAGCTTTTGAAAGAGATAGGAGAAAGGGGAGAACTTCAGATACCGGTATCTTTTAACCTGAGCAGGGTTGACTTTTCACAGACAGATCCATATGAAGAAATCGAAAAGGCCGTAGCAAAATACGGAGTCGACAGAAAGTTCTTCAAGGTGGAGATAACTGAGAGCACTCTTATTTCTGACCCTCAGAAGCTGCAGAATATGTTCACTCGGTTCCATGATAACGGGTATGACATCTGGATGGACGATTTCGGAAGCGGCTATTCGACACTTAATGTACTGAAGGATTACAGCTTCGATGAGATAAAAATTGACATGCTTTTCCTTCGTGGCTTAAACCAGAGAGGGAGAAATATAGTATCATCTATAGTCCGCATGGCAAAGAGCCTCGACATCCATACGCTGACAGAGGGTGCTGAGACCAGGGAACAGGTGGATTTCTTACGGGAGATAGGCTGTGAAAAAATTCAGGGATTTTACTATGGTGCTCCGATGCCTTATGAGAAGCTGGTCCAGCACTGTCTGGATTTCGGACTTTTCCCGGAGACAGAGAATGAAGCAGTGGTCTACGATGCAGCAGGCTCTGTGGATTTTCTGGCTGACAAGCCTCTGTCACTTATCGATTCGGTAGATGGTGACCTGAAGCTCTTATTCAATAACAAAGGTTCGCGTGAAGTTCTGAAGTCACTGGGAGCTCCGGATGGCGAGGAGTTCATAAATGATGTATTCGAACAGAAAAATACCGGATTTTATCACAGGTTCTCTGATTTTTTAAAGAAGGTGGAGAAATCCGATAAGGAAGAGATGATAAATGCTGTCTATAACGGCAGGTATTATCGTATATATACGACGCTGGTAAAGCGGGTAAATCGCCACAGTCTTTTTACAGTATCTGCCTATGACATCACCTATGATGTGTCACAGAAAGGAATGAAGCGCTTTAATGACCTGCTTCGTGAGGCAAACCAGATATATAACCACATCTATCTCTGGTCGCCGAAGGACGATAAGCTGGAGGTCGTGGAGAGCGAGGATACGGGGGAAAAGACTGGAGACACATATGCCAGAGTAAAGAACACTTTCAGACAAATGGCAGAGCAGAGACTGGCGAGTGACGACAGGGAGCGTTTTATGACCTTTATGAGCGCGGCGCATATAAAGGCGGCTCTTGCCAGAACACATAATGGATTCACTGGTGACTGCTTCAAGGTAAAAAAGCCTGAGGGTGGTTTTGCATGGGATGAGATAGATGTGATGAGCCTCAGGTACGGCGATTACGGAGAATATCTGATCCTTGAGAGGCGGGCTGCGCTCGATGAGGTCGAGAATACAGCAGAGGTCATCCGAAGGATAGACGCTTCTGCCGATACTTCTACGGATGAGAACGGCTACAGCTACAATGCAGAGAGAGACCTGGTCTACAGAGGCATAATGGAGCAGTCCGGACTCAAATGCTTCTGGAAGGATACCAAACGGAGATTCTTAGGCGTCAGCAGGGCGTTTCTTGACTTCTACGGTATAGGCTCGGCGTCTGAGATAATCGGAAAAACTGACGAGGAAATGGGATGGCATGTGGACAATGCCCCGTATATGGACGATGAGAAGAAGGTCTTAAGGGAAGGCCGGATAATCAGAAATTCGCTGGGACACACGCTGGCTGGCGGCAAAATCCACATCATATCGGCTACGAAGTTCCCTATATACGAAGGAGATACTATAGTAGGATTCGCCGGATACTTTAAGGAAGTAGATGCTCTTAAGGGAGAGGGGAACTCCGCTATAATGACTGATACTGTTACTGGTTTCATGAATTTCAGCGGGTTCATGGCCTCTTTGATATTTTATCATGATAACTATAAACGAACCGGAGAAGGCTATACTCTGGCATACATACGTGTGGATAACGATGACTCGGGACACAGACTTGACTCTGAGACTGCAAAGATAAAGCTGGAGAGGCGTGTCAGTGACGCAGTCTCCGATAGGTTTGTGACGAATGAAATGATCTGCTCCATGCAAGACAGGCAGAGCTTCATGATCCTGACGAAGGAGAGCACTGGAAAAGTGCGGGACCATGTAGATGCACTGTCGAGAGATGTGAGTGAGATCAGGTTCGTAGGAAGCATACCTGTGAAGCTGTCTATTTCATACTCCATAGTCAGATCGGAAGAGGATGTGGCATCAGATCAGCTGATATCTGTCCTGAAAGAGCGCTGCAGGATTCAGGATATAGAGTTCGTTGGAGCGGACAGAATACAACTGGAACTGGAGAAGCTCAATGACATGGACGAGCGAATCTATGTAACTGAGGCTGATACGAATACTCTTCTATATATGAATAGGACAGCGATGAAGGACTTGGGACTTCCTGACAGCTATAAGGTCGTAGGGAAAAAATGCTATGAAGTGATACATAACTACGACCATCCGTGTGACCACTGCTCCACACCGCTGTGCTCGAGAGACGGTTTCTATTCGCATCACTACCACAATGCCCTGACAGGTCAGGACTACCTGATGCGCGATACTCTGACGGAGTTCGCCGGAAAGAAGGCAAAGCTTTCGATGAACATTTCACTGACTGAAAATATGAAAGAGGTCATCGAAACAAACCAGATACTTCACAAGATAGTCAGGGTTAATGATTTCGTCGGCGGAGCATTAGAGGAGAAAAATCCGGATGACGGACTCAACCGGATGCTCATGAATATATGCAAAGAATTCGATGCGGACAGAGCCTATATATTCGAGGAAAACGAAAACGGCATCTATATAGACAATACATACGAATGGTTTGCTCCTGGATTAGAACCGCAAAAGGATTCCCTGCAGAGTGTACCGCTTTCAAATGTGGCGGATTTCTATACAGAGTTTCTGAAAAATTCTTCGATGATCATCGAGAATGTCGAGGATTACCATGGAACTGTGCTCTATGGGGTTTTAAAGTCCCGGAAGATACATAGTCTCGTGGCTACTCCGATAAAGAAAAAGGGAGAGATAATAGGATTTATCGGTATCAATAACCCTTCAAAGGACGCGTTAAAAGACGCAGACGCCACGCTGAACATCCTTGCCAGATTCATCTCAGCACTGATAAGGAACAGGAACGTACTCCGTGCCTTAGATGACATGGGGCAGAGGGATAACCTGACAGGAGCTTTAAACCGCAGGGCTTTAAAGCACGTGTTCAGACAAATGGATCCGAAGGCCGTAGTTGCTGTGGTCTATGCTGATGTGAATGGTCTAAAAAAGGTAAACGATGAGCAGGGACATCAAGCGGGAGATGAGCTGATCCAGAAGGCTGCAAATGCCATGGGCGTTGTTGCCGGCGGAGACAGGGTCTTCCGCATGGGCGGAGATGAGTTCGTTATACTTTTCGAAGTGAAATGGATAAACGAGATAGACGGAAAGCTCGCTGAGTTAAGGGAGCAGTTTGATAGGGACGATATCAGTGTAGCTCTCGGAGCCGCAGCCAGAACTGACGGAGATGACTCTCTAGGCAAGCTGCTGAAAGAAGCTGACGAGAGGATGTATCAGAATAAAAAGGTAATGCACGCAGCACTACAAAGTTAGAAATGTGTCTGAATTGCCGACAGTTCTGAAAATTTGTATATAGACAAAAACGGGCCAGGGAATTAAAATCTTTTAATATAATTTCAAATAGGGAATTTTTCTGGTATTTGTTTAGATAAAAGATTTTAACGAAATGGAGGAACCGTACACATGGGAATTAAAGAACTTTCACATGCTGCAGAGCGTAAGGCATTTTCTACAGCTATCGATGGTTTTTTAAAACACATCAAGAAGAAAGACTATGCAGGCAGATCTGAGACTTATGCGAAGCTCGTAGACACCGCAGCTACATTCTGGGGAAAGGGCGCAAACAAGGAGAAGATGGAAGCTGCAAAGAAGGCTCTCCAGGATCCGGATAACAGATGGGTCAAGTTCTTAAACAGAGTTATCGATGAGACAGACCCTCATTACGCAAAGACAATGCTCTTAAATCTTGGCTACGAAGCATTTTTCCGTGGCACAAAGATGATCAGGGCAAACCGCGAGAAGTATCATTGCAATATCCCTTGGCTGATCCTCTTCGATCCTACCATGGCCTGCAACATGCACTGCCTAGGTTGCTGGTCAGGTACATACGGTCACAAGTCAAACCTGACTTTCGAGCAGATGGATCAGATCGTTACTCAGGGTAAGGAACTCGGAGTATATCTCTACATGATGACAGGCGGTGAGCCGACAGTCCGTATGAAGGATATCTTCAAGCTTGCTGAGAAGCACAATGACTGCTTCTTCGGTCTGTATTCAAACTCTACTCTGATCACAGACGAGCTTGCTGAGAAGGTAAGACAGTTAGGAAATATCACCTTCATGCTTTCACTTGAGGGTACTCCTGATACAAACGACGAGCGTCGTGGAGACGGTCACTATGCTGCAGTTATGAAGGCCATGGATGTCCTTCGTGAGCATGGTATCGTATTCGGTACATCAGTATGCTACACGAGACAGAATATCGAGGCTGTTACGAGCGATGATTTCTTCCATCTGTTAGAGGAGAAGGGAGCCCGTTTCGGATTCTACTTCCACTTCATGCCAGTTGGAAACAACGCTGTACCAGAGCTCATGCCGACAGTAGAGCAGCGTAAGTATATCATCGACAGGATCCGTTATGTCAGAAGCAATAAATGCGATTTCGGATTCTTCCCTATGGACTTCCAGAATGATGGTGAGTATGTAGGAGGATGTATTGCCGGAGGAAGAAACTACTTCCACATCAACTCAAACGGCGACGCAGAGCCTTGCGTATTCATTCACTTCTCTGATTCGAATATCAACGACAAGTCGATTCTCGAGATCCTTCAGAGCCCTCTGTTCATGGAATATCATAAGGGACAGCCGTTCAACCGTAATCAGCTTCGTCCTTGCCCGATGCTTGAGAATCCACAGCTTCTGAGAAAAATGGTTCATGATACCGATGCTCACCAGACAAATATGGAGTCGCCTGAGAGCGTTGAGCATCTCTGCGAGAAGTGCGATGACTACGCAAAGGAGTGGGCTCCTGTAGCTGAGGAAGTATGGAAGAGCCAGAAGCACGAGCCGAAGGCTTATGTCAACTACTCAGAGGAGCATCGTGAGCACCCTGAGCTTGCAGCTTTCCAGACTGAAGATGATGTCACAGACGCAGCCAGAAAAGACCCTTCACTTGCCGCTTACAGAAGCGACTCAGACGTGACTGGCGAGAAGCATTTCATAGCATAAACTAAAGATCATTTTTCATAAGGCCCCTTCGGGGGCTTTTTTTTTGTGCCTGTTTCTGCCATAATGAAGATATGAAAGTACTTTTTATCAGATTATTCGAATCGTATTTCGACAGGACAGTGCCGGAGGGCATGAAGAGACTGGGCTGGGAGGTCGATGAAGAAGAATTCTTTACGCCACAGGATCAGACGAACGACCCGAGGCTTCAGCAGCTCGTTCATGATCGTCTTGAAAAAATGTCCGGCGGCTGGGATTTCTGCTTCACAGTGAATTTCTGGCCGGTACTCGCTCCGGTACTAGATGATCTGGGTATCCGCTATGTCTCCTGGAGCTATGACGCGCCACTGAATTTCACCGGAACTCCTGAGATGGAGAGGAAGAATAACTATATCTTTCTCTTTGACAGAGGACAGGTCAGGGACTATCAGAAGCAGGGAGTCTCGAGAGTCTGGCATCTGCCGCTTGCTACAGATCCGGAGATTTTTTCGGGGGAGATAAAAAAGAACAGAGAGAAATATAATGACTGTGGTGTCAGCTTCATAGGATCATTCTATTACTCGCCGTACACTTCGGTAGTAAGTCAGATAGGCGATCATCTGAAAGGGTACTTAGACGGCATCCTTGAAGCCCAGAGAAATCTCATAGGAGGCTATATCCTGCCCGAACTCATCACAGATGACATCATCTCACAGGTGAACGCTGATCTCGAAAAAAATAATACGAAGGAAGCGGACATATTCGCCGGGAATGTGACAGCGCGGAACCTGATATACGCTATGGCGACGCGTATCACCTGCCTGGATCGGCTGACACTTCTGACAGTGGCGTCAGAGCTTACGGGCACTTATGTCTATACGTCGAACAAGCCTGAAGAACTGGCCTCGGTGCTCCACAGGGTACAGATAAACGGACCGGTCGATTACTTTACGGAGATGCCGGTCATTTTTAACAGGAGCCGGATAAATCTCTGTCCGACACTGCGCTGCATCACGACAGGGATCCCGCTTCGGGCGATAGATATCATGGCGTGTCACGGAGTCGTGCTGATGCCGCTTTCAGAGGAAAATGCCGAGTATATGTCGAACGGAACGGATAGTCTGCTCTATTCATCATATGACGAGGCCTACGAGCTGATGAAGTTTTACCTGGCAAACGATGACCTCCTCGAAAAAATCCGTGACAACGCCTATGAAAAAGCGAGACGTGACTTTACGATGGAAGAGAGGCTTCGCAACATAGAAAGGACCATACATGACAACTGAAAAAATATACGATAATGAGCCTTACAGCACGGACTTTAAGGCACGGGTTCTGAGTGTCGATGGAGAGAAAGTCGTTCTCGACCGGACGCTTTTCTTTCCGGAAGAGGGAGGTCAGACATGCGACAGAGGATATCTGGAACTCGACGGAGAGAAACATAAAGTTACAGATGTACAGATAAGTGACGACTGTATCATACATACAGTCGAGGATGCCTCTGACATAAAATCGGGTACTGAAGTAAGTGGTCACATCGACTGGGAGCACCGCTTTGATAATATGCAGAACCATACTGGTGAGCATATCTTCTCGGGAATAGTACATTCGATGAAGGGATATGATAATGTCGGATTTTCCCTGACAGAGAATACATGTCAGATGGACTACAATGGTAAGCTCACAGATGAAGAGATAGAGCAGGCAGAAAGAAAAGCGAATGAAGTGATCTGGAAATCCATTACGGTTGACTGCCGGTATCCGTCTGCTGAAGAACTGGAGAGCATTGATTACAGGAGCAAAAAAGAACTGACAGGGGCAGTGCGCATCGTCACTATTCCAGGAGTCGATGTCTGTGCCTGCTGTGCCCCACATGTGAAGACCACGGCTGAGGTTGGAGTGCTGAAAGTTCTATCACACTTAAACTATAAGGGAGGAACGAGACTCTATATCGCCTGCGGAAAGCGAGCTTATGCGGAATTCGTGCAGTCGTTTGATGAGCTCACAGATATAGGCCACCTGTTTTCGACAGGGCGCTCTGACGCGCTGAAAGCTGTGAAAAAACTGATAGATGACAGAGATACACTTAAAGGACAGCTGTCATCATTTGAGCGGGAAGGACTTTTCAGGCAGATAGACGAGGCGGACGGAGATGCTGTTTTTACGAAAGTAAGCGACAGAAATATCCTGACATCGGCATTCAATCACTTCAAGGAAGTACATGACGGGGCCTGCTATATTTTTTCAGAAAAAGAGAGCGGAGGTTATACCTTCCTGGCTGGCGGCCGTGATCTCGATGCCCGGGAACTGATGCCAGCGCTTAAGGATAAGCTTTCTGCCAGAGGTGGAGGAAAGGCCGACATGATACAGGGAAGCGTTGATGCATCGGAGTCTGACCTTGAGGATTTTGTAAAAAATTCATGATATTGGAAAAAAAGGTTGGCTTTGTTTGTGCAATATGCTATACTTTTACTTAAGACAACTGAAGAGTTTTGGTAATTTTTATCAAGACAGAAGAAATGAGGGGAGCAAACTCTCATTTAGATGCGAGGTGGTTAGATGAGTAGTAAAGAAATGATAGCCATGCTCCTGGCTGGAGGTCAGGGCTCTAGGCTTGGTGTACTTACTTCCGACGTGGCAAAGCCGGCGGTAGCATTCGGAGGGAAATACCGTATCATAGATTTCCCTTTGAGTAACTGCATTAACTCAGGCATAGACACTGTCGGTGTGCTGACACAGTATCAGCCGCTGGCACTGAACACTCATATCGGGATCGGAACACCGTGGGATCTCGACAGGAATAACGGCGGAGTCACAGTACTTCCTCCATATGAGAGAAGCGATAACTCTGAGTGGTATTCAGGAACGGCAAACGCCATTTATCAGAACCTGAAGTACATGGAGAGTTATAACCCGGAGTACGTGCTTATCCTATCGGGCGACCATATCTATAAAATGGACTATGAAGCCATGCTCGACTTCCATAAGCAGAATCAGGCAGATGTGACTATAGCGGTTATCCCGGTTCCTATCGAGGAAGCCAGCCGTTTCGGAGTGGTCATCGCTGATGAGAACAAGCGCATCACGGAGTTCCAGGAGAAGCCGGAGCATCCGAAGAGTAATCTGGCTTCGATGGGCATTTATATATTCTCATGGCCGGTATTAAAGCAGGCCCTGATGGCTCTTAAAGACCAGAGCAACTGTGATTTCGGAAAGCACATCATTCCATACTGCCACGAGAACGGTAAGAGACTTTTCGCATATGAGTTCAACGGCTACTGGAAGGACGTAGGAACGCTTGGCTCATACTGGCAGGCCAATATGGAGCTTATAGATCTGATCCCGGAGTTTAACCTCTACGAGGAATTCTGGAAGATCTACACTAAGCAGGACAAGATAGAGCCGCAGTACATAGGATCTGAAGCCGAGGTCGGAAAGGCCATCATCGGCGCGGGTGATCAGATCTATGGTAAGGTATATGGTTCGGTGCTTTCAGCCGGGGTAGTTGTAGAAGAGGGTGCAGTCGTTAAGGATTCGATCATCATGAAGGATACGGTCATACATAAGGGCGCGTATATAGAGAAATCGATCATAGCTGAGAACTGTGATGTCGGTGAGAATGCAAAGATCGGCGTAGGAGAAGAAGCTGAATCCAAGCTGAATCCAAAGGTATATAGCTTCGGGCTTGCGACCATAGGAGACGGCTCCGTTATACCTGCGAATGTTACGATTGGTAAAAACACAGCCATAAGGGGCGTGACAGAACCGGAAGACTATCCGGACGGTGCGCTTCCAAGCGGAGGATATCTGATAAAGGCAGGTGAGCAGGCATGAAAGCATTAGGGATCATTTTAGCAGGTGGTAATTCCACCCGTATGAAATCATTATCGAATAAGAGAGCTATTGCTGCTATGCCGGTTGGCTGCAGCTACAGAGCCATTGATTTCGCATTGTCGAACATGACGAATTCGAACATCCAGACAGTGGCTGTACTTTCACAGTACAATGCCAGATCGTTAAACGAGCATCTGAATTCGTCGAAATGGTGGAACTTCGGACGTAAGCAGGGCGGCCTGTTCCTGTTCACTCCTACTGTCACAGCTGAGAACAGCTGGTGGTACAGAGGAACTGCTGATGCCATGTGGCAGAATATCGATTTCTTAAAGAAGAGACACGAGCCATATGTAGTCATCACCAGCGGTGACTGCGTATACAAATGCGACTTCGGACCTATCCTTGATTACCATATCCAGAAGCAGGCTGATATCACTGTGGTCTGCACGAAGGCTCCGGAGTGGGATGATATCAGCCGTTTCGGTACTGTAAAAATAGATCCGGATGGCATGATCTCTGAATTCGAAGAGAAGCCGATGATCGCCCATTCGAATATCGTCTCGACCGGTACCTACATCATCAGAAGAAGAAAGCTGATCGAGCTATTAGAGCAGTGCAACGCCGAAGGCAGATACAACTTCGTGACTGATATCCTTATCAGATACAAAGGCATGAAAAAAATCTACGGTTACATGCTCGAAGGATACTGGTCGAACATCGCTTCTGTAGATTCCTACTACAGGACGAATATGGATTTCTTAAAGCCGGAGGTCCGTGACTTCTTCTTCGCTCAGGAACCGAAGATCTATTCTAAGGCGCAGGATCTGCCTCCTGCAAAGTTCAACCAGGACGCAAAGGTTCACGATTCACTGATCGGTTCTGGTACTATCATAAACAGTGTCGTGGAGCACTCGGTGATCTTCAAGAACGTCTTCATCGGCAATAACACCGTGATCAGGAATTCGATCATCCTGAACGGCGCCTACATCGGGGATAACGTCCGTGTAGAGAACTGCATCGTCGAGTCGAATGAGACGCTGCTGTCGGATACGAGCTATGTGGGGGACGACCAGATCAAGATCGTGATTGAGAATAATAATAGGCTGGGGGTATAAAACAGAGACGACCCGCTACCTGTCGGCACGTCGTGCATCGGTCCGTCACGGCCACCGACGTTTAGACTAATTTGACTTCGGGGGTGGCCGTGAGCTCGGACCCGATGCGCGCATGCCGCCACGCGGGTCTTTTGTTTATGCGGTCACGACGCTTGAGTTATTATTTTTCAAAGCGGTTGGCAGTGCTTTATTCAGATACTACTTTCCGGTTGTATTCGTTCATTGCTTTGTCGATTTGTCCTGCGATGACCAGTTCGGCTGCGTCGCAGGCTTTTTCTTTGGCTTCATCAAATAGCTTTTGGGCGGAAGGCGTAAGCCTGCCGAGGACGTGGGAGACCATGTCGCCGTGTGGCGGGAGTTTGCCGACACCGACGCGGATGCGGATGAATTCTTCGGTGCCGAGATGGGCGATGATATTCTTAAGGCCGTTGTGACCGCCGGCGGAGCCTTTTTTACGAATGCGGATGTAGCCACAGTCGAGGGCGACATCATCGGAAAAGACTATGACCTGGGTCGCCGGATCGAGCTTATAGAAGTGCGCGAAGTCGCCTACTGACTCGCCACTTAAATTCATAAATGTCTGTGGCTTTATCAGGACGACCTTCTGTCCTGCGATTACGCCTTCTCCACTCAGGGCCTTGCGCTCTGATTTTTTTATCTCAATTCCATGGCGGGCAGCCAGCTCATCTATCGTATCGAAGCCTGCGTTGTGCCTGGTGTGTTCGTATTTCGTGCCCGGATTTCCGAGTCCAGCTATCAGTATCATAAAAACCTCCGTGTCATTTTTTATAGAAGCTTATTATAGCAGACTTCTTTTGTTTTTGTTCAGATACATTTATTTTTTCTATAGAAAACTGTAAGATTTTGATGGTCTTCGGGTACTATATAAGTGAACAACAAAATCCGCGGATATGAAGGAGACGAATGGAAGACAAAGAGATAATAGAGCTGTTTTTTGCGAGAGACCAGAAGGGAATCGCTGCGCTTGTGGAAAAATACGGAAGGCTGTGCCGGCAGGTGTCGATGAATGTGCTTGGGAGTTTCGAGGATGCAGACGAGTGCGTAAATGACACCTGGCTTGCGGCCTGGAATCAGATACCGCCGCGGAGACCC
>JAQXXU010000108.1 GCA_029226225.1 Lachnospiraceae bacterium | reverse complement strand
ACTGAGATTTATTACGACAGAGGACCGCAGCACGGAAATGGACCAGAGGATGTCATGGGCGGTGAGGGAGACCGTTTCATGGAGGTATGGAACAACGTTTTCACACAGTTCTACAATGATGGCCATGGCAACTATTCAGAGCTTGTGCAGAAGAATATCGATACCGGAATGGGACTCGAGAGACTTGCTGTAGTTATGCAGGATGTCGATTCAGTTTTTGATGTCGATACGATGAAGGCTATCAGGGACGCAGTCTGCTCGCTTTCAGGAAAGACCTATGAGACAGATGAAAAGGACGACGTTTCGATAAGACTTATTACAGACCACATCCGCTCTACTACTTTTATGATAAGTGATGGAATCCTTCCTTCAAATGAGGGCAGAGGATATGTCCTCAGAAGACTTATCAGAAGAGCAGCCCGCCACGGAAGAATGCTCGGAATAAAAGGCGAGTTCATGGGCAAACTCGCTGACGTCGTTATCAGAGAAAGCCACGACGGTTATCCGGAACTTCTTGAGAAGCAGGAATTCATAAAGAGAGTCCTTACGGAAGAGGAGAATAAATTCAACGCAACGATCGACCAGGGACTTGAGATACTCTCAGAGCTCGAGGATGATCTTACCAAGAAGGGTGAGAAGGTCCTTGCAGGAAAGGACGCGTTCAGACTCTATGATACATACGGCTTCCCTGTAGACCTGACGAATGAGATCCTCGAGGAAAAGGGTTTTGCTGTAGACATGGATGGCTTTAAGGCTGCCATGGAAGAGCAGAGACAGAAGGCCCGTGACGCGAGAAAGACTTCAAACTACATGGGTAAGGCTGCTACGATCTATGATGATATCGATAAGACTCTTACCACTGAGTTCGTAGGGTATGACACTCTTCATTCACCAGCTCATATCACAGCTATGACTACAGAGGTAAATCCTGCTGAGGATAAGTACGGTGAACTGACCGATGCACTCCAGAACGGTGAGAAGGGAACTATCATCACAGACGTGACTCCTTTCTATGGCACCATGGGAGGCCAGGTAGGAGATACTGGTGAGATAAGAACAGATAATGGCTGCTTCACAGTTACAGATACCATCCATCTCTTAGGCGGACGTGTAGGTCATGTGGGCTATGTATCAGATGGCTATATCAGTAAGGCAGAGCCTGTAGAGATGTCTGTCGATGCTGATAGAAGAGCGCTTATCTGCAGAAACCATTCAGCTACACATCTGCTTCAGAGAGCGCTTCGTGACGTATTAGGCGAGCACGTGCAGCAGGCAGGTTCCTATCAGGACGACAAGGAGCTGAGATTCGATTTTACCCATTTTTCAGCTCTTACAGCTGATGAGCTTGAAGAAGTCGAGAGACTTGTAAACGAGCGTATCAAAGCGGGCGTAGACGTAGTGACAGAAGTCATGTCATTAGAGGACGCCAAGAAGACTGGCGCCATGGCTCTTTTCGGAGAAAAATATGGCGAAAAGGTCCGTGTTGTAAAAATGGGCGACTATTCTACCGAGCTCTGCGGAGGTACCCATGTAAAGAATACTGCAGAGATCGGCGCCATAAAGATCCTCTCAGAGGCTGGCGTATCGAGCGGTGTAAGACGTATCACAGCTCTGACCTCTGATAATATCCTCGACTACTATAAGGATATGGAGGGTAAGCTGGACGAGATCCTCGCCGCATTAAAGACACCGCTTAACGGTGCTCTCGCAAAAGTAGAGTCTCTCCAGAATGAGATAAAGACATTAAAGAGTGAGAATGAAGCCATAAAGAGCGCTGCTGCAAAGGAATCTCTCGGTGATATAGATTCAGATACGACTGAGATAAATGGCGTGAAGTTCTATTCCAAGGCACTGAAGGGTGTCGGCGGAAATGATCTGAGAAATGTCGGCGACCAGATCAAGGACAAGCTCGGTGACGGAGTCATTTTCCTTGCGTCGGATAATGATGGGAAAGTAGCGCTTCTGTCTATGGCTACAGATGCAGCAGTAAAGAAGGGTGCACATGCAGGCAACCTGATAAAGGCAGTTGCTTCCATCGTAGGCGGCGGTGGCGGCGGCCGTCCGCAGATGGCACAGGCAGGCGGAAAAGATGCTTCGAAGATCCCTGATGCTATCTCAAAGGCTGCGGAAGTATTAAAAGAACAGCTCTCATAAGGAAAGGGACTGCTAATGGGATTAAGTAAATGGGAAAAGGATGCAGTTATCGTCAGGGAGGATGATAAGGTAAAGGGCCTGCTCATTCTCCTGAAGGGGACGGTCCAGATGAAGATATCCGGACTTACTTTTGACATGTACCCGGGAAGTATCATAGGCATAGGTTCTATTCCGGGAGAAAACTACGGTTTTTCATGCCGGGCGAAGTCAGATGCCGCGACATACTCGTATGATTTTTCTTCATTAGATGACATCGAGCAGATCTTTACTGATAATAAAAAAATAGCTCCGGCCATGTGTGCCGCAGTGCTTGAGAACGCGTACAAAATCTACAGCTGTCTGGATCAGCTTCTGGATGCTTCTTCACGTATGTATAAAAATGTACAGGAAAAGCTCGAAGAATATCCGGGCCTCTGCAGAAAAACTGGCGATACGATCCTCGAATTCCCAGATCTTAAGGCATATCCGAAGCCGTCGAAGGAAACAGGAATCGAAGCATGGAGAGTGAATTTTCTTAAAGGACTTCTGTCATTTGACGACAGAAAAGAAGAAATCCTTACGGGGCAGACTTCGCTCTGTATAGGCTATACATGCACCGCGATAGAGTTTCTCCATGATGTCAAAGCAAAAATAAACGAATTCCAGAAGTACATCGAAGGCCTGAAGACTGCCTCGCAGGAATTCCTTATGGTTGATTCTGCCCTCAGCGCGAAGAATGCTGCCATTGAGACGGGCGATCCTGAATCGATGCCAAGACTCGAGGGGCTCATGGATCAGATCCTCGTGTTCTCTAAAGCCCCTGTAGAAAAGGCATCTGAGCTCAAACAGTGCATGGCTGAGTACAAAGACTTCAGTGACCGATACGGTGTTACCGATGAGCACAGGAAGGTCAGAAGGAAGCTCGCAAAAGCATTTTATCCTATTTATGAAGCAGTGCTTTTACAGGTGTTTAAGTCTAAGGCTGAGCCGCCTGTTTTCATAAAGATGTTCATGATGTTCGGCCTTCTGGACGAGACTATAGTGACTCCTGACGAGCTTCAGACTATCTACGGATTTACTAAGTCCTACAGGCCTGACCCGAGCGGACACGTGATGTGCGCGTGGGAATGGCTCAGAAAAATCTTTGACATGGAGGCTGAACCGTCGAGAAACGAGTTCGACATGGACTATCCGACCTATCTCCGCGAGATGAAAAATAGCGGCGAGATAGACGAAGAGGAGGAGAGGAAGTTTCTTGTGAGTCCAAGACGCCGCCTCCACTTCGAGCTGAATAATATGTTCACACTTGGAAACCGTATGACTTTCGGGCGTATGAGCGCCTTTGAGCCGGTTTTTGATGATGTGAATGTGATAGGCTCGATGGAACGCGGTTACCTCTACACCGAAAAGATCATGAAAGAGCTGTCATTTGTGACAGACCGGGATTTTGGCATTTTTTACAGGAATGATATCTATTCGGCACCGGAGCTGAACGTGATGCAGATCCCAATCCACCGCGAATTCATGCCAAACTTCATCCTGATGCCGAATATGGGCTCGCGTTTTGTACTCTGGCAGGAGATCGAGGGCAAAAGGCGGCAGTCATCAGCCAGAATGCTTCTTCCTATCATCATGTCAGAGGACATCGGTGATAATATGGTAAAGCTCTGTGGAGAATTCCGCTGGGAGATGTGCAAGACCGAGCAAGGCATTCACTGGAACGATATGCGTGATCCGTCGCTTACCGCCGAGTACACTGACTACCTGCAGTTCTACAAGAAAAACTCCGCCTTTACTTCTGATATCAAGGAGAAGATAAAGACTGAGCTGAAGAAGCGTAATAATAACTACAAAAATGTCTTCGTAGCAGACTACCACGACTATCTGAGATACGAAAGTAACGGTTCCATGAGGCTTTTAAAACCGGCCCGTGAGATACTCGCGAAGTACTGTCCGTTTACAGGAGACGCCAAGGCCTTGCTTGCCGGGAATCCTACATACCAGTCATATGTAGAGAGGTTCAACAATCATGAAGCCAAGGACCGCCGTGTCGTTCAGCTTACGATAAAGCGCTTTGAAAAGGAAGGCATAGCTATACCGCAGGATCTGTCGGACGAGGTTAACTATTTAAGTCATTGACAAATCTGTTCAGAGTGATATAATACTCTTTGTGTGAAATCGACCGTCCGGTTGTGTTTTGCATGAATCCCATAACTGGAGGGAGGTCGAGCAAGAGTGGCAACCGTTATCGTAAAAGAAAACGAATCATTAGACAGTGCACTTCGCAG
>JAQXXU010000107.1 GCA_029226225.1 Lachnospiraceae bacterium | reverse complement strand
GCTGTGCTTGCAAAAGCAGGACTCGTCAGCTGTCTCGACTATTACAATGAGCGTCACGCTTTGAAGTTATGTTGAACCGCCGTATGCCGAACGGCATGTACGGTGGTGTGAGAGGGGAGAGAAAATCTCCCCTACTCGATTAAAATTCTGCCCAAATACCGTCCTATATTGAAAACGCAAATGCCGTATTGTAGTTTTTATGTCTGAAAAACTAGTGCTTTGAAAAAGGAAGACTGAAAAGCGGTGGAAGAAATTATTTTTTGTTGCATGCGTCTGTTTTTAATGCTATAATACTTTCGTCACAAAAAATACACATTTCAAGAGGAGCCAGACATGGTTATTCAAACACCTCAGCAGCCGCAGCAGAAGAAAAAGAAGGATGTGCCGGTCATCGCCATCATCATCATCGTGACAATTGTAGCCTGTGTGCTGATCCTATTCATAGTAGCCAGAGCGGGACTTCTGAATATCCCGAACGTAACGCCAAAGCTTTTATCAGGAAAGAAAACGGCAAAAGTAGATACTGGTGCAGAGACAGTCGACCAGGAATCCGTTAAACTCAGAGACTTCGGGTCATATGTAGGACTTGACCTCGGTGGCTCAGGGTCTTCACCATCTTCGAACGACTCAAAATCAGAAAAAGCTAATTTTTCAAACATATCACCAGAAGATATCACATCAGACGGCGAATATATATTCCCAAACAGTGATACCGAACCGGTTTCAGAATCAGATATAGAAGCGCTGGATAATGAACAGCTCAGGATCGCTATCAACGAGATATATGCCAGATACGGATATATATTCCAGACGAGTCAGGAAATGAAAGATTACTTCGACAATACAGACTGGTATGAACCAGACCCTGATATGGATGATATGACAAAGGTTCCGTTAAATAAGATCGAAAAGAAGAACCTGGATAAAATGGTAAAAGAGCGTACTGTCAGAAAAGACAACGGAGACTGGCCGTACTGATAAGGAGATATAATGAATTATTGTACTAAATGCGGAGCCCCGCTTACTCCAGGTAAAAAATTCTGCACCAAATGCGGAGCCCCAGTTGAAAATAAAATAAATCCACAGCCAGTACCGAGACCTGCTATACATGTAGACAAAAGAATAGTGATAGGCGGTGTTGTGGCAGCATGTGCGGTAGTGGGTATAGTGGTAGGCATAAATGTTGCCAGCCATAGCTATAATCTATCCGATTACTGCACCGTGGATTACACCGGATATGAGAATTATGGAACGGCTGAACCTGACCTGAGCTATGATAAACTGTATAAAAAGCTTAGAAAGCATGTTGGCAACGGCCAAAAAGCTGGGATAGCTGAAACATTCGTTATGAGTATCGATCCTGAAGTGGACAGCTCCAAGCAGGGAACTCTTTCAAATGGCGACTCGGTAAAAATAGCGATAAACTATGATGCCAATGCTGCTAAAGAGCTTGGACTGCATATATCAGGAACTGATAATACGGTGACAGTCAGCGGACTGAAGAAGGCAAATGTCACAGATCCGTTCAAGTCATTAAAGGTGAGCATCACAGGTGCTCTTCCATACTTGATACCACAGGTAGATTCTGATGGTGACTTCTATGTGAAGAATGATGACGATGATTCGGATACAGTGCTTTCAAAAGAAGGCGATGAGTTTACAGTCGCTTTCAATGGAGAAAATGACACTGACAGTGGTGTGGTCTATGCACGCACCCAGAAGAAGTATAAAGTAGGCAAAGCATCGACATATATAAGTGATCCGTCAAAGCTGACATCTGAGGATAAGAGTCAGATTCAGGGATTTTCGAAGAAGTTTCTGAAGGACAATGGCTGCACTTACGATAATCTGAAGTTTGTGGGATGCTATGCGCAGCTTGAAAAGTCAGATTCATATAGTTACGGAGACACTCCCGAACTATTATATGCTATATACTCTTATGATGAGGAAGATGATGACAGCTATGAGGTTCAGACTGAATATTTAGTAGTACAAGTATCTGGAGCTATGAAGCAACCGGATGGATCATTATGGTTCGATACAAATTCAGCCGTATATAATGATGGATATAGTGATCCTTCACAGATATATAGCGATGTTTACAGTGAGTACTATGATATAAAGGCGGATTCGTCTTTAGAACAGTAAAGGCGAGACAGTAATGGGACTTTTTACCAGAAAAGACGGAACCAAATCCGCCATCATAGACAGAATAAAATACGATGGACCGGCCGATGCTTCGCCGTGGCTTGTCTACAAATACCCTGGAGAGCAGTTTGTACTTGGTTCACAGCTTATAGTAAACCAGGGACAGGAGGCACTGTTTTTCAAAGGCGGAGAAGCATTGGATCTTTTCGGACCCGGGACGCATACTCTTACGACCGGGAACCTGCCTCTGCTGAACAAACTGGTAAATCTGCCGTTCGGAGGCGATACACCATTTTCCGCTGAAGTCTATTTTGTCAATAAGACATCGAGACTTGATATGAAGTGGGGGACTCCGAATGCTTTTCCTGTGGAAGATCCGAAGTACGGAATTCTTCTTTCTATCAGAGCGCACGGCACTTATGGTATCAGGATAAATGATTCTAGGATGTTTGTTGTGGGACTTATCGGAGCAGTGACCAGCGGAGCCACTGTTACAGAAGAGTTTGCCAGTGAGTACTTCAATGGACTGATGGTCTCGAAGATAAAAAATATCATCGCTTCATACATGACCAGAGGCCGTATGTCTTTCCTGGATGTCACAGGCTATCTCGATGATATATCAAAGGATTGTGAAAACGCGATAAAGGGGGAATTCGACAGATTCGGCGCAGAACTCGTGAACTTCTATGTGGAAGCTATAAAGCCGCCGAAAGAGGAGTACGAAAAGCTCAGAAACTACAAAGAAGAGCTTTCGATGGGAGCAGATTTCTACACCCAGAGAAGGTCGTTGGATATCATGCAGACACTTGCTGGAAATGAGTCAGCAGGTAGTCTGGCAAATGCAGGTGCGGGACTTGGCATGGGACTAGGACTTGCAAATCAGGCGGGAGGACTTTTCCAGAATGCATCGGGTTTGATGCATATACAGCCAAATGGGTCAGCAGCAAATAGTGGCCAGAACGGGGCGGGAATGGTATGCCCGTCATGCGGAACGCTAAACCCTCCAGGGCAGAATTTCTGCGGGAATTGTGGAAAACCGCTGCAGACTGAAAACAGATGTCCGCAGTGCGGAACGGTGAACCCGCCAGGACAGAAATTCTGCGGCAACTGTGGTACTAAGCTCTCATAATTGTAGACGAGGTGGAGCATGGCTGATTTTTTTGTAGATGTATTCGGGAGAGACTCATACATTCAGTACAGGATAAAGGATCTCATCGCTAATTCCTTTAATGGAATAGTAAGCGATGAGTATGCTTTTGACGGTGTCAGATTTTATTTCCCAGTAGTTTATGAAAACGATGAATTTTATATCGACGACAGGAACAGAGATTGGGAATTCACTATAAATGGTGAAAAACTCAGTGAGAAACGGCTTCTGAAGGATGGTGACTATATCATAGTCACAGGCAAAAGAGGTTCGCTCGCCATTCTGGTAGAGGCCACAGAACGCTGCTCTCTGGATTCGACTGTCTATGGGCTAGAAAACGGAAGAACCTACTTCCTCGGGAGAAGTGAAGACTCGAACGTAGTCCTGGATAATTCGATGGCTGTATCGAGAAAGCATGCTTCTGTCAGGATGGATGCTTCAGGAAATGCCGTTATAAATGATGTATCAGGCAGAGCTGGAGTATTTGTGAATGGAAGCAGAGTAAAAGAGGCTGCTTTATGCGATGGTGACCATGTATTTATTATGGGCACAACGATCATTTTTTATAAAAATAAGATGATCATCCCGTCGGTCATAAAGACAAACGGGCTGTCAGAACAGAATCAGATAGAGCCAGTGGAACTGGTATCGGACGCAGATGACCAGATTTTTGTCAGGACATCGAGAATCATGGATACTCTTGACACTGAACCGGTAGCCATAGATACACCGCCATCTCCTAAAATGCCGAAGGAGATGCCGTTCATCCTGCAGGCTGGGCCTTCGATTACCATGGCTCTAGCGATGGTAGCAAGCCTGGGAGTTTCAGTCTCGAGAATTCTGAAGACGGATAACGGAGATTATACCTCGGTGATCCCGAGTGCATTTATGGTGGTCAGCATGCTTCTGGGCGCTCTGCTCTGGCCTAAGCTGTCGAGAAGCTACACAAGGCGTCAGGCCGAAGCTTTGGAAAAGAAGAGACAACAGAAGTACAGAGTCTACCTCGATGAAAAAGAGCATTCGCTCAGAAGCTCCTATGAGAGAAATACAAGGCTCTGGAACGAATCACTTTTCCCAACCGGGAAGGTACTTATAGATACGATAGAAAAGCATGGCCGCCATCTGTGGGAGAGATCATACACTGATGATGACTTCCTTGAAATCCGTCTCGGAACAGGAAACAGGCCTTTTGAGGTAGAAACTGTCATAAAAAAGCGCGGTTTCGAGCTGGATGAAGATATCCTCGAGGATGAGGCATATGAACTGGCTGACAAATACCAGGAACTGCAGAATGTCCCGATAACTCTGTCTCTTCTGAATCATAAAGTGA
Organism: Lachnospiraceae bacterium; assembly: GCA_029226225.1. Classification (GTDB taxonomy): domain Bacteria; phylum Bacillota; class Clostridia; order Lachnospirales; family Lachnospiraceae; genus Weimeria. Next base: position 67,968 of record JAQXXU010000107.1, on the reverse strand, counting down.
CGGGTGTCATAGAAGACTACACGATGATAGCCAGAGGGATCATCACGAATCTGGTTTCCCTCTATTCACCTGATGAGGTAAAGATCGTTCTGGTATATAACAGAAGCCAGGAAAGCGAACTGCGTAAATTCAATGACCTGCCTCATATGTGGTCATCAGACCGGACTGTCAGATATGTCGCAGCATCGAGGGCTGAGGCCTATACCCTGTTCGGCCATATAGATGAACAGATAGAAGAGAGAGAGGGAACGCTCGGAAAGGATGACCCGAGAATACCGTACTTTGTAGTGATGGTATTTGATGAGACAATGCTCGAGGGAGTTCCGTTTAAGAAAAATCTCGTAGACGGTGCAAATAAACTAGGAGTTTCAGGCATTTTCTTCGGAAAGAGATTCAACCAGATACCGAAGGAATGCAGCACCATCATCCAGAAGAATAACGAGGTCTGCGGTATCTACATAAAGGGAGAGAATAACAATCATCTGCTTCCGTTCGATACTGATGAAGTGACAGAGGATGATATAGGACGGCTGGTAAAGGGCATCTCAGAGATACATATCAGACAGGAAAAATCACAGTCGAATGTACCGGAGAGAGTTTCTTTCCTGGAGATGTACAGAGTAGGTAATGTCGATGCCTTAAATATCGAAAGCCGCTGGAACTCGAATAACTCAGACAGGACTCTGGCAGCTCCTATTGGAGTAATGGCAGGCGGAGATGTATTCAGTCTTGATATACACGAGAAGTACCACGGATGCCACGGACTGGTGGCAGGTACTACAGGTTCTGGTAAGAGTGAATTCCTCCAGGCCTATATACTCTCGATGATGATAAACTACAGCCCTGATGAAGTAGCTTTCGTACTCGTAGACTTTAAGGGCGGAGACATGGCAAGACCGTTCCTTAAAAGCCCGCACCTGGCTGCTACTATCTCTAACCTGTCGGGTAACACACTCTACAGAGCCCTTGTATCCCTTCAGGCGGAAGTGGCAAACAGACAGAGGATTTTTAACGAATCCGCGTCCATGCTTGGAATTGATAAGATCGATATCAACTCATACCAGAAGTATTTCAAGGAGCATAAGCTGGATAAGCCTCTGCCTCATCTGGTTATCGTGATTGATGAGTTTGCACAGCTGAAGACCCAGCACCCAGAGTTCATGGCAAAGCTTATAGATGTGGCGCAGGTAGGACGAAGTCTAGGTATCCATCTGATACTTGCGACACAGAAGCCGAGCGGCGTCGTAGACCCGCAGATCTGGAGTAACTCCCGGTTCAAAGTCTGCCTGAAGGTCATGGATAAAGAAGACAGTAAGGACATGATAAACCGTCCTGTTGCCGCCATGATAAAAAATCCTGGACGTGCCTACGTACAGGTGGGATATGACGAAGTATTCGAGCTGATCCAGTCAGGGTACAGTGGCGCTGATTATATACCTCAGGATTCGTTTATTGAAGATGACAGTGTTACGGTCAGCATGGTAAGCTGGCCAGGCGAAAAGCTTCGTGAGGCAAGGGATGAAAACCGTGGTGCAAAGACAGGACGTACCCAGTTAGAGGAAGTCATGACGAAAGTCGAGGCTGTTGGTGAATCGACCCATAAGGTGGCTGCAAAGCTCTGGCTGGATCCGCTTCCTGAGAAACTCAGATTTGAGAGCCTGGAAATAGCAGAAGAAGATTTCGGAGAAGTGACTATCGGACGCATGGACCTGCCGCAGATACAGCAGCAGATAAACTATTCGGTAAACTTCGTAAAGAACGGTCATCTGGCTATATATGGTGCTGCAGGTACCGGAAAAAGTACCATGCTTCAGACCATTTTTTATGCTATGGCACAGAAATACACGCCGAAGGAATTCAATTCCTTTATACTGGATTTCAATGGCGGAAGCCTCATAGCCTTAAGTAAAATGCCGCACTGTGCAGACTATGCTACTGATGACAATGATGAAAAAGTACAGAGTCTTATCAGTAAGATAAGGCAGGCTGTCAAGGACAGAAGAGCTGCGTTTGTAAAAGCCGGATGCGCTAATTATGACTCATACCGTAAAGCAGGGCATAAAGATATGCCGCTGGTACTTGCCGTGATTGACAACTATGTACCATTCAAGGAAAAATACTATAATCTTCAGGATGATCTGGTTCAGCTGATAGCTTCATCTGGTTCTTGCGGTATCTATTTCATCATTACCGGAAACAGTAAAAATGCTATCTACTTCAAGACATCAGAGCAGGTCGGAAATATCATCTCGTTTAACATGACTGACAGAGATGACTACATGACAGTGATGCGTCTGAGTGGAAGACCGCCTATAGAACCTGAGAAGATAAAGGGACGCGCGCTTGTGGCATATAAGAAGATTGTAGCCGAGATGCAGGTGGCAGTTCCTTATGACGCTGATTCTGAGACGGACAGAATGGCGGCTGTAAATGAATTATATAAGAGCCTGACTGAGAAATATGGAAAAACCGTAGAATACGCGGAGGCGCTTCCAGATATACCAATGCTTAAGGTCGAAGATGACGACGTCGAGGTATCATATCAGAAACCATCTATGAAGCATTATGTGGGAGTAGATGGAGCCGACCAGATAACTGTGGGCACCGACATGCGTACCGGTGAAGCTGTTAAATTCTCGCTGGAGACACAGGGCAGGATCTTTGTGTGTGACAGGGATCATAGCGCGGAAACTGTATCAGCTTTTATAAAGTCAGTCCTGAAGATCGGAAAGCTTGTCAGAATTTTTTCGAGGAGAAGAGATATAGACGCAGCAAAACCTGAGATGTATATCGAAGATCTGGATGCATATATGAATGCACAGGGTGAAGATGATGTGCTTATCATAGATGGCTTTTCGGATTTTTATAGTGATATCTCTGATGAGGCTCTCGATGTATTTGAGAAGTCACTTAAAAATAATCCGGAGAGAAAGGTCATTACCTTTGATTCTATGGCAGACATAGAACCGTATAAACCAACTGGTCTCTATGTGACTCTGGTAAAGACTGATGCCGGGGCTGTCATGAAGGGCGGAGTGGATGATAAGCTTGCCTTTGCTCTCGAAAATGACCTGAGCTCAATCCCGGAGGAATACAGGACAAAGGGAATAGGAACAGGCAGAGCATTTGTCTACTACAGGGACACAGCTACTTATGCGACGATAGGAGGCGATGCAGATGAGTGAAAGAATGTCGGTAAATGTGGACATCCCTGGCCTCAACACCATGTATAACTTCATGGTACCAGGCGACATGAGCATCGCAAAGGTCACAGAGCTGCTCATAAAGATCATGAAGGACGAATATCCGGATGCTGCCGTATCACCTAAAGCACCGCACGCCCTGATACAGGAAAGTACCGGTAAGGTTCTGCTTAACAACGCAGGCTTGAACCAGATGGGAATAGTCAACGGCGAGAAGCTGATACTGATATAGGAGGCTTTCATGATAGATATAGATTATGACAGAGTAATACGGAAGGCAACACAGATGTCCCGGGAAGCTGGTGACCTGAGTAAGCAGGTGACGACACTTAGCAATATATATGATTCAACAGGTTCGTACTGGGAAAGCCCGGCTTCAAGAGCATACAGGAACAAACTAGCTGCGCTGATTGGCAAAATGAACAGAACAAGCAGTCAGATGTCAGAAGTGGCTTCGGACATAATAGCTGTTGCCCAGGCAATAAAAAAGCAGGATGACGAACAGGCAAGACAGGCTGCACAGCTTATTTAAGCTTACACATACATTTTTCTAACACGAAAGGAGTAACATAATGGCAGGAGCAAAAGAATGGAAGGTAGAGACAGAGAAGCTGACGTCATCAGCATCTAAACTCAGTGATCTGATTAAACAGTTTGACACAGAGTACAATCATCTCTATACAGATGTGGAGGAACTGAGCTCAAAGGCTTGGACAGGTGTGGCCAGCGAATCTTTTAATAAAAAGATACAACAATATAAAGAGACTCTGACTAAGATGGACAAAGTTCTACAACAGTATGTGGAATTTTTAAATAAATCAGCAAAGAGTTATGTGACAACAGAGAATAATGTAAAAGACGCAACCGGCAACCTTTGATATAAATACAGAAGGAGATTAGACAATGGCAAATATAAAAGTAAATTCAGCTTCTATGAGAAGCAAAGCTAATTCATTAAATACTTCGGCTAGTAAGATACAGAGCATTACAGAGTCGATGACAAAAGAGATAGAAGGCCTGAAGTCATCATGGGAAGGCTCAGCGGCTGAAGCTCTTGTAAATAGGTTCAAAGGCTTAAATGATGATTTTAAGGGTATCTATGATACTATAACTAAATATTCGAAATTCCTTAATGATGCAGCTCAAAACTATGATCAGACAGAGCAGAATATTGCCCAGAGTGCAGGGAGCCAGCCGAACTGATAACACCATATATATGAAGGAGGTGATATCAGTTGCCTAAGATCAAGGTAAATACCTCGAAAATCCGTCATAGCGCTGGAAGTGTAGACAGAGTACGTGGCAATGCTAACAGCGTTATGATCGATTACTTTAACGCTTCAAGGCAGCTGGACTGGACTGTAAAGGTAAAGGAGAATATAGATTCGAGGCTTGCCAGACTTGAAAGAGAACTGGACGATGAAGTTCGTGAGCTTGAAAAAATAAAGAAATTCCTGAATTATGCGGCAAAGCAGTATGACCAGGTGGATTATGATATCCGGAGTGAACTGATTGCTACAACCTTTGGGGAAGAGTTTAGTAAAAAGTTACCGGATATACTTCTGGGATTGCCTGAGAAACTCGGGTACTTTGGAAGCCTTCTTGGTATTCCTATGGAAGTACTTAAAATAATAATCAATGGAGGAGAAATTGATACCGGCGATATTATCGATATGTTAAGCAAGGCAAATAGTACTGCCAGCAGTATAATGGACCGTGTAAAGGATCAGTTATTGGGAAAAGACTCTCCACTGAAAGAATTATTTGGACTCGGGAAATATGAGAATATTCATGTCTCAGGTGAAGGCGGCTGGTGGAAAAGATTTAAAGAAACTAATTTACAGACTAAATTCAAAGACGCTGGAAAGACATTCAAGGATTCTTTTACAAAGGAATTGGGTGTGAAATCTTCTGATGACCTTACAGATGAAGCAAGACTGGCAATCTCAGAGGACGGTAGAAAAGCACTTAGGACGTCTAAAGGACTTGTAAACGCAGCCTGGCCCCTTACGTTAGCAGCAAATGGTTATTCAAACTATGAAGAATACAAAGAAAAAAAGGGAACATCAAAAGCAATAACCAAAGAAAGAGCTGTCAGTGAAACTGTCACAGAGACATTGATAGATATAGGCAAGGATGCTGCAATTACAGCTGCTATAGCATGTGGTTGTGCTCTTTTGGGCTTTGCAGCTCCGGCAGTAGTGGTTGGTGGAGGAGCTCTTTTGGCATCCGGAGCAATAGACGCAGTATGTAAGCACTTTACTGGCAAGAATTTTACTGAGTTTGCGTCAGATGGGATCAATGATGGGCTTGAACAACTTGCTAAAATAATTAAGAAAAAGCTTGGCCCACATGCCAAGAATGTCAAGAAAAAACCAAAGTCTGGTTATAGAAGAAAACTGGAAAAGAGTTCCGGTGGCGGACGTAAATTCTAAGATAATAAGGAGTTAAGAACAAAGTGATAAGAGATTTTTTGCCGATAGGCAGTGTGGTTATGCTCAAAGAAGCTGAGAAACCACTGATGATTTATGGGATAAAGCAGTTCGACTCGGATAATCCGGATGTAGAGTACGACTATATAGGAGTAGTATATCCAGAGGGAAATATCGGAGCTGAATTCCAGTATCTGTTCAACCATGAAGACATAGAAAAGGTCCTTTTCAGGGGATACGATACACCTGAGTATAAGGAATTCCTTGACGAAGTCGCAAAAGCATATGGTGAATAATGAAGAATAGTTCCACCTTCACCGCCTACGCCTTCTCACATATAGGGAATTCACGGGATAACCAGGAGGATAATTTCCTGCTGGGGGACGTATTCCTGACATCTGCGCAGGTGCAGGCACAGAGCGATAGCCGTGAGATGACAGTGACTGCTGAAAGACTTTCTGAGGACAGGTTCTGCATGGCTATTTCAGATGGAATGGGAGGCTATGAAGGCGGCGAGGTCGCCAGCGGTCAGACTGTGAAGTACATGGCAGAGCATATGGCAGAGCTTTATGATTCTGCTATAGCAGGGAAAAATGGTCTGAATGACTTCGTGAAGAAACTGAATTTTTTCATATGCGAAAAGGCAGGACAGAAGGAACAGCTGAATGAGATGGGAGCGACACTGTGCGCTCTGGTCTCGTCGCGAGGACGAACCTACAGCGTCAATGCTGGGGACAGCAGACTCTATCTGTACTCTGACGGTGTACTTGAGCATATAACCACAGACGATACAGAGGGTCAGCGGCTTATAGGGCTTGGCCTGCTTTCGCCTGACGAGGAGAAAACTTTTCCTGACAGAAAGAAGCTTTACAAGTACTTAGGCAGACCAGTGGAACTGATGCCGGATGTCCGTGAAGTGAATACTCTGAGATCAGGAGACATAGTGATGCTATGTTCGGATGGCCTCTATGATGTGACAGACGATGAAGAAATAGCTGATATGCTGTCGAAGAAGAACCTGAGCATAGCAGAAAAAGGCAGATTCTTAACTGAGATGGCAGTGGAGAGAAATGAAGGAGCAGGAGATAACGTGACTCTTGTCATAGCAGAATATTGAGGACAAACAGATGAAGACAGGAGACCAGATACTAGGATATACGGTAGATGAGAAAATAGGAGAAGGCGGTTTCGGCACGGTCTATAAAGTATCGAAGACTGATGTCTCCGGAACAGATGTCCGGGCCCTGAAGCATATCACGATACCGAACAGAAAACAGTACGCAGATGTGCTGAATTCGATGGGCGGGGACTACGCGAAGGCTGATGACTATTTTGCCAGTGTGCTGAAGGATGTGGTAAATGAGATCCAGATCATCAGGCAGCTGTCAGAAGACGGAAGCGTGAATGTCGTCAGATACTATGACAGACAGATAGATGAGACCAAGTCGCCGAAGAAATACGATATCTATATCCTGATGGAATATCTGACACCTCTTACTGACTATCTGTATGAAAAACAGATGACTGTAGGGGATGTGGTAAAACTCGGTGAAGACATACTGTCTGCGCTTAAATCCTGCCATGAACAGGGAGTCATCCATCGTGACATAAAAGAGGACAATATCTTCGTCACGAAAAATGGAACCTTCAAGCTCGGAGATTTCGGTGTCTCAAAAATGATCCGTGACAAGTCACGGGCTGAATCCATGAAGGGGACACCGAATTATATAGCGCCTGAAGTCTATCTGCATAAGGGTGCCTACGATGATACTGTGGATGTCTATTCGATGGGAATAGTACTGTATAAGCTTCTGAACCATTCGAGAATTCCGTTTCTGCCAAAGTATCCAGCCACCTATAACAGTAATGATGAGGACAGTGCATTTGAGAAGAGGATGAATGGAGAAATCCCGCTGCTTCCGTCAGAGGCAGAGAATGTACTCGGAGATGCGATAATAAAGGCTATAAGCCCAAGGGAGCAGAGGTATGATTCGGCCGAAGAATTTTTACAGGCCATCGATAAGGCGGCTGCACAGCTTCTGCCTGATGATATGGATAAAGTCTTAAATCAGGATGTAGCTGACACGGTACAGAAGACATTCGGAAACCAGACAACGGCCGCAGCTGGAAAGACCATAGGGGCTGATCTGGCACCGATGGTGTCAGGGGCTGGGAACAAGCCAGACAGTGATGAGAAGGATCTGTTCAGGACCGTAAGTGATACCTATGATCCGGTGCCTGTCAGAAAGCCTACCCCACCGCCGGAAAACAAGCCAAAAGAAAAGCCGCATACAGCGGGCTCCAATGTGGGAAAAGCTGTAAACAGGCAGTCTGATGCTTCGGGAGGATGGACCGGCAGAACTCAGAGAACAGAACCTGTCCAGAAGGCAGATTTTACCTGGGTGGCCTATCTGTGCCCAATCCTTATAGCTGCGATCTATGTGATCATCTATGTGATCGTAATGCCGATGGCTTATGGCAAAGGGCTCACGATAGGAAGGCTCATGACAGATGATCCTGAATCTATAGCAGCATTCCTTATGGATAAAAATAAAGTCTTTGCCGCGGTAAACAGGATCCTTCTGCTTAAAATACTGATGTACGTGCTTTATGTGGCTTTTATCGCTTCACTTTTTGCTTTGGGATATGTGATCCAGAATAAGAAGCCGAAGCAGCATATAGATGCCATAATGCACGACAGAGAAGCCTATGTGAAGGCTATGGCCATAAATGCCAGAGTGCAGAACATAACTCTCGACGGGACTGATGAGGCGAAGACTGCAGTCAGAAATGTGACAGAACACCTGAGAAATGAATCGGCTTTTGGATATGGAAACATCCAGGTGATACGCTGCGAGAATGAAGTGGCCAAATGCTTAAGGAACATCGACCTGAACATACCGGCACTCGGAGATCCGAAGAATGTGCAGCAGGCTGCGACTGTTATCATAGATGACTGTCAGACTATACAGTCCTGCCTGGCACAGAGGATGGAACTAAAAAGGAAATAGGAGGATATATGCCTGCACAAGCTATAGAACTGGAATGCCCGGGATGCGCGTCTCCTATATCACTGGACACAAAGGTCTGTCCATACTGCCACAGACCCATAGTGATCTCGGATATGGACATGATCAGCGGATTTTCACCACTGGATCTAAACAAGCAGATATTTGCATACCGGAAAGCTGCATCGCAGAACCCTGATAGCCGGGAACTGGCCCAGTCAGAGGCTTTCTGTTATCTGAAGTTGGGAAGATACGATGACGCGATCAACTCATTTACGAAGGCTCTGGAGGGTAACTTTGATAATGCGGATACTTATCTGTATGCTGCAGTAGCGCTTCTCAGAGGAAAAAGACCTTTTCTTTCATCTCGGGAGACGATAAATAAAATCGTGGAATATATCAATGCGGCTAATATGATTGAGCCGAAGGGTATATACTACTATTTTCTCGGATTTGTAAAGCAGGATTATTTCGAGAGAAAATACTTAAGGAACCTGCCTTCATCACAGGAATGTCTTGCAAAAGCGAGGGAGTTTGGCTTTAGCGACGCAGATGTAAAGACCTTAAATGAGATGATGGGTTTACAATAATAAAAAATGGAGGAACAAAAAATGAAATGTCCTAATTGTGGAAACGAAGTCGATCCATCCGACGCTTTCTGTGGAGTCTGCGGAGCTGACCTAAGAAATGTCGACTGGCAGGCACAGCAGAACAATGCCAATACGCAGAACAATGGAAATGCTCAGGGGTATTCCAACGCGCAGAATCAGAGCAACGGGCAGCAGACATATTATGACGGGAATTATAATCCGACACCGGATCAGAGCCCGCTTGGAAATCTGTTCGCAAATGCATCTGATTTTACGAAGATCAGGAGATACTTTTTCGGCTTTAAAGATGTGATAATCATATCTGTGGTACTGTTTGTTATTTTCCTGATCGAGTGGACCAGAGCAAGATTCTCCTATAGTTATTATTATGGTGGCGGCGGCGGTGGCGTATGGCTTTTCCTTACCATCCTGGCCCTCATAGGTATCATAGTTGGAATCAGCCTTGATATATTTTATTCAAAGCTTGGCATGGGAAAGACATATACAGACAATGCGACGAATAAGGCGATAGAGATGTTCCAGAAGAGAGCCCTGGACAGATTTAACGTAGATAAGAGCCAGGTAAACGAAGTAGAGCCTATCGTAGTAAGTGGTATCGGGTGTGCTCCGAATATATCTGTAAATGGCAAATTCAGAGCCTTTAAGCTCTTTGCCAGATATATATCAAAGGATCCCATTCAGGGCTTCAAGCTTGGAATCGATATGACGGCCAGATACATGCTTGTTTCTACAACGGTATTTGCTTTTACTGACAGCCAGCTGCTGATCTATAATGGAAACGTAGATATCTCTACCGGAAGGATCTATGAAGAAACTGTCAGAGAGGTTTACTACAATGATGTAAATGGTGTAGCTCAGACAGATATCATGAAGAAGCTTCATCGTGGATTCAAGAAATTGTATTTCAATACAAAGGTACTTGAACTCGATATCTGTGGTATTAAATTCGGAGCATCATTCGATGAGAGATTTACAGGAAATGCAGACGCAAGCCTCGCTGGAATGAAGTCATATATCAGAGAAAAGAAAAGTAAATAAAGAGAAGGATGGCGGGTGCCTGAATAAGGCCCTGCCTTTTTCATCATGCAGATGTCTTCATCCGTCCTCTCATATGGCTCGTACTCGGGATAGTATGCTGCCCCGTATACCAGATTTCCCTTCATTTTTTTCTCCTTTTAACTGATGTCTTATGCTGGCAAAAATAAGGTGGAATGGACAGTAAAAACCGATAAAGGATTTGATGGCCCCATTCTTAAAGTCGTAAAGAAGAACAAGAAAAAAATCGTGGTGACTCCGCTGAAAAATGGTACGGGAACTATCGTATGCAAAGTCGGGAAAAAGAGGCTTCAGTGCAGTTACGATGTATATCTGAAAGAGAAAACTGAGGCAGAGGATAAAAATCTGTCGAATGACGAGTTGTATAAGAAATTTTTGAATAACGAGATACCGGCAGTATATGATCTCTATGAAGACTATGATTATGAAACAGATACATATACCACTACGATAAAAGACGGAGGCTGGTATTATTTCGCGTCTCTTGATGACAGCTATGGTGGGTATCATGTCGCAGAAAAGACAGATCTGGATAATGATGGTGAAAACGAGCTTGTGCTGGAGTACAGAGACTGGCCTGAATACTGCAGGAGATTTATAGATGCCTCGGACGGAGTAGTACATGAACTGGCAGCTGGAGAAGGCACTGGAGAGTGGCTTTCATATACGAACTATGATGGCGCTGTCTGGATAGTGACAAGCGATTCTTCACATGCACAGAGGCAGTACTTTCTGCTTGAGAAATACCAGGGATATGGAGATCCGGTTGAAATGATTTCACTGAGTTGGGAGGACAATGAAGACAATGGTGACTCGGGATCCGATGTGTACGACGAAAGTGATATATACATGCTGAATGATAAAGCTATCACCATGGATGAGTACGAGAACTACGTCAGAAAATTGGGTTTTGGAGACCAGCTGAGAGACGAAAACGATGATTGATGGATGGAATAACGTGACTGAAAACTAAAACCCTGAAACTTTTTTTCACGCCCCGGTGTCTAATGGATAGACACCGGGGATTTTGTTACGTAAAGGTTACGAAAGTAAGTCATTGACAAAGGTTCCCGGGCAATCTAGAATATTCTTTTGTAAGACTAACAAAGTGAAGAGAGACTGACATGACATTTTCGGGATTATTTTTTGTTCTGGTATTTTTACCTGTATTTCTTATCATATATCTTCTGGCAAAAACGGTCAGGGCCAGAAACACAGTACTGCTTATTTTTTCAATTATATTCTACGCGAGCGCAGGAGTTGGGTACCTGGTGCTGATAATAGCTTTAAGCTTCTTCGGCTGGTACACAGGAGCCCGGATCTGGATGGAGAGAGATGACGAGAAGAGAAAAAAGACTTACCTCGTCTGCGGAGTTGTACTTCTGATCGCAGCGCTCGGATTTTTCAAATACACAGGATTTGTAGAGAAAACCATAAATGATATCACGGGGGTCGGACTTCCGGTGCTGCGCATCGCACTGCCGCTTGGTATTTCATTCTACACGTTTAAGATAATCTCATATCTAGTGGATGTGTCGCGTGAAACTGTACCGGCAGAAAATAATTTCTTCAGATTTCTGATCTATACGATGTCATTTCATCATGTGATGCAGGGACCTATCGTGCGCTACGGCGACATCAGACCGCAGGTGAGACAGAGGAGACTTATGAGAGCCGACTTTGCGGACGGACTTTTCAGATTTGTGATCGGCCTTGGAAAAAAGGTGATCCTTGCTGATTACTGCGGGTCACAGGCAGATGTGCTGCTTCCGACAGGCTCTGCAGTTTCGTCACAGCCGGTGCTATCACTCTGGGTAGGATCGGTATTTTTTACGATGCAGATGTATCTCGACTTCTCGGCGTATACAGACATGGCTTTGGGGCTTGGAAAAATGTGCGGCTTCACCTACATGGAGAACTTCAACTACCCGTACACCGCGAAAAGCATCACTGACTTCTGGAGACGCTGGCACATCTCGCTGTCACAGTTCTTCAGGGACTATGTCTATATCCCGCTTGGAGGCAGCAGGGTGGCACCGCTCCGTCACGTGTTTAACCTGCTTGTAGTCTGGTTTCTGACAGGTCTATGGCACGGCGCATCATGGAATTTCATCCTCTGGGGTCTCTACTACTTCGTCTTCGTAGGCATAGAGCACGCCTTCAGAAAAAAAGCTGGAAATCCTGGAATCGGCAGGAGCATTCTGGGACACATCTATGCGCTTTTAGTAGTGAATTTTGGCTGGGTACTGTTCAGATACACTGACTTCACTCAGCTCGGAGCGGCAATAAAAGGCATGTTCGCCGGAAGCACATTTGCTGATCAGCAGATCATCTACACGCTGAGGAGCAATGTCTACTTCCTGATCGTGGCAGTCGTCGCCTGTACGCCGCTCTTTAAGCATATAGATGAAAAAATGTCTTCGATTGCAGACGGAGGACAGACGGCTGAATTTACAGTTACGATAGTGAAGACCGCATTCGCAGCAGCTATTTTCATCTGGTCACTTTTCGCGATGGCAGGGAACACCTACACGCCGTTCCTTTATAACCAGTTCTGATCGAGGCTTTTATGAAAAAAAGAAGTTTTTCTGGAATTTTTATCATAATCATATTTCTGATAGCGCTGACATTCTTTATCATAGGAGTGTTCGGGGTCAGGCCGACTGAGTCGGTGACAGAGAAGAGAAAGCTTGCTGTATTTCCAAAGCTTACGGCGCAGGGACTTCTGAACGGAAGCTACATCAAGGGAATTGTGACCTGGTATGCCGATACCTATCCGCTTCGCGAGGACATGATAGCAAAAAATGCCGATATCCAGGACCATTACGGGTTAGGCGGAGACAAGCTGATAGCTACTGACGGAGCAAAAAAGGCAGATAAGATCCCTTCCACTAAACACGTGACAGCAGCAAAGACGATGAAAATACCGCCATCTGAGGACACAGAGAAGAAAAATGCCTCAGAGACCGAGCTGGATGCCAATGCCGAGGATGGCTCTATAAAGGATCAGCCGGAGAAGGTCGGCTCTATCTACATAGCCGGTGGGAGCGGATTTTCGGTATACCAGTTTAACAAGGGTTCTGTCGATTCATACGCATCGATGGTAAACACAGTGGCAGAACGCCTCGGAAATTCTGCAAACGTATACGCTATACCGACACCGAACAGCTTCGGCGTCATGCTTCCGAAAAAAACACAGGAGAAGCTGGCGCAGTACGAAGGCGACGCTTTTGACTACTTATATAAGAAGTTTGCGGATAATGTAAATGTCGTCCAGACCTTTAATGAGCTGGTAAATCATAACTCAGAGTACATCTACTTCAGGACTGATCACCACTGGACAGCCCGCGGAGCCTACTACGCTTACAGGCAGTACTGCAAGATGAAGGGATTCACGCCTCATGAACTCAGTGAATACGAGGATCAGGTGTCGAAGAATTTCCTGGGCAGTTACTATTCATTTAGTAAAAAGTCACCGGAGCTCAAGAAAAATCCTGATACTATCCACGCATATAAGCCTATCGCAACGAATGAGATGACGATGATCAACCAACAGGGCAAGAAGATGAAGTACATGATCATCCAGCCGGGAAATACCTACTCAGTCTTCATAGCCGGTGATGAGCCATGGGAAAAGATCGATAACCCTGACAAAAACGATGGAAGTGCCTGTGTCCTGATAAAGGATTCTTATGGCGATGCATTTGCGCCATTCCTCGTCGATCACTACGACAAGACCTACATCATCGACTTCCGCTACTATAAGGACGATCTGACGCAGATGATAAAGGACGATCATATAAAGGACGTGATCTTCTTAAATAACGCGGAATTTTTCACGAAGTCGAATTCAGAGAAAATCCTTGGTCTCTTTAAGTTCGACAGGCATTGATTTGTACCGAACATAGTACTTTAAAAAATGACCGGAGGGTGTTATTATAATAGATGGTCTGATATATTGTTAGGCAGACATAACGCGCATTTTAATAAAAGGAGATAAACACTATGGAATTCGGTTTTGGCAGCATGATCGAAAAGCTTAAGAAGGATCCTAAGACTATCGTATTTACAGAGGGATCTGATCCGAGAATTCTTGAGGCATCATCAAGACTTCTCGCTTCGAACTTCCTTCACCCTATCCTTCTCGGAAATCCTGATGAGATCGAGGAAGCAGCAGAGAAGGCCGGATATAATATCCGCGGCGCAAAGATCATCGACCCGAAGAACTACGACAGATTCGACGAGATGGTAGACCTCTTCTGCGAGCTTCGTAAGAAGAAGGGCGTTACACCAGAACAGGCAAAGAAGACACTTGAGGGAGCTAACTACTTCGGCACCATGCTCGTAAAGATGGGCGAAGCTGACTGCCTTCTTGGTGGCGCTACCTACTCTACAGCAGATACTGTAAGACCGGCTCTTCAGCTGATAAAGACAAAGCCGGGTAACTCAATCGTAAGCTCAGTCTTCATCCTTGTACGTCCTGCAGCTACAGGCGAGAGCGAAGTGCTCGCTTTCGCTGACTGCGCTATCAACATCAAGCCGACAGAGGATGAGCTTGTAGAGATCGCCGGTGAAGCAGCAAACTGCGCGAAGATTTTCGGAGTAGATCCGAAGGTTGCATTCCTTTCCTATTCGACGCTTGGGTCAGGAAAGGGCGAGGACGTCGACAAGATGCACAACGCAGCAGCAAAGGCAAAGGCTAAGTATCCTGACCTTCCAATCTCAGGAGAGCTTCAGTTCGACGCAGCCGTTGCACCTAGAGTAGCAAAGACGAAGTGCCCTGGAGATCCTGTTGCCGGACACGCTAACACCTTCATCTTCCCTGACATCAACGCTGGAAATATCGGCTACAAGATTGCCCAGAGATTAGGTAACTTCGATGCTTATGGCCCTGTACTCTTAGGACTTAATGCATCTATAAATGACCTCTCACGTGGTTGCAACGCCCTTGAGGTTTATTCTATGGCAATCATCACAGCAGCTTTAGCATAATGCAGAACCAGTTTTCAAGAACACAGTTGCTTCTCGGTGCAGAAGCTATGGATAAACTAAAGACCGCTCGCGTCGCTATCTTCGGGATAGGCGGCGTGGGCGGCTATGTCGTAGAAGCACTTGCGAGGGCAGGGGTAGGACATTTTGACCTGATAGATGATGATGTGGTGTGCCTTACGAACATAAACCGTCAGATCCACGCTACTATAAAGACTGTCGGACACCCTAAGGTCGAGGCGGGCAAAGAACGGATTTTACTTATAAATCCGCACGCTGAAGTGGAGACACATCAGACATTTTTCCTGCCTGATACGAAGGATCAGTTTGATTTCACGAAGTATGACTATGTCGTGGATGCTGTGGATACAGTAACCGCGAAGCTTCTGATCATAGAAGAGGCTCAGAAGGCCGGAGTTCCTGTCATCTCATGCATGGGCTGCGGAAACCGTGTAGACCCGTCGAAGCTTGAGATTACAGACATCTACAAGACGGTAAAGGATCCTCTCTCGAAGGTCATGCGCCGGGAGCTTAAGAAGCGCGGCGTGAAAAAATGCACGGTTCTCTACTCTACAGAGACGGCGCTTTCGCCTATCGAGGACCCTGAGATCAGTTGCCGTGAGCACTGTGTATGTCCGCCGAATTCGCCGAGGTCATGTAATGACCGCCGTGCGATTCCGGCTTCATCACCATTCGTACCACCTGCAGCAGGCCTTATGATCGCGTCGAAGGTCGCTATGGACCTGATCGGATTTGACCATGTGGCCAGAGAAAAAGAAGACCTCGAGAAGAAGCTTAAAAAGCGTGAGCTTTTCCGCACAGGAAGAGCTCTTAGAGAAAAGCTTAAAGACGCCTGAGATTTTTTATGAATATAGAAATAACACCGGAGGAGATGTCCGAGAAACGGCTCTCCTCTTATATTTTAGTTGATATGAGAAATAAAAGTGCGACCGACTACGGGACTATACCCGGAGCAGTCTGCATTCCGGCGACTGAGTTCGACGACCATGTGAGTGAATGGAAAAGACAGGGAGTTCCTGTCATCGTCTACTGCATGACAGGAGAGCAGTCCATAGATCCTGTAAAGAAGCTTTGGGCACAGGGAGTCGAGGCTTATTCCCTGGCAGGCGGCTACTCGAAGTGGGTCGTTTTCGACATAAAGCACTGTGAGTCGAAGAAAAAGCAGGCGGAGGAGAGCATAAGAAAGACTTTTCATAAGAGGCTTTTTTCGCCTTTCGCAAAGGCTCTGAATACTTACGAACTGCTCCAGCCGGGAGATCATGTGGCAGTCTGCGTATCTGGTGGAAAGGATTCGTTTCTGATGGCGAAGCTTTTCCAGGAGATAAAGAGACACCACAAGTTCGACTTTGATCTGACTTTCATGTGCATGAATCCGGGCTATAATGACACAAACCTTGCTGTCATACAGGAAAACGCAAGGCTTCTCGACGTGCCGCTTACGATGTTCGATTCGGATATTTTTGACATAGTGGATACAGTCCCGAAGAACCCATGCTATCTGTGCGCGAGAATGCGCCGCGGCTGGCTTTACTCGAAGGCAAAGGAACTCGGCTGTAATAAAATCGCTCTGGGACACCACTACGATGATATCATAGAGACGATACTTATGGGAATGCTCTACGGGGCGCAGGTTCAGACGATGATGCCGAAGCTCAGGTCGACGAACTTCGAGGGGATGGAGCTTATCAGACCGCTCTACCTGATCAGGGAGGACGACATCAAGAGGTGGCGTGACACGAATGGATTGCACTTTATCCAGTGTGCCTGCCACTTTACTGACACCTGCTCGTCGATAGACCCGGAGGGACACACGAACTCCAAGCGGATGGAGATAAAGCAGCTGATCCGCGAGCTTAAAAAAGTAAATCCAAATGTCGAGAAGAACATCTTTAAGAGCGTCGAGAATGTGAACCTCTCTACGATAATCGCCTGGAAGAAAGACGGCGTAAAGCATTTTTTCACGGAGGACTACTGAAGCATGGCGGACCTTATCAGAAAAGCAGCTTTTGAGACACTTGCGGCTTCGGATGAGCACCCGTCTGTCCTTGTGAAGCGGACACTTGACGAGCATCAGGAGTGGGATCACAGAGACGGGGCTTTTTACACAGCTTTAGTCGAGACGGAGGTGGCTCATCAGACTACGATAGATGCCATCATAGCAGCCTACAGTAAGACCAGGCTCAAAAAACTCGATACAAAAGTGCTCGCAGCGGTAAGGCTTGCCCTGGCACAGATTTTTTTCCTGGAAAAAGTGCCCGACTCTGCAGCATGTAATGAATCCGTGAATATCCTGAAGGCTTCAGGACATGGGAAATACGCAGGCTTTGCAAATGGACTGATCAGGCATATCATAAGAGAAAAAAATTCACCGCAGGCGAGGGTAGTGTCAGATAATACTTCAGTCAGACTTAAATATGTAAACGGACACTGGCAAGTGACAGACCAGAAGCAGAAAGCATATCAGTCGCTTCTCGACAGGTCACTCAGATACTCATATCCTTACTGGATTGTAGAATTTTTATATAGGAATTACTCTGGAGAACCTGTACTCGAGGGGCTTACGGCAAAACGACAGATCACAGCTGTATCAAAGGTTCCGCCAGAGAAGATAGACTTGGAGTGTAAGGGAGAGCAGATCACAGACGGTGTGTATGGACTGACTTTTCCAGTAGGGACGAATCCGGCAGAGTCAGTGTCCTTTAGAGACGGACAGTTCTACATCATGGACATGTCTTCTATGCAGCCACTCATAAATGCAGGACTTGAGAAGGGGGTAAAGGCACTTGACCTGTGCGCGTCTCCGGGCGGTAAATCAGTTATGGCAGCCTGGCTTTATGATGCTGAGGTGACCTCATGCGATGTCTCAGAGGCAAAAACGGCACGTATCAAAGAGAATGTACATAGGCTTCAGCTGGGAGATCAGATAACTGTCGCCGAAAATGATGCCTGCATCTATAATGATAAATGGGAGTCTGCTTTCGATGCCGTGATCGCAGATTGTCCATGCTCAGGCCTCGGAGTAAGCGGCAGAAAGCCGGAGATCCGTCTGCGTCTTAAATCAGAGGACTTTACGGAACTCGCAGGAATACAGAAGCAGATACTGGAAAACGCTGCGCGTTATGTGAAGCCTGGCGGTACACTTATCTATTCTACCTGTACTCTCGACCCTTTAGAAAACGAAGACCAGGTCACTGGTTTCCTGAGCAGACACTCAGACTTTTCTCTTGCAAAGCAGCAGACGATAATCCCGGATGACCGCCACGACGGATTTTTTTACAGTATCCTGCAAAAACACGAAAATGGAGACAGACCCTGATTTTACGATGAAAAGGGTCCATCCCTTTTTTCATACAGATAAATAAATTATGGAAGATATATCAAGCAAAGACTTAAACGAACTGAAAAAATACTTAGAAGACTTAGGAGAAAAGCCGTTTCGCGCGAAGCAGATATATAAATGGCTGCACCAGAGCCTCGCGACTGATTTTTCACAGATGACAGACCTGTCGAAGGCGCTTCGTGAAAAGCTGTTGAAAGAAGCTTATATCACCGTTCCAGAGCCTGTCGATATCCAGATATCGAAGGAAGACGGAACTAGAAAGTATCTGTTCAGGCTGCCAGACGACAGCCTGGTCGAGTCAGTCCTGATGAAGTATAGATTCGGCTGGTCGGTCTGCATTTCTTCTCAGGTTGGCTGCCGGATGGGGTGCGCTTTCTGCGCGTCTGGAATGGACGGGCTGCTCCGGGGGCTTACGCCGGGTGAGATGCTAGGACAGATAGAGGCCATTCAGAGAGATGTATTCACAGATGGGATCCCAAAGCCTGACTCAGAGGAATACCTGCGTAACCGGATCAGCCATGTAGTAGTCATGGGAACCGGCGAGCCGCTCGATAACTATGATAATCTGCTGATCTTTATCAGGATGCTGACCGACGAAAATGGACTTCACATCTCGCAGAGAAACCTGACAGTCTCGACCTGCGGCATAGTTCCGAGGATAAAGGAGCTGGCTGAGAAGAACTTAGAGATCACTCTAGCTCTTTCGCTCCACGCCCCGACCCAGGAAAAGCGCCGGAAACTGATGCCGGTAGCGAATAAATACGACATCTCTGACGCGGTAGGAGCCATGAAGTACTATCAGGAGAAGACCGGAAGACGTGTGACCTTCGAGTATTCACTGATAAAGGGAGTAAACGATACAGATGAAGATGCAAGGGAGCTTTCGGAGCTTTTATGGCGTGGAGCACATATCAATCTGATACCGGTAAATCCGGTAAAAGAGCGCACTTTTACTGCTCCGACGAGAGCGGCTGCCATGGATTTTCAGAGAAAGCTTGAAAAATTCGGAATAAATGCTACTATTAGAAGGGAAATGGGACAGGACATAGATGGCGCCTGCGGACAGCTCCGCAGAAGACATCTGGAAAGGTAACACTATTTATGATTTTTTACTGTCTTACGGACAAAGGAAAAGTAAGGACGACGAATGAGGACTTCGCGTTTGCTTCAGATAAGAGTGTGGGTTCTCTCGGAAATCTTTTTATCATAGCAGATGGAATGGGCGGCGAGAAGGCTGGCGACTACGCGTCGGAGTACGCTGTGAAGAAAGTCGTAGAACTCCTCAGGAACGGAGATGAGGAATTCCTTCGTACTGACGGAGTCGTAGCGATGATCCGCGACGCCATATCAGAGGCCAACTGGCAGCTGTTTGAGACTGCCAGGACTGATGCTACAAAGGCGGGAATGGGAACGACTATGGTCTGCGCCACTTTTTTGGATGGACATCTGCATGTGTCAAATGTCGGAGACAGCAGGCTTTATGTGCAGCGAGGGGAGAATCTTTACCAGATCACCTTAGACCATTCGTATGTACAGGAGATGGTCAGAAACGGGGAGATCACAGAGGAAGCGGCAAAACACCATAAGTACAGAAGTCGTATCACCAGGGCAGTGGGCGCTGAGTCCATGGTTCACGTGGATTTCTTCGATGTGCCGGTAGGCGATGTGGACAGGGTACTCATGTGTACAGACGGTCTGACAAATATGGTCCCAGATGCTGATATAAGCGCTGTGCTGTCGGAGGATGCGTCTCCGAAGCAGCAGGCCGAGACACTTTTAGATAAAGCCCTGGAGGCAGGCGGAAAAGACAACATCACGATCATCGTGATCGATCCGAAGAAAGACGAGGAAACTGATGCTAAGTAATGGAACTTTTCTGGGAAACAGATATGAGATAATAGAAAAAATCGGTTCTGGTGGTATGAGCGATGTCTACAGAGCAAAGGACCATTCACTCGGCCGGGACGTGGCTATAAAAGTACTGAAGTCTGAGTTTTCACAGGATTCGTCATTCGTGACGAAATTCCGGGCGGAAGCGCAGTCCGCGGCAGTTCTTGAGCACCCGAACATCGTGAATATCTACGACGTAGGCAGTGAGGACGGCCTCTACTATATCGTTATGGAATACGTAGAGGGCATAACGCTGAAGAAGTATATAGCCACAAAGGGCAGACTCGGATATAACGAGGCTCTTTCTATTGCCATCCAGGTGGCACGCGGCATAGAGGCTGCCCATAGCAAGGGCATAGTCCATCAGGATATAAAGCCACAGAATATCATCATCTCAAAAGAAGGTAAGGTAAAAGTAACTGACTTCGGCATAGCCAGAGCGGCAAACTCAAACACTATTCACGCAGGCTCTATGGGCTCGGTGCACTATGTATCGCCGGAGCAGGCGAGAAACGGCTTTGTGTCCTATGCTTCTGATATATACTCTCTTGGTATAGTCATGTATGAGATGGTCACAGGCAAAGTGCCGTTTGACGGAGACACTCCTGTAGCCATAGCCATCCAGCATATCCAGTCACAGATGACTCCTCCGGAGGAGCTGGTTCCAGGACTCCCTATAGCTGTGAGCCGCATTATCGAGAAATGTACGATGAAGAGTCCGGAGAGACGTTACGCTTCAGCAGGCGAACTGCTCGTGGATCTGAAAAAGGCGATGGTAAACCCTGATGAGGATTTTGTCGTTATCCCGCAGAATAACGCCTCTGATATGGACAAGACTCGTGTCATCACAAAGGACGAGCAGGACGAGATAAGGAAACGGTCATTTTTCAAAGAAGACGATGATGATCCGGTTCCGGAGACAGACAGAGACGCTGAGAATGACAATGACGCACCTGTAAACAGCAGGATGGATAAAGCCATCACGATCATGGGAATCGCTGCAGCTGTAGTCATAGTAGCTATCATCATATTCTTTGTCGGATCTGTATTCGATATCTTCCACTTCGGCGGAAGCAAAAAGAATGACACGAACTCCGAGAAAACTACTGTAGAAGTACCAGACCTCGAGGAATACACCGTGGCACAGGCCAAGGCAGCGCTGAAGGAAAAAGGTCTTGAATTCGCGAAGGCGGGTGAAGAGAGTTCTGATACAGTCGATAAAGGAGCTATCACAAGGACTGATCCTGTAGCAGGCTCCAAAGTAGAGCCGGGCACTACGATCAATGTATATATCTCCTCTGGAAAGGGCGATATCGACATCCCGTCTGTCATAGGAGACAGTGAGGACGAGGCTACGCAGACACTTGAGGATGCAGGCTTTGAAGTCGAGTCGAGAAAGGATTACAGCGATACAGTCGATAAGGGCAAGGTTATGAGCCAGACGCCTGAAGCCGGAACCAAAGGTAAAGAGGGCGACACAGTGATCATCACTATAAGCCAGGGAACTGAATCGATAGAGGTTCCTCCGCTTGCAGGAAAGAGTCAGTCAGCGGCGGAGAGCACCCTGAAGAACGCCGGACTTGCAGCTGGAAGCATCTCTGAAGAGGCTTCAGACTCAGTGAAGAAGGGCTGTGTTATCACTTCTGATCCTGCAGCAGGTACATCTGTAAAGAAGGGTACAAAGGTATCTCTGGTGATCTCTACAGGTCAGGCTACCTACAGCTATTCAGATGTGATAGAGCCAAAGGACACTGACGAATATAGCCAGAACTATGTAGTGCTGCTTGACGCTAACGGAAAGCGGATCAAATCATGGACTATCACAGGCTCTACAGATGTATCAGCCAGCGGCATCACGACAGCTACAGGAACCCTCGAGTACTATTCAGACAGGAGCATGGACGAGGAACTGGGTTCTAACGCTGTATCATTTTCAGCAGAATGACGGGCAGGATAGTTAAGGCACTTTCTGGATTTTACTACGTATACGATTATGCCACCGGGATCATATATGCCTGCCGGGCCCGCGGAGTTTTCCGAAAGAGAAATCTCCACCCCCTGGTGGGCGATGAAGCTGAGTTTGTAGTCACACACGAACACGACAGGGAAGGAAATATCGAAAAAATCCTTCCCAGGACGTCTTCGATGCAACGGCCGCCTGTAGCGAACTGCGATCTGGCGCTTCTCGTGACCTCAGTTCATACCCCGGATATCAATTTTTCTCTGATAGACAGATACCTGGTCTGCCTGCAGTATGCGGGCCTTACTCCGGTTTTGGTTTTCTCAAAGTCGGATCTGAATTCGCCTGATGATGAGAAAAAAATCCGAAGTACCTATGAAAAAACAGGCTTTGAGATACATTTCATCTCAGTTGAAAGTGACTGTGGGATAGATGAGATCCGTCAGACCATAGAACACCATGTATCCACTGTGGCCGGGCCATCAGGAGCAGGCAAGTCTTCGCTTCTGAACACTCTTACAGGACACGAGGACTTAGAGACTTCGGAGGTATCCGGACATACCGGAAGGGGCCGGCAGACCACGAGACACACAGAGCTTGTGGCACTTTCATCAGATACTTTTATCTGTGATACGCCGGGGTTTTCGACGGTGTATCTGCCGCACATAAAAGAGACTGAGCTTCGGGACTACTATCCGGAGTTCGTGGAGAGGCAGGAAGGCTGCAGATTCAGGGGCTGTGTACATATAAACGAGCCTTCGTGCGCTGTAAAAAATGCCGTGGAGAGCGGCAGTATAAGCCAGGTCAGGTATGAGAACTATTGCAGGATTTACGATGAGTTAAAAGAAATAAACAGGAGGAACTACAGATGAACTGTCTGTCGCCGTCGCTTTTGTCAGCAGACCTTACCCGGCTTGGAGATCAGGTGCGGCTTTTGGATGATGCCGGTGCTGCGTATTTTCACGTAGATATCATGGATGGGTGTTTCGTGCCGAATATCAGCTTTGGATTTCCGGTCGTGAAGGCAGTTCGTTCCCTTACTGAAAAAGTGGTCGACGTCCATATGATGGTCGATGACCCGGGCAGATACATAAATGCCTGCGCAGAGGCCGGAGCTGACATCATCACAGTCCATTTCGAGGCATGCCGGCACTTGGATGCCGTGATACAGCAGATAAAGCAGGTCGGAGCCATGGCGTCGGTTGCGATAAATCCGGCGACACCAGTATCGGCTTTAAGCTGTGTCTTAGACCAGGTAGACATGGTACTGGTGATGACTGTAAATCCAGGTTATGGCGGGCAGAAGCTGATACCATACACGGTAGATAAAATCCGTGAACTGAAAAAGATCAGTGACTTATCAAAGAATTCCTTCGACATAGAGGTAGATGGTGGTGTGAATACTGAAAATGCCGGACTGCTTTTAGATGCCGGAGCGAATATCCTGGTAACAGGCAGTGCACTTTTCAAAGGAGATTTAGAGGAAAACGCTACACAGTTTCTGAACATTCTGGAGGAATGACATGAGAGTAGTGATCATAGGCGGTGGGAGCCTTGACACGGAAACGGCTATCAGAGTCATCAGAAAAAGTAAAGCATACATCATAGCGGCAGACAGGGGACTGGATTACTGCCGCCTTCTTCATATAAAGCCCAATGTGGCTGTCGGAGATTTCGATTCTGTGTCGTCAGGCACGAAAGAGATGCTGACGCATTTCGAGTCGATCGGGATAAAGGTCATAAAGCTGAATCCGATCAAGGATGATACAGATCTCGAAGCTGCTCTTGATATCGGAATGAATATGGGAAAAGGCGGCATAGACATCCTTGGAGCCACTGGAACCAGGATAGATCATATCCTTGGAAACCTGAGTCTGCTAAAACGGGCACATGTAAAGGGCAAGGAAGCAGCCATTTACGATTCAAAGAACAGGATCCGAATGATAAGCGGAGGAGAGAGCCTTTCCATAAAGAAAAGCGAGCAGTACGGAAAGTACGTGTCACTTTTTCCGATATTCGGTGAATGCCATGGAGTCAGCGCCTCAGGTGTATACTATCCGCTTGAAAAAGCAGACATCGGTGGTGGAAACGGATACTATACCCTTACGATCAGTAACGAGATCACGGAAGATGAGGCGGTCTTCTCGCTTGACGATGGTGAGATGCTGATAATAGAGTCGAGAGACTGAAATTGATTTTTTCAAAAGTACCATATATAATAGAGAGATAACGAACAGAAAGGAGTGGACATTATGGCTGACATATCAGATGTGACATCCAAAGACTTCGAGCAGCTGGAAGAGAAGATATCCAAGCCAAACCGAAGCGTAGTGGCCACTCATGACTTTGAGGACCCGGAAGAGCTCTATAAAGAGCTCATTGAAAAAGTGCGCAAATACCACCCGAACGGTGACATCTCCATCATCGAGAAGGCATACAGGGTAGCGAAAGAAGCGCACAAAGACCAGCGCAGAAAGTCCGGGGAGCCGTACATCATCCATCCGCTTTCGGTGGCGATCATTCTCGCCGACCTCGAGATGGACAAGGAGACTATAGCAGCAGGCCTTCTTCATGATGTCGTAGAAGACACCTCTATGACTAGGGAGCAGATAGCAAGTGAGTTCTCAGAAGAAGTCGCTGAATTAGTCGACGGTGTCACAAAGCTCGGACAGGTGCCGCTCGACGCTGATAAGGTCGAAGTCCAGGCTGAGAACCTGAGAAAAATGTTCCTCGCCATGGCGAAGGACATCCGTGTCATCATCATAAAGCTCGCTGACCGCTTGCATAATATGCGTACTCTCAAGTACATGAAGCCTGAGAAGCAGAAGGAAAAGGCTCGTGAGACCATGGAGATCTACGCTCCTCTCGCGCAGCGTTTAGGTATCAGCAGGATAAAAATAGAGCTCGATGACCTGGCACTGAAGTACTTGGAGCCTGAGGCTTACTATGACTTAGTAGAGCAGATCGCCCAGAGAAAGACAGAGCGTGATGCCTATGTGCAGAAGCTCGTTGACGAAGTAAAAAAGCATATAAGTGATGCCGGTATCACGGCGACAGTCGAGGGCCGTGCGAAGCATTTTTTCAGTATATATAAAAAGATGGTAAACCAGCACAAGACCTTGGATCAGATCTATGACCTGTTTGCCATCCGTATCATCGTAAATGACGTCAAGGACTGTTATGCGGCACTCGGCGTGATCCATGAGAACTACACGCCTATTCCAGGCCGTTTCAAGGACTATATCGCCATGCCGAAGCCGAATATGTATCAGTCGCTCCACACGACTCTTATCGGTCCGAACGGTACGCCTTTCGAGATACAGATCCGTACCTGGGAGATGCACAGGACATCTGAGTATGGTATCGCCGCGCACTGGAAGTACAAAGAGAGCGGCGAGGGCGCCACGATAAACCGTGAGGAGGCAAAGCTTTCCTGGCTCAGGCAGATCCTCGAGTGGCAGCGTGACATGTCGGATAACAGGGAGTTTGTATCTCTGCTAAAAAATGACCTGAATCTGTTTTCAGATACTGTATTCTGCTTCACGCCTTCAGGAGATGTAAAGAACCTCCCTGCAGGCTCGACGCCTATAGATTTTGCCTATAGCATACACTCAGCTGTCGGAAACAAAATGGTCGGAGCGAAGGTCAATGGAAAGCTTGTCCCGATAGATTATAAGATAAAAAACGGTGACCGTATCGAGATCATCACTTCACAGAACTCGAGAGGCCCGAGCCGTGACTGGCTGAACGTCGTAAAGAGCGCTCAGGCCAAGAACAAAATAAACCAGTGGTTCCGCTCGATCACGAAGGATGAGAATATCCAGAAAGGTCAGGAGCTTCTGACCGAGAATGCAAAGAACAAAGGCATAGATCTAGGAACTATCAACAAACCTAAGTATCAGGAGAGAGTACTGCGCAGGTACGGCTTCCATGACTGGAATTCGGTGCTTGCTGCTGTGGGTCAGGGAAGCCTGAAGGAAGGCGCCGTCATCAACAAAATGGAGGACGGCTATAAGAAGGATCATCCTCTGACTATCACCGACGAGGATGTGCTCGAGGCTCATAACCCTGATGCTCCTGTCGATAAAGATCATCCACAGGTCGGCAAGAAGACTAAGAAGTCGAAGAGCGGCATCGTCGTAAAGGGGCTTTACGATGTGTCGGTTCGTTTTTCAAAGTGCTGTAACCCGGTACCTGGCGATGAGATAGTCGGCTTCGTGACGAGAGGCAGAGGTGTCTCTATCCACCGTACCGACTGCATAAATATCATAAATATGCCTGATTCCGATAAAGACAGGCTTATAGAAGCCGAGTGGCAGCCGGAGCTTCTGAGCTCGAAGGACGAGGAGAACTTCCTGGCTGAGATCCACATCTACGGACACAACAGGACCGGTCTGCTCGTCGACATCACGAAGGTATTTACCGAGCATGAGATAGACATCCGCTCTATCCATTCGAAGACCAGCAAGCAGGGGATCGCTACGATCGATTTGTCCTTCCTGGTGAAGAATCGTGAGGAGCTGTCGGCTATCTGCGATAAGATAAAGCAGATCGAGTCCGTGATCGATATACAGAGAGCGAGTGGCTGATGAGATTACTGCATTACATTGTTGGGCCGATACAGACTAACTGTTATATACTCGTTTCAGATGAGAACGAGGGGATTGTGATCGATCCGGGGGCTTCAGGTGAGAAAATCGCCGAGGCACTGGATAGAGAAAGCGTAAAACCGGTGGCTGTGCTCTTAACGCACGGACACTTCGATCATGTGAGCGGTGTAGAAGAGTTCTTAGCCCATTATGATAAGAAGCCATCGGTTTATATACTTGACAAAGAGATGGAGACGCTTGAGGATCCTGAGACGAATCTGACCGCTGTCATGACTTATGAGCCGAAGGATTTTAGTCCGCTGATCACGGACACTTTTTCAGATGGAGACGAGAAAGAGATAGTGGGATTTCAGGTCCGTGTCATCTGGACGCCGGGTCATACACCAGGCGGCTGCTCGTATTTTTTCCCTGAAGAAAAAATGCTGTTTCCAGGAGATACTCTCTTCTGCGAGAGTGCCGGACGGACAGACTTCAAGGGTGGTTCGACATCTGATGAGATCCATTCGATACAGGATAAGCTCCTGACTCTGCCGGAGGATACGAATGTCTATCCGGGGCATGATTCACAGACCACTATAGCATTTGAGAAGATAAATAACCCTTATGCGAGATTTGATTGAACTACACGAAAATAAACGATTTTTTGACAATGAGACCGGGCCGCTGTTCCGGTCTTTTTTTCCGAAGAGCAGACTTTTAGTCTACTGTGATGGTAAGCTTCTCGGGCGGGAAAGTACAGAAGAAAAGCAGGAGAGACTGTCTACAGAGCCTGCAGCAGTACTGATACTTGATTTCGAAGATGATAAGACTAGGCTAGAATTCCGGAATCAGACAGCAGTCTGCCTTACTGAAAAAAATGCCGTAAAACGCGCTATATACCAGCTCGTTTCAAAAGGCACAGGACGTTGTCTGCCATGGGGCTCGACGACGGGCATCCGCCCGACTAAGGAAGCACTCGTGATGACTGAAGAGGGAAAGAGCACTGATGAGATCCGGGATTTTTACCGTGAGAAGTATTTCACTTCCGATGAAAAAATATCCGAAAGCCTCGAGATAGCACAGGCAGAAAAGCAGATCCTCTCGCACTTTCCGAATACAGAGAGCTTTGACGGACATCCTGACTATAATCTTCAGACAGATGGATACAGTCTATACATAGGAGTGCTGTTCTGCCCATCGATCTGCCTGTACTGCTCGTTCTCATCGCACCAGATAGACGCGTATTCGTCGCTGGTTCCGGGATATATCACAGCTCTTAAAAAGGAGATAGACTTCGTATCGGAACGCTTTAAGAACAGAAGACTCGACTGCATCTACTTCGGAGGCGGGACACCGACAACGCTTACTGCAGAGGAGCTTGACGACATTTTTTCATATATAGAAAAAAGACTCGATCTCTCATACCTGGCTGAGTACACTGTAGAAGCAGGCCGGCCGGATTCGATAACGACCGAGAAGCTTCGCGTCATGAAAGCACATGGTGTCACGAGAATCTCTGTAAATCCGCAGACGATGAACCAGAAGACGCTTGACCTGATCGGCAGAAAACACACAGTTCAGGATATCCTGACGGCTTATGATCTGGCGAGATCCGAGGATTTTTCCTGTATAAACATGGATATGATCCTCGGGCTTCCAGGGGAGGGAGTGGATGACATAAGGCATACTTTAACTGAGCTAAAGCGGCTCGATCCTGATAATCTGACAGTACATTCGCTTGCGATAAAGACAGCGGCGAGACTTAGGCTCGAATGGGATAAGTACGAGGATCTCGATTTCACGAATTCTGTTGCGATAATGGACGAGGCGCTTGCTGCAGGACGCGAGCTCGGCATGCATCCTTACTATCTCTACCGCCAGAAAAATATGGCCGGAGCCTTAGAAAATGTCGGTATGGCTAAGCCTGGCAAGGACGGCATCTATAACGTCATGATCATGGAAGAGCGAGAGGACATAGTGGCATTAGGAGCTGGCGCAGCTTCGAAGAAGGTGCGTTCTGACGGAAATGGAGGCATCCAGATCACCAGATGCGAGAACGTCAAGGATATAAAGAATTATATCGAACGTGTCGATGAGATGATAGAACGGAAAAACAACCTTTTTTCTGATTTCTGATTATGATATAATAAAATTCTGAAAGGAATTTCTTTAATGACCGAGAAGCAGGCTATACTGAGGGATCTGAAGGTTATCGCGATCCTGGATAAAAAAATAGATTATTCCGACCATGAGAATATCGGTGCGGTTCTGAAGCTAAATCCGAAGTCACTTTTTTCAACTGAGTACGGGAAGAGGTATTTAGAGCGTATCCAGCAGATGTATGACGGTGAAGAGTATGAGCATACATGTATTCTCTGTGGTTCACCGACCGAGGGAGAAAACCCGGTCTGTAAGAACTGCTATGCCATGATCACCCTGGGGAATGCTTCTGTTCCGGAGAAGCCAAAGCCGGTAGTGACTGAGCGGGTTTCAGAGGAGAAGAAAGCAGAGACCGAAACAGGGACAACTGAAGTGCCTGAACAGCTGGAAGAGGAAAGTCCTGATGAAAACCCTGATGAAAACCATCTGACAGATGATGAACTGGCTGAAGTTCCTCCAGAAGAGCTGATAGAGAAGGCCAAAGAGGACGAAGCTGAGGAGACTCCAGAAGAAGAGGAGGAAGCAGAAGTCCAAGAAGAGACAGAGGAAGAACTGGAAAAGGGATCATATGACGCAGATCTGACGACAGCGAAGGGAAAGCACTTAGACCTCGCGAGAGCGCTGATACTGCTTTTTATAGTAGCGTGCTTTTCTATAGCGGTAGTCTGTGGCCTGATCCTTATCATCAGGGACCTGAGGCTTAAGCATCAGAATTCCGAGATCCAGGAGAAAGTCGTAAAGGACGCTGATCTGCGTGACTACTACAGCATCATGCAGACGAATGCCGGATATAAAGTTTCGGTGGAGGATGAATCATAATGGTTATCACGATCACGTCACCAGGATATAAATACACAAGCGAGCTGACGAAGACGGCCTCAGAGACTACAAAGACCAGGGCTTCTGAGATAGCAGATCAGGGTCCGTCGCTTCAGCAGTTCCAGCATATACTTTCTGAAAAAATGGCAGGCAGCCAGCAGGCATCGGCTGCATCGGCGAATACGACGGCGGGAAGTGCAGCGTCTTCGACATCTACGGGAAGCCAAACAGCGCAAGCGTCTTCTGCGGCTACCTCGACTCCGGTAGACACTGGTCTCGGCTTTAAGGTGCCGTATTCACTCAAGAGCATTTTTGAAAAAGCGGCAGATAAGTATGGTGTCGATGTAAAGCTCTTAGAGACGATCGGTTATATAGAGAGCGGATTCCATAACACTTCCACCTCTGGAGCTGGTGCCCAAGGCATCATGCAGCTGATGCCGGCGACCGCCAAGTCATACGGAGTCACAGACCCTTACGACCCGGAGCAGAATATCATGGGCGGTGCTCACGTTCTGGCAGACAAACTGAAGGAATTCAATGGAAATGTAGACCTTGCCTGCGCTGCTTACAACTGCGGAAGCGGCGCCATCCACCGTGCGGGTGACACTTTGACAGCAGCAGGGAAGCGATACGTGGAGAAGGTCCATAGGTACTATAACTGAGATGGATTTTAAAAAATGTCAGATCAAAACAGGCAGTGCATCTGTTGCACGACCTGTTTTTTTAGTACAGGAGATGGGGCTCGAACCCACACATGGTTGCCCATAACAGATTTTGAGTCTGTCGCGTCTGCCATTCCGCCACTCCTGCTCGTTGGAACTAACTTCGCTCCATAACGCCTGTCTTAAAAAACAGACAGGCGTTATGCTGCTCCGTTGTGCCTTCTCTTACCCACCCTCACGGGTGCATGGAGTTATTCCCATTCTTTCTGTAGTCTGTCCCAGATCGGGAAGCAGTCGAAGGTAGCAAAGTAGTCCTTCGGCTCTTCTGCACGTCTTATCATATCGAAACTGCCGTCCGGGTGGAGCAGGATCTCTGAACTCCAGAGACGACCGTTGTAGTTGTATCCCATCGAAAATCCATGAGCACCTGCATCGTGGATAAAGAGCAGGTCTCCACGCTCTATCTCGGGTAGCTTCCGATCAACGGCGAATTTATCGTTATTCTCACAGAGAGAACCGGTCACATCATAGGTGTGGTCGCACGGCGCGTCCTCTTTTCCCATTACGGTGATGTGATGATAAGCACCATACATGGCCGGGCGCATCAGATTTGCTGCGCAGGCATCGACACCGATGTAGTCCTTGTAGGTCTTTTTCTCGTGAAGGACTCTCGTAACTAAAGCTCCGTAAGGCCCCATCATGAAACGCCCCATCTCGGTATAGAGCGCTACATCTCCGAGACCAGCAGGGACGAGGATCTCGTCATAGACCTGGTGGACTTTTTCACCGATGATCGTGATATCGTTCGGAGTTTCCTCAGGCTTATAGGCGATACCGACACCACCTGACAGGTTTATGAATTCAAGCGAGATGCCGACTTTTTCTTTTATCTCAACAGCGAGCTCGAAGAGAGTTCTGCTGAGCTCCGGATAGTAATCGTTCGTGACGGTGTTACTCACGAGGAAAGCGTGCAGTCCGAAGTGCTTGACACCCAGATCACGCAGGCGCTTGTAAGCCTCAAGCAGCTGGTCATGTGTCATACCATACTTCGCGTCACCAGGGTTATCCATGATGCCGTTCGAGAGAGTGTACACGCCGCCCGGGTTATATCGGCAGCACATAGTCTCTGGGAGCTTACCGCCGAGAGCACGAAGGCAGGCGTCTATGTGAGTGATGTCGTCGAGATTTATGATAGCACCGAGGTCAGCAGCTTTTTTGAACTCTTCATCAGGTGTATCGTTTGAAGAGAACATGATCTCATGCCCTTTAAGTCCTACAGCATCTGAGAGCATCAGCTCTGTCAGTGACGAACAGTCAGCCCCACAACCGTACTCGTGGAGAATATCCATCAGGAACGGATTTGGCGTCGCCTTCACTGCAAAATACTCTCTGTAGCCCTTGTTCCAGGCGAAAGCGTCCTTTACTTTCTGCGCGTTCTCGCGGATGCCCTTCTCATCGTAGATGTGAAAAGGAGTCGGGTACTTCGCGGCAATCTCTTCAAGCTTCTCCTTTGTGGTAAATGGTGTCTTCTTCATTCTTTTTCCTTCTTTAAAAAATGAGCAGTGCTCTTTTTTTTGCCATGGAGCGGTGCGTAATTCGCATTCCGCTTCGCCCCATGCTCATTCGCGCCTTCGCGCTATAAATGAAAAGAGCCGTTGTGTGCTGTGCAAGCAAGCTTGCAGCCACAACGGCTCTTTCCATTTGCACCGCTCATTTAATACGCGTAAAGCTAGCGACCGGAATCGAACCGGTGACCTCCTCACTACCAATGAGGTGCGCTACCTACTGTGCCACGCCAGCTGACTTCGGCTCTCAAATCGCCGACTCGAATAGTTTACTATAATGCCACAGATGTGTCAAGCATTTTTGCAAAACTTTATGAGGATCCTCAACCACATTTTTTCACGTATATGATGTTGTAGATATTTTTCAAGTGTGTTATTATATTTTAAATATAAACAGTTCGCGAGGGAGACGTGCGAGGACGGAAGGGAGGACGTTTTATGCTGATAAAGAAAGAGAACAAGCACTCGATCACCTGCCGGGTTTCGAAGGAAGAGCTTTCGGCACGTGGATTTGATAATATGGAAGAGTTGATGCACGATCAGGTGCAGGCTAGAAAGCTCTTAAACGAGGTCATCGAAGAAGCCAGGGAGACAGTTGACTTTACTGCAGAGAATGGCCAGATAAATGTCCAGATGGTAGGTCTTGCAGACGGTTCCATCAGCATCAGGATCTTCTCAGACAGAAAGACAGCAGTACGCTCGATGCTCGAGAAATACAAGGACATAGCCCAGATAGTAAACCAGCAGGATGCGCAGCAGCCAGATGAGCAGAAGCCAGAGGAAAAGGACCCGGATGAGGGCGTTGAGATAGATACGATAGCTCCTCGCTTCAAGGGAAAGCAGAATATCTCGGTGCTTCCAGCCGAAAAGGTCACAGAGCTCCTTTCTGCTACTCCGGAAGACACTTCGGTCATGATACCAGTGGTACTGTCTTTTGACGATCTGGAGGATGCAATCTCACTCTGCAGGACGATAGAGCCGATGAACCGTTATTCAGACGCAGACCTGTATAAAATGGACGACAGATATTATCTGACGATCGATCTGATGGATACAAAGAAGACTCTCGGAAATTCTATTTTTGCCATATCAGAGTTCTCAGGCAGGATTGAAAATCACGGCGATATCAGAGCTATGCTTAAAGAACATGGAGAGGTTATCAGATCCAAGGATGCGGTTACAGCACTTGCCGGGCTCTGATTTTTATAGAAGGCTTATCATGGCGGAAGGACATATGCCTCCCGCTATTTTTTTGAGGAATGAAGATGAAAAAGAAACTGGTATTCTGGTCGGTGGTTTCCGCCCTTATCATCGTGGCGCTGACGGTCGCGCTTATAGTGATAGTGGACAGGGTGTCACGCCCAAAGCAGACTGAACAGGTGACGGCAAAGTCCATCCAGCAGGATGACACCACGGAGACGGAGAAGGCAGATGAAACAGAACAGATAGAAAAGCAGCAACCGAAAAAACCTGCTATAAATCAGGAGAGTAAGTCTGAACCCGATACAGAAAAGACCGAAGAGAAGGAAGAACCTGAGAAAAAAGGCCATATAGTAGTGATCGATCCGGGCCACCAGGCGCATGGAGACAGTTCGACTGAACCGCTTGGGCCGGGAAGCAGCACGAAAAAAGCCAAGGTGACAGGAGGAGCGCATGGTACGACGACAGGAGTCTACGAGTACGAGCTGACTCTTTCCATCGGAAAAAAACTGAAGTCAGAGCTTGAGAGCAGAGGTTATGAGGTCTACCTGACCCGTGACTCGAACGATGTAAAGATCAGCAACGCTGAACGAGCTCAGTTTGCCACGAAAAAAAATGCTGATATCTACCTGAGACTTCATGCGAATGGTGCCGGTGGATCTTCGGCAAACGGAGCCATGATGCTGTATCCGACCTCATCGAACCAGTGGGTCGGCAACCTGTCATCACAGAGCGAGAAACTGTCTACAGATATACTTACGGCTTACTGTAAGTCGACCGGCATGAAGAATCTCGGAAATTCTCCGCGTGATGACATGACTGGTTTTAACTGGGCTACGATGCCGATGACACTTATCGAGATGGGATTTATGACGAACCCTACCGATGACAGGAACATGGAGGACTCCTCATATCAGGCAAAAATGGTCACCGGAATTGCAAATGGGATAGATAACTATTTTAAAGACTAGTTTTTATAGGAAAAGGAGATCAAATGGATTACAGAATCGGAGTTATCGCGGGCGATGGAATCGGCCCGGAGATCACAGACGCTGCCTGGACTGTTCTTGAAAAAGTGGCGTCAAAGTATGGTCATCACTTTGAGCGGACCGACATCCTGATGGGAGGCTGTTCTATCGATGCTACAGGAGAACCGCTTACAGATGATGCGATAGAAACTGCAAAGAAGCAGGATGCTGTACTGATGGGAAGTATCGGTGGAAATACGTCGACATCACCATGGTACAAGCTGCCGCCTGAAAAAAGGCCAGAGGCAGGACTTCTGAAACTGAGAAAGTCTTTAGGACTTTTTGCAAACCTGAGGCCTGCGTACCTTTATCCACAGCTGAAAGAAGCCTGCCCGCTGAAGGAGACGACAGCCGATAAGGGATTCGACCTGATCATCGTGCGTGAGCTGACTGGAGGCCTTTACTTCGGAAAGAGACACACCGAGTCATATAATGGAGTGCTTCAGGCTACAGATACGCTGACCTATAATGAAAACGAGATCCGCCGCATCGCGATAAAGGCCTTCGACATCGCGAGAAAGAGAAGGAAAAAAGTGACATCAGTCGATAAGGCGAATGTCCTGGATTCCTCCCGTCTCTGGAGAAAAGTGACAGAAGAGGTCTGGGCGGATTATCCGGATGTCGAGCTCGAGCATATGCTTGTCGATAACTGCGCCATGCAGTTAGTCCGTGATCCGGCTCAGTTTGACGTAGTGCTGACGGAGAATATGTTCGGAGATATCCTGTCAGATGAGGCAGCTATGATAACCGGCTCACTTGGAATGCTTTCATCAGCTTCTCTTAACGAGACGAAGTTCGGTCTCTATGAACCTAGCGGCGGTTCAGCACCTGACATCGCCGGACAGGACATCGCAAATCCGATAGCGACCATTCTGTCAGCAGCCATGCTCCTCAGATACAGCCTTGACCTGGACGAAGAGGCT
Organism: Lachnospiraceae bacterium; assembly: GCA_029226225.1. Classification (GTDB taxonomy): domain Bacteria; phylum Bacillota; class Clostridia; order Lachnospirales; family Lachnospiraceae; genus Weimeria. The sequence goes on along the minus strand of JAQXXU010000107.1, from coordinate 32,512 downwards.
TCTGCGATAGAAAACGCAGTGAAAAAAGTCTTAGAAGATGGGATCAGGACCCGTGACATTCTCCCGCGTGAAAAAACAGCATCTGTGGAAACTGTCGGATGTTCTGCTATGGGAAAAGCTGTTGCAGAACGCATATAAATGAAAAAATAGTATTGCATTATATATAACCTTGTTTTAAAATATAAACAGTTATTTTCTGAAAAGGAATAGCTGTTTATTTTTTACAGGAGGTACTAGTTATGAAGAGGGTTGATGAAACTGAAGTGCAGCAGGAAGCTGCCAAAGGCACCCGGAAGGCGAATAAAAGTATCGCGATGAAAGTGCTCACCAGAGTTATTCCGGTGACGGTTATAGCACTGGTGCTTGTAGTGGTCGTGATGGTGACGAATACTACCGGGATCGTAGCGAGTCTTTCATCACAGGCTCTCGAGCAGGAGTCAGAAAAGGACGGACTCGAGATAGAAAACGAGCTGATAGGGCTCACAAATGCGATGAATGCCACCGTAGACGGAGTGGTCAATTCAGACATGAAGACTGTAGAGCAGATGGCAAATGCGCTTAAGCCTTCGATGAGTGTTTCGAAGATGTCACCGAATGGAATCTATATCGGACTTGCAAATGGAGATTGGATCGATCCTTCGGGGTGGGTGCCTGATGATGACTATGTGATCACTGAGCGTGACTGGTACAAGAAAGGCATTGATTCAGATACTTTCGTCATGGGTGATCCGTATGTAGACGAAGAGACCGGAAGCGTTGTAGTTACTATTTCAAAAAAAGTAAACTGTCTCGGTTCTGAAGGTGTGGCTGCCTTTGATATAAATCTGGACAGCATCGTGAATAAAGTAGGTGCCCTGAAACCTATGAAGACAGGCGGCTCAGTACTTATCTCAACGAATAATGTCCTCTCCTATTTTCACAAGGAGGATAACGGCAAGACTATTTCCGAGGTGAACGACTCCTATCTGAATAAACTGAAGTCATTAGCTGATCAGAATACCAAGGGTGCCAGGCAGGTAAAATCCTATGATGGAAACCAGTATACCTGCGTATTCACGAAGATAAGTGGAACAGACTGGACGCTTATTTCATCAGTCAATTCTGATACTGTATACGCTGGAGTCCAGAGAATCTCTATCATAGCTATAGTTATCGCAATCGTAGCTATCATAGTCATATCGCTTCTGTTGCTTGATATCACACGCAGGATGGTAGCAAAGCCTGTTACGCATCTGACGAAGAATATCATGAAAATCGCCAGTGGTGACTTTACAAAGTCCGATGATGCTGATGGCACTGAGCTTGCCAACGATGAGATCGGTCAGATGAATGGTTCTATGGGCAGATTTGTTCAGGGAATGCATAAGACACTTCTCGATATCACTGATGAGACGAGCCAGCTGGCTAGTGCGGCAAAGGACAGCGCAAGCGAGTCTGGTACTCTGAATGAACAGGCTGCCGAGCAGTCACAGTCGATGGATCAAATCTCAGATACCATGAACGGTATGGCTTCGGCTGTTACTGAGCTGGCGGAAAATGCCACGAAGCTGGCCGAAGAGGTAAATCAGCTGACCGAGCAGGGCAACAATACAAGCGAGACTGTAAAAGACATGCTTGATAAGGCTGACAAAGGCCAGACAGCTATGTCAAATGTAGAGACAGAGATATCAGGACTTTCCAGTGCCATGATAGAGATGAACACTGCAGTAGAAGAAGTAGGAAAGTCAGCTGAGCAGATCACTTCTATTATAGAGATGATAAACTCGATCTCAGACCAGACGAATCTGCTGTCACTGAATGCTTCAATTGAAGCCGCCAGAGCAGGTGAAGCCGGTAAGGGCTTTGCAGTTGTAGCTTCTGAGATCGGACAGCTGGCGAATGATTCATCTGACGCTACGAAGCAGATATCCGACATCATCGATCAGGTTTCTGAGAAAATCCAGTCACTGGCTGAAAAAGCCAGCCAGAATATGGAAAGCATCAAGGCCGGTTCTGAGGCTGTGTCAAGTACTGGAGAGACTTTCAGGGATATATTCAAATCCCTTGATGATACCGGAAATACAGTAAATGACATGATCGAGAGAGTTGGAAAAGTAAACGACATCGCTTCTTCAGTTGCTGCTATAGCAGAAGAGCAGAGTGCAAGTACAGAAGAGGTTACAGCCACTGTCGATACACTTACCGCTACAGCACAGAAGGTCGCTGACTCCTCGAAGAAGGTAAATGAAAGCGCGGAGACTGTAAATAACGCTGCGGAGACGATCGAGAATTATATCACAAAATTCAAGCTCTGAGATATGGGCATCTGGCTCCCGGTTTCCGGGAGCTTTTTTCATGAAAGAGATTCTAGGATTTTTGAAAAAATAGTTGACGAATGAAGTCAGGCATGGTATATTTTATTCAGAACAGATGTTTGACGTAGAGAAAACGAAGGAGAGTATGAGCCCTACGATGAAGCCTCCTATGTGAGCAGTGACACTTATGCCACTGGTGTAGAATCCTGGAAGCAGGGCGAAGAAGATACCAGAGATGACTCTCCTGATAGGAAAGGCTTTTCTGGTTACAGGATTTACGGCGAAGACTACAAAGGCAGACATGATCCCGAAGATGGCTCCGCTGGCTCCTGCGGTCAGCGAGAAGTCGCGTGACTGAAGATCTGTCACCAGAGTCAGTAGTCCTCCGCCGAGTCCTGCAGCCAGGTAGATCACCAGGAAGCGGATTTTCCCATAGTAGGCTTCTACTATACGTCCCACCATATACAGGGAGACCATATTGCTGGCTATGTGTGTGAGTCCGAAATGGATGAACATGCTGGTAAAGAGTCGCCACCATTCGCCCTTTACGATCACATAAGGCGTATAAAGTGCTCCGAATCGCAGGGCGACTTCAGTGTTCTCACTTCCTCCGGCTGCGGTTTCGACCAGGTAGACAAGTACGTTTATCACGATCAGCAGTATGGTTATAATTGGTTTGTATGTATTTCTTTTTTCAGACATGTGCCTATTATAGTACTTTTCTGAGCATTGTCTGTGAATTTTATTAGATGCATACTGGAATCAAGGACTGCGGCGATAAGTTACCCATAGAATGGATGTTTGACAAAGAAAGGATTAGGTGCTGTTATGAAAAAGAAAATGATCTACAGGTTAGGCGCTGTCATTATGGCCGTGCTTATCGTTCTGCCATTTACTGCCATTGATGCATAATAAAACCGTATACTCAGGTAAGAGCACTATAAAGGTCCCTAAGCGCACAAAGGTCACTGTAAAAGTACGTGCAGCGAACTGGATAGACGATGATGAGACGGTTGAGCAGTACAGTGCCTGGACTTCGAAATCGATCAGGACTGATGCAAAATAATGGAATGAATTTTATTTAATGCGCACTTGAATTTTTTTCACAAATCAACTATAGTAGTCCCTATGTAAAGCACATAGGGACTTTTTTCTAAAAAGAAAGGAAGAAAAGTATGCAGAGTGATAACATGAAGCGGGGCATGCAGCAGGCACCAGCCAGGAGTCTTCTGAATGCACTTGGTTTTACAAAGGAAGAGATAAACAAACCATTAGTCGGGATTGTCAGCTCATATAATGAGATAGTTCCAGGCCATATGAATATCGATAAAATCGCTGAAGCCGTAAAGCTTGGCGTAGCTGAAGCAGGTGGAAATCCGGTGGTTTTCCCTGCGATAGCTGTATGTGATGGTATAGCCATGGGGCACATCGGTATGAAGTATTCTCTCGTGACCCGTGACCTGATCGCCGATTCTACAGAGTGTATGGCTATAGCGCACCAGTTTGACGCACTTGTCATGATACCGAACTGCGATAAAAATGTACCGGGACTTCTGATGGCTGCTGCCAGAATAAATGTCCCGACAGTATTCGTATCAGGCGGCCCTATGCTTGCAGGCCATGTAGAAGGCAGGAAGAGATCACTGTCGTCCATGTTCGAAGCTGTAGGTGCTAACGCAGCTGGAAAAATGACTGACGAGGAAGTCCGTATCTATGAAGAGAATGTCTGTCCTACATGCGGCAGCTGTTCAGGTATGTATACAGCAAACTCCATGAACTGCCTGACAGAGGCTATAGGAATGGGACTCCAGGGAAATGGAACTATTCCGGCAGTTTACTCAGCCCGTCTCCGTCTGGCAAAGCAGGCTGGATACGCTGTTATGGATATGCTCAAGAAAAATATCCGTCCTCGTGACATCATCACGAAGGAGTCCATCATAAATGCTTTGACAGTAGACATGGCTCTTGGCTGCTCTACGAACACTATGCTTCATCTGCCAGCCATAGCTCATGAAATCGGATTCGATTTTGACATCAGCTATGCAAACCCGATATCAGAGAGAACACCGAACCTCTGCCATCTGGCACCTGCAGGTCCTACATATATCGAAGACTTAAACGAAGCAGGCGGTGTATATGCAGTTATGAAGGAACTCGGAGATGCAGGACTGTTAAATCTCGACTGCATGACAGTTACCGGAAAGTCCATCGGTGAGAACATAAAGAATGCCGTAAACCGTAATCCTGAAGTCATCCGTCCTATAGATAACCCATACATGAAGAACGGTGGACTGGCTGTCCTTAAAGGAAATCTGGCTCCGGACGGCTGTGTCGTAAAGCGTTCAGCAGTTGTTCCTGAGATGATGGTACATACAGGTCCGGCCAGAGTTTTCGATTGCGAGGAAGACGCTATAGCTGCCATAAAGGGCGGAAAGATAGTAGCCGGAGATGTCGTAGTCATCAGATATGAGGGACCTAAGGGAGGACCGGGTATGAGAGAAATGCTGAACCCGACCTCCGCTATAGTTGGAATGGGACTTGGTTCCACTGTGGCACTTATCACAGACGGACGTTTCTCTGGTGCCAGCCGTGGAGCTTCTATAGGCCATGTATCACCGGAGGCAGCTGTAGGAGGTCCTATAGCTTTAGTGGAGGAGGGTGACACTATCACCATCGACATCCCGAAGATGACTATCACCCTGGAGGTACCAGATGATGAGCTTGCTCGCCGTAAGGCAGCCTGGAAACCGCGTGAACCAAAGGTAACTACAGGATACCTTCGCCGTTATCAGGCCCTTGTTACATCTGGCAACCGGGGCGCTATATTACAGGTACCAGGAGAAGACTAATGGAACTTACAGGAGCACAGATAGTTGTAGAATGTCTTGCCGAGCAGAAAGTGGATACAGTGTTCGGATATCCAGGCGGAGCCATTCTGAATGTGTACGACGAATTATATAAGAATAAGGACAGGATCCGCCATATCCTGACCAGCCACGAGCAGGGCGCATCACATGCGGCAGACGGTTATGCGAGAAGTACTGGAAAAGTCGGAGTCTGCATGGCTACATCAGGCCCGGGAGCCACGAACCTGGTCACAGGTATAGCTACGGCATACATGGACTCAGTTCCGGTCGTAGCCATCACCTGTAATGTCACCGTGCCGCTCCTGGGAAAGGATTCCTTTCAGGAGGTAGATATAGCTGGCATCACGATGCCGGTCACCAAGCATAACTTCATAGTAAAGGATGTCACTAAGCTCGCTGCCACGATCCGCCGTGCGTTTAAGATAGCAAAGAGCGGAAGGCCAGGACCGGTACTTATAGATATCACAAAGGACGTCACAGCTGCGAAGACTGATTATGAGTACGAGGAACCAGAGGAGATACCGAGAAAGACAGACCAGATAAAAGACTCTGACATAGATACAGCAGTAGAGATGATAGAAAAGTCCCAGAAACCGTATATTTTTGTCGGAGGTGGAGCTGTTATCTCAAGAGCGGCAGATGAGGTCAGACGCTTTGCAGACCTGATCGATGCTCCGGTCTGTGACTCGCTGATGGGTAAAGGCGCTTATCCAGGAACCGGAGACAGATATACCGGAATGCTTGGAATGCATGGAACCAAGGCATCAAACCTCGGGGTATCATCGTGTGATCTGCTTATCGCAGTCGGAACACGTTTTTCAGATAGAGTTCTTGGAAATCCGAAAACTTTTGCTTCGAATGCGAAGGTAATTCAGATAGATGTGGATCCGGCTGAGATAAATAAGAATATCATAGTAGATGCTGAGATCATCGGAGATATAAAGGAAGTTTTAAAACGACTGATCCCGAAGCTTCGGCAGATGGATCACCATCACTGGATGGAACACATGAGGGATCTCTGCCAGAAGTATCCTATGACTGTTCCAAAGGACGGACTTACCGGACCATATGCCATAAGGCGTATATACGAGGCTACGAATGGAGACGCGATCATAACTACAGAGGTCGGACAGCATCAGATGTGGACAGCCCAGTATTATCAGTTCAACCGTCCGGGACAGCTGCTTACATCAGGAGGACTCGGAACCATGGGCTATGGTCTGGGCGCTTCGATCGGAGCAGCTATCGGCAACCCCGGGAAAAAGGTGTTTAACATAGCAGGTGACGGCTGTTTCCGCATGAATATGAATGAGATAGCCACAGCCACCAGGAATAAGCTACCTATAGTGGAAGTCATCATGAATAATCATGTGCTCGGAATGGTCCGACAGTGGCAGGACTTATTCTATGGCAAGCGCTATTCAAACACTGTCTTGGATGACGGCGTTGATTACTGCAAGCTGGCCGAAGCTATGGGAGCCAAAGGACTTAGGGCTAGGAGCCAGAAGGAATTCGATGATGCTCTGGATATAGCTATGAAAACAGATACACCGGTAGTCATAGACGCCATCATAGGAAGCGATGACAAGGTATGGCCGATGGTAGCACCGGGTAAACCGATAGCTGAATGCTTTGACGAAAGTGACCTAAAGGCTTGATTTCTGAGAAAAAAGTGCTATAGTAGTACAAGTGATTGCCGCGGGGCGACAAGTGAACGCCCCACACGGACAGATAATCACCCGACAATAATACATAGAAACAGGAGGACGATGTAATGTCAAGAGTTTACAACTTTTCTGCAGGACCGGCAGTATTACCGGAGGAAGTATTAAAAGAAGCACAGGCTGATCTGCTCGATTACAAGGGCTGCGGCATGTCAGTAATGGAGATGTCACATCGATCATCCATGTTTGACGATATCATCAAGGCAGCAGAAAAGGATATCAGGACATTACTGAACATTCCTGATAATTACAAGGTACTTTTTTTACAGGGCGGCGCTTACCAGCAGTTCGCAGCCATTCCTATGAATATGATGAACAAGCATCATAAGGCGGGCTACATCCTTACAGGACAGTGGGCTACAAAGGCATGGAAAGAGGCCAAGATCTATGGTGACGCTGTAGCACTCGCTTCATCTGAGGATAAGACATACTCTTATATACCTGACTGTTCAGACCTTCCTATCACAGATGATATGGACTATGTCTACATCTGCCAGAACAATACTATTTATGGAACAGAGTACTGGGAGCTCCCGAACACCAAGGGTGTGGACCTCGTAGCAGACGTATCAAGCTGCTTCCTATCAAAGCCAATGGATGTCAGCAAGTACGCAGTAATGTACGGTGGAGTCCAGAAGAACGTAGGACCAGCCGGACTTGTAATCGATATCATCCGTGATGACCTGATCACAGACGAGGTATATCCAGGCACACCGACAATGCTAAAGTGGAAGACACAGGCGGACAAGGATTCCCTCTTCAATACCCCGAACTGCTGGGCAATCTATATGTGCGGACTCGTATTCAAGTGGCTGCTTAAGAACGGCGGACTTGAGGCAATGGAAAAGAAGAACGCAGAGAAGGCCAGGATTCTCTATGATTTCCTTGATCAGTCCAAGCTCTTCAAGGGAACAGTTGAGAAGAAAGACCGTTCTGTCATGAATGTTCCTTTCGTCACAGGAGATAAGGATATGGATGCGAAGTTCGTTGCCGAGGCAAAGGCAGCAGGCCTTGAGAATATCAAGGGACACCGTACAGTAGGCGGCATGAGAGCTTCCATCTACAACGCAATGCCAAAGGCAGGCGTAGAGAAGCTTGTAGAGTTTATGGCTGATTTCGAGAAGAAGAATCTTAAATAAGGGGATAGGATATAGGGGATAGGGAGCAGCCTTTTAATCTAAACCCAAATCCCTAAATTCTAATAAAGAAAGAAGGACACATGTTCAAATACCATACACTTAATGCCATTTCTCCAAAGGGACTGGTAAAGTTTTCAAATAATTATGAGCAGACCGATGATGCAGATGACGCAGATGCATTTATCGTAAGAAGTGCCAAGCTTCATGATATGCAGTTCTCTGACAAGCTCTCATGTATTGCAAGAGCCGGAGCCGGAGTCAACAACATCCCTCTCGACAAGTGTGCAGACCAGGGAATCGTAGTATTCAATACCCCGGGTGCTAATGCCAATGCGGTAAAGGAGCTTGTATTTTCAGGAATGCTCCTTGCAAGCCGTGACATAATCGGATCAGTAGACTGGGTTCTCGATAATAAGGATGATGCCGATATCTCCAAGGACATGGAGAAGGCCAAAAAGAATTTCGCAGGAAATGAGCTTGCAGGCAAGAAGCTCGGAGTCATCGGACTCGGAGCCATCGGCCAGCAGGTAGCCAATACAGCCACACACTTCGGAATGGAAGTGCTCGGTTATGATCCGTATATTTCAGTAAATGCAGCCTGGAATCTTTCAAGAAATGTCAAGCATATCGCAAATGTAGATGACATCTATCGCGAGTGCGATTTCATCACGATCCACGTACCTCTTCTTGATTCTACAAAGGGCATGATCAATAAGGATGCCGTAGACAAGATGAAGCAGGGCGTAGTAGTACTGAACTACGCAAGAGATCTTCTTGTAGATGAGCAGGCAGTGCTTGACGGAATCAGGGCAGGCAAGATAAAGCACTATGTGACAGACTTCCCGAATCCTACAACAGCAGGACAGCCAGGTGTCATCGCAACATCACATCTCGGAGCATCTACAGCAGAGGCAGAAGAGAACTGCGCAATGATGGCAGTAGATGAGATCATGGACTTCCTTGAGAATGGAAATGTGACACATTCAGTCAACTATCCTGACTGCAACATGGGTGTCTGCACAGCAAAGGGCAGACTCGCAATCCTTCATCACAACAATCCGGGCCTCATCGCAAAGTATACAACCATTCTTGGCGATGCCAATGTCAATGTATCAGACCTCACCAATAAGAGCCGTGGTGACTATGCATACTCACTGCTCGATTTAGATTCAGAAGTATCACAGGATGTCGTAGACAAGCTCAGCGCAGTACCGGATGTCATTCGTGTAAGAGTAGTTAAATAATATAAGTTTATACATGCCAGAGACAGCCAGCGGTGACAATACAAGGCCGCTCGTTCACTGTTCAGTCGCACTCGTCTATTTGCGGCGTCTGCGGTAACTCAAAAAACGCTTCCTATTCCCTTGCGGGTGCGTCCTGGCGGACGCAAGGAAGCGTTTTTTTCAAACAGTCCTCGCCACCGCACATCGTGCTCCCTCACGACGTTCACTTCGCTGATTGTTGTGTTGCCACCGCTGTCTGCTCTGGCAACCTCACATATATCCTGTAATGAAAAGGAGAAAAATATGGCTACAGTAAGACCCTTTGCTGCAATAAGACCTAGAGTAGATATGGCTCAGACGATAGCAGCACTTCCATATGATGTATATAATAGGGCGGAAGCAACAGAGCATGTCCGCAAGTTTCCGCACTCCTTTCTCGCGATAGACAGGGCAGATACAGCATTTCCTACGGATGTGAGCGAGTATGATCCGCGAGTGTACCAGAAGGCACATGATCTGCTGTGGCAGTGGGTGGATGATGGCTCATTCGTCCGTGACGGCGAGCCATATTACTATATCTATGAGGAAAATATGGACGGCCGTGCCCAGACAGGAATCGTGGCCTGTGCTTCAATAGACGACTATCAGAACGGAGTTATCAAGAAGCATGAGAATACCCGTGCTGAAAAAGAGCAGGACCGTATCAATCATGTGGATGCGTGCAATGCCCAGACAGGACCTATTTTCCTTGCTTACAGAAGGAACAATACGATAGAGAATATCGTAAGCAGATACAAGAGCGCAGAGGCTCCGGTGTATGATTTCACCACACTTGACGGAATCTCTCACAGAGTCTGGATCATTAAGAATCCAGATGACATTAAGACGATCAGGGAAGCGTTTGCAGGAATCGATTCAATCTATATAGCAGATGGTCATCACCGTGCAGCATCAGCTGTAAAGGTTGGGCTGAAGCGCCGTGCAGAGCATCCTGGATATACAGGCAATGAAGAGTTCAACTTTTTCCTGTCAGTGCTGTTCCCGGATGAGGAACTCAAGATCTTCGATTACAACAGGGTACTGAAGGACCTGAACGGACACACACCGATGGAAGTGCTGTCTGCTGTGAAGGAAGTCGCAGAACTCAGACGTCAGGGAAGGGCCCCGATCAAGCCACAGTTCAAGGGATCATTCAGCATGTATCTCGATGATACCTGGTACAATTTCGCATTCAGGCAGAATCTGAGAAGCTCCGACCCGGTAGACGGACTCGATGTATCGCTTCTTCAGAATCTGATCCTTGATCCGGTATTCGGTATCAGGGACCCGAAGACAGATCCGAGAATCGACTTTGTAGGAGGGATCCGTGGTCTGCATGAGCTCGAGAAGCGCTGCCACAGAGACTGTCAGGCAGCATTTGCGATGTATCCGACATCCATTTCAGAGCTCTTCGCAGTCGCAGACGCAGGCAGGCTGATGCCTCCGAAGTCTACGTGGTTTGAGCCGAAGCTCAGAAGCGGACTGTTTATTCATGAACTAGACAGATAGAGTTATGGCAGTAAAAGACGACGTTAAAGAGCAGTGGGACAGGCAGAAAGACAAACCATTAAAGCAGCGGGCAGCATATTTTATGCGCTACTATTTCATCAGAGTGGTGATAGTTGCGGCTATAGCTGTTTTTGTGGGAGCACTCGTGTATTCACGAATGAGTGTCAGAAAGCCTGTCCTGACTGCTTATTTTATTAATTCAGAAAATAAAGATGAAAATGTAGCAGCAGATATCAGGAAAAGGTCAGCTGCAGCAGCCGGTATCAGATCGAAGAAGGAAACGGCAGTCATCAACCTGTCGATGGAGCTGACTCCGGGCGGCACACAGAGCGAAGAGGACATGGGAACCATCACCGAGCTCGCCGCAAAGATGAGGGAAAAGGACCTCGATGCAATGGTCTGTGATGCCTGGAATTTCCATCATTTCACTGAACAGATGATGTTTAAGGACCTGCGGGATGTGCTAACGGATGCTCAGCTGAAGAAATACAGTGACCAGATCTATTATGTGGATCAGAAAGAGATAGACAGGATCCAGAAAGAGATGGAAGACCCGAACTATGATGGGAATACCGAAGATGAGGATACAGCTGCGGCCAGTGAGACATACGACGGATTTGTACGGCCTGACCCGACTGACATGGATGAACCCGTACCTGTTGGCATCATACTTTCTGACAGTTCATATTTCAAAAAAAATAATCTCTATAAAAAAGCAGTTCCCGTTTTCGGCTTTGTAAAGAACTCACAGCATACCGATGAGGCGGGATCTCTTCTTAAACTCCTGACTGAATAAATAAGTATTGCAAGTTTACAGAGAACATGGTATAGTAATTTCTGTAAATAAATGTAAGCGCTTACACACAGAAGGGGCGCGGTTAATGCAGACTTTATGTAATAGTCAGTAAAGGAGAAGAAATGTCAGGAAGAGTAGTAACGTTCGGGGAAATAATGCTTCGTCTGAGTCCGGAAGGATATAACAGATTCCGCAAGGCAGATACATACAAGGCATACTATGGCGGTGCAGAGGCCAATTCAGCAGAGACTCTCGCAGAGCTCGGTATCGAGTCACGTTTTGTGACAAAGCTGCCTGATAATGCGCTTGGTGATGCAGCGATCAGCTCACTACAGAGCCTCGGTGTAGATACATCAGAGGTAGTCAGAGGCGGAGACCGCATAGGTATATATTTCCTTGAGAATGGTACTGCACAGAGAAGTGCCCAGACCATCTATGACAGGGCAGCATCATCTATGGCGAAGGCCGCTGCAAGTGATTTCAACTGGGACAGGATATTTGATGGAGCCGACTGGTTCGAGTTCTCTGGTATCACGCCGGCTCTTTCTGATGAGATGGCAGAGGCTACACTCGCAGCCTGCCAGAAGGCAAAGGAAAAGGGAATCACGATTTCCTGCGATCTCAATTACCGCTCCAAGATGTGGAAGCCGCAGAAGGCAAGAGAGGTAATGGGCAGGATTCTCCCATATGTAGATATTTTTATTGCAAATGATAAGGATGTTCTCGGAATCTACGATGATCATCAGTGGAAAGAGACAGATCCGAGAAAGCGTTCTGAGGAGATCGAAGTCTGGATGACTGAGAAGTTCGGCTTCAAGGCAGCTTCTATTATTCTTGTGGTATCCAATGGCCCGATGGACAAGGGTACCTGGGGCACTCTGTACAGGGACGGTCAGATCTACCGCTCGAAGTCATATTTTGCCCAGATGGTAGAGTCAGTCGGAGCCGGTGATACATTTGCCGGAGCTCTCATAGCCGCGATCAGGAAGGGAATGGAGCCTGAGGAGGCGCTGAATTTCGCAACAGCCACCTCTGCTCTCAAGTTCTCAGTTCCGGGAGATGCCAATATCATCAATGAAGCAGAAGTCAGAGGTCTCATGAACCGTTCTGCAGATGACTGGATCTCACGCTAATCCGTGTTTTTTCAGACTGTTTTCAAGTATATTATCGGTGTGTCCACGCTCATTTCTGTATGTACGGGGTGACACACCGTACATTTTTTTAAAGGCATCTTTGAAATAATTGCTGTCCGAGAATCCGCAGTCCATCGCTATCTCAGTGATATTGTGCGTAGTTGAACGCAGCTGGTTCGCGGCAGCGTCGAGCCTCATATAGCTCAAGTACTCTTTCATGCCAGTTCCGGTCACCTGTGTGAATTTCCTTGAAAAATAAGACGGCGTCAGTCCGACCATCTGTGCAAGGGATGACAGGGTGATATGCTCATTATAGTTCTCGCTAATATATTTTGCGGCCTTCAGGATATCCTTGTCAGAATCGCTAGTCCCTGCAGGTTCGGTCATTTGATCATAATGGAAGATCCCGTATCTTGACAGATTCAGCAAGAACTGCTTCAGCAGCAGCTCCATCATTACAGGTGTATTTTCATCATCCATTTTTTCCTCGGCAAGCATATTGTCAATTGACTGCTCGGTGATCTCTTTGTATGCAGACGGGACATGTATCTTGACGAGGCGCAGAAGGCGGTTGTCGAGCTCTGGAAAGTACGGTTCACCGTTTCTGTGCAGATCCTCATCTTTGAAATATATATTTATCCGGACTGAATTGGTCAGATACTTGTTGAAATGTACGGTGCCTGGCGGGATGATCAGCATATCGCGCGCTTCGAGATCGCACAGTGAGTCATTTACGAAGAAGCGGCACGACCCCTGCCTCACATAGAAACACTCGTAGTAATGATGAAAATGGTTCTCTGCCATATTGTATGAAGGCGACCGGGACAGGCTGTTTATATACACACGGTCGATGTTTAAGTCTGATACTCTCATGGCATCCTCCTTTAGTGATTTTTCCTAATGAAAATACTTACATTTAGAATTAATTGCTATTATATCACAAATGAAGTAAAAAAATCAGTAGTTATTTTGTAAATCTGTATAAATTTAGGTATTTTTTATGTCTTTGTTGTTGTATTCTAATACTCGTAAAGAAGAACGAAACAATTTTATGTAAACGCTTACACGGTACAGACAAATAGAAAAGGAAACGAAAAGGATGCAGTCAGTACCGGGTGGGGGCGGGGAAATTGTTTCAGGGAAATTTTTTAATGGAGGGATTTATCCAATGAAGAAGAAGGTACTATCAATCATCCTTGTTTCAGCCATGGCGGCTGGAGTACTTGCAGGCTGCGGAAGCTCAGCAAGCACATCATCAAGCTCTAAGAGCTCAAGCGCATCATCAGGCAGCGCATCAAGCTCAGGAAAAGACTATGAGGACTGCACAATCAAGTTCGACTGGTGGGGCGGCGACACAAGACATGAAGCAACACAGAATGCAGTAAAGGCATTCGAGGAGAAGTATCCGGGAATCAAAGTTGATGTCAACTTCGGAGCATGGACAGACTGGGAGACAGCCAAGGCTATGGAGTATCAGTCAGGAACAAACCCTGATGTACAGCAGACCAACTTCGACTGGATCGGCAAGTATGATGCTGATGGCAGCACATATCTCGATCTCAATACAGTATCAGATACAATCGATCTCACACAGTGGACAGATGACGAGCTCAATATGTGCAAGGATTCAAAGGGCGGAATCGCAGGAATCCCTGTAGCAAACACAGGACGTCTCTTCTACTGGAACAAGGCTACATGGGAAAAGGCAGGACTTGATCTTCCTAAGTCAGTAGATGATCTCCTTGCAGCAGGCCCAGTATTCAAAGAGAAGCTCGGCGATGATTATTATCCACTTGTTGTAGGAAGCTATGACCGTGCAATCCTTATGACATATTATCTCCAGAAGGAAGTTGGCACACCTATCATTGATGAGAACAACAAGCTCACATATTCACAGGATCAGATCAAGCAGGGTGTTGATTTCATCCAGAAGCTTGAGGACAATCACGTAATTCCTACTATCGAGTATACAGATGGTGAAGGCGTTGACTCAATGGACAAGTCAGCAAGATTCATCGATGGACATTATGCAGGTATCTTCGAGTGGGATACAGCAGCTCCGAAGTATGTAGCAGCTCTTGGTGATGCAGCTTCTGATTTCGTAGTTGGCGGTGAGCTCGACGGACTTCAGTCTTACAGCAAGGTATCACTTATGTTCTCTATCTCAGCAAAGACAAAGCATCCTCATGAGTCAGCTCTTCTTCTGAACTATCTCCTCAATGACCCGGATGGTGTCAAGGCTATGGGAACTGAGCGTGGTATCCCGAACTCACAGACAGCATATGATACACTGAATTCAGCAGGCGCAATTGACCAGATGTCAATCGATGCACACAATGCAGTTTCAGATTCTAACCCATTCTACTGGAATCCTCTCTTCGATGATGCTACTATGAAGGGTGATTCAGGTACAGCTTACTATGATGCATTCGTAAATCTTTCATATAAGAAGATCGACACAGCTAAGGCTGCAGAGACACTCTACAATGCATATGCAGCAATCTGCTCATAATCACTACAGTAAGTAAAATCCTCTAACGTAAATCACAATGATAAACGGCGAGCCTGCCTGATTGCCGGGCAGGCTCGTACTATCTCAACAGATACTTATCAGGAGGTTAAGGATCTTGACTAAGACAAGAAAATTTTTAAAGAACAACATAGGATTCTGGTTCATTCTCCTATGGTTGATCGGATTCTGCGTGTTCAAGGCGTATCCGTTCCTATCTTCACTATATTACAGTTTTACAGATTACAATCTTTTTAAAGGTATTACCAGATTTACTCTCGACAATTATAAGAATGTATTCGTAAATCCACCAGAGCGCCAGGCGCTGTTCATCACATTCAAGTACGCATTCATGACAGTACCTCTGAAGCTTGTTGCAGCTCTGTTCATCGCATATATTCTTAATTTCAAGCTGAAAGGTGTTAATTTCTTCCGTACAGCTTATTATATTCCATCAATCCTTGGTGGTTCAGTAGCAATCTCAGTTCTGTGGAAAGCTCTTTTCAATGATGACGGACTCATCCGTACAGCATTCGGAAAGATCGGAATCGAAGCTCCTCATTTCTTTACAGATGCTTCATGGGCACTGTTCATGATCTGCCTGCTTCGTGTATGGCAGTTCGGATCAGCAATGGTTATCTTCCTTGCAGCATTAAAGGGTGTTCCAGAGGATCTGTATGAAGCAGCTGAGCTCGATGGAGCCGGAAAGTGGACACAGTTCTTCCACATCACAGTACCACTTATCACACCTGTTATTTTCTACAATCTGGTAACACAGCTTGTTCAGGCATTCCAGGAATTCAATGGACCATACATCATCACAAAGGGTGGCCCTCTTGGCGGAACAACACTTATGTCACTGCTGATCTACAACAACGCATTCACCTCATACAATATGGGCAAGGCGTGTGCACAGGCATGGGTACTGTTTATCATTCTTATGATCTTCACTGCTATAGCATTCTGGAGCCAGAAGCACTGGGTATTCTATCAGGATGATGAGGGGAGGTAATTAGTAATGGCAAAAGTAAATGCATCAGTTGCAGAGACTCCTGAAGAGATAAAGAGAATTTCTGAGCAGCAGCATAGAATTCTCGTCAGGAATCAGAGAATTTCAGCAACGATCAGATACATAGTTCTTATAGTTGTTGGTTTCTTTATGGTATATCCTCTGATCTGGATGGTCGGAGCTACATTCAAGACCAACAATGAGATTTTCACGACTCTCAATCCTATTCCTATGCATCCTACTACAAAAGGATACGTGGATGCGATGAAGAGCTACGGTGGAAATATCAATATCTGGAGATCAATGCTCAATACATATTCATATGTCATCCCGGAGGTTATTCTCACAGTTATTTCTTCCACACTTACGGCATATGGATTTGCAAGATTCAAGTTCAAGGGTCATGATATTTTCTTCACCCTTATGATGGCTATGCTTTTCCTGCCACAGGTTGTGCTCAATGTACCTCAGTACCTTCTGTACAACAAGTTCGGCTGGGTTGATTCACCACTTTATCTTGCACTCATCGTTCCTGCTGCTTTCGCAACAGAGACATATTTCATCTTCATGCTGATCCAGTTCCTGAGAAATATTCCGAAGGACATGGAAGAAGCAGCAGCTATCGATGGATGCAATGCTATGCAGACACTGCTCAAGATCATAGTTCCTATGCTGATGCCGGCTATTGTATCCTGCGCACTGTTCAAGTTCATGTGGGGTTCCAACAACTTCCTTGGACCACTGCTCTATGTCAAGACTCCTGCCAAGTATCCGGCAACAATCTTCGTAAAGCTGTCAATGGATTCTGATTCAGGATTCAACTGGAACAGAGTACTTGCAACTTCACTGATCTCTATCATCCCGAACATATGCGTATTCTTCGCAGCTCAGAACCAGTTCGTTGATGGTATCAGCGCCGGCGGAGTAAAAGGTTAATAGTTCAGGCCGCTGCCCGGCCATGCTGGGCAGCACATTTTATTTTTGGAGATAGTATATGAAAAGTATATTCAGTCCGGACAATCCGGTAGTAAAAGTTATTTTAAAGATCGGGAATATATGGATTTTAAATATTTTATGGCTTGTCACAAGTCTGCCTGTTTTTACGATCGGAGCTTCTACGACCGCACTGATATACAGCGTTGTGAAACTCCAGCATGATGAGGGATATACGTGGAAGAATTTTTTCCATTCCTTTAAGGAAAATTTCAAACAGTCTACGGGGATCTGGCTCATATATTTAGCTGTAGGAGCCCTGCTTGCCGTGGATCTCGTATACTGGAACAAAAAGGGAGTAGGATTTTCAAATGTGAACCTTCCATGGGCCATATCAATTGCGGTATGCATTCTCTATGGGATTTCACTTTCATATGTATTTGCGATCCAGTCTAAATTCGTAAATACAGTTAAGAACACAATACTTTATTCGATCCTGTTACCATACAGGAATTTAAAACAGACAATACTCATAGCAATAGTACTGATTGCTGTCGTGTATCTGAATGTCACGACAGTGTTTGCAGTGAATTTTTTTACAATTAATGTAGGGATAGGATTCATAGCATATCTGCTCGGAATCTTTTTCTCAGATGTATTCAGGAAATATATACCAGAAGAAGATGATATTCCGGAGGAGGCGCTCGAAGAATCCTGATCAGTTGAAGAGGGACGAAAATGATACAGATAGGGCTCAGGTTCCACGATAGTGAGGAAAAGCCATTTGAACAGAGACTTGAAACAGTAAAAAATCAGGGATTTTCCTGTATTCATATAGCATTGAAAAAGACAAAGGGGCTTCCGTATGAAACAGAATGCCTGACTCCGGGATATGCGTCCTGGATGAGGGAAAAGCTTCAAGAGGCGGGGCTTTCAATAGCTGTTCTTGGATGTTACCTGAATCTGGCGAACCCGAACAGGGCCAAGCTGTCACAGATCCAGGATACATACAGGGCACATCTCAGGTTTGCTTCTCTATTAGGTGCAGAGGTCGTCGGTACGGAGACCGGTGCGCCTAATGAGACGTATACCTGCGAAGAGAGTGCGCATACACAGCATGCGCTGGATCTTTTTATATCAAATCTCCGCCCAGTGGTGCGTGATGCGGAGAGAATGGGTCAGATCATTGCAATCGAGCCCGTAGCAAAGCATATAGTTAATACACCGAAGAGAGCCAGAATAGTTCTGGACTCTATAGGATCGCCAAATCTGCAGATCATCTTTGATCCGGTGAATCTGCTGGATGTAAATAATGTGGACCACGCGGATGAAGTGCTCGATGAAGCAATGGATCTGCTTGGAGAGGATATCGCAATAGTGCATCTGAAGGATTTTGTACGTACAGGCGAAGGCCTCGCAGCCGTAGGATGCGGACAGGGAGAGATGGATTACAGCAGGATAATGGAATTCCTGAAGGAAAAGAAACCATATATCCAGGCGACACTTGAGAACACAAGGCCTGAAAATGCGGTGAGCTGTCGTGAATTCATAGAAAAAGCCTATGAAAACGCCGGTAGGACCGCTGCTCCGGAGAAGAAACCATGATTTCTGACAAGAACAGAAAAGATATAAATGATTTTATCGAATATCTGATAGACAATTCCACGGCTGAAGAGCCTGTGTGGAATCTTGAAAAGGTGAGAGGCGGTAAGCCAAATAAATGGAACTATATTGATGGCTGCATGATGACCGCCATCCTGTCACTGTATGAGTACACAGGTGATGAGAAGTATCTCGATTTTGTCGATTCATTTGTCGGATATTATGTGCAGGATGATGGTTCGATCAGGACCTATGACCCTGAAGAGAAGAATCTGGATAATATCAATATGGGAAGATCACTTTTCCCATTATACAGATATACAGGCAAAGAAAAGTACAGGCTCGCCTGCGATACGGTACGCCATCAGATAGATATCCAGCCGCGCACCTCAGAGGGCAATTTCTGGCACAAGGAGATATACCCGTATCAGGTATGGCTTGACGGACTGTACATGGCCCAGCCATTCTACGTGACATATGAGAATCTGTACAACCAGATGGGCGGATGTATAGATTCATTCAGGCAGTTCAGGAATGTCGAGCGGCTCATGAGAGATCCGAAGAGCGGGCTCTACTATCATGGATATGATGAGTCGAGACAGATGTACTGGGCTGACAGGAAGAGCGGATGCAGCAGCAATTTCTGGCTCCGCGCTGAGGGCTGGTTTGCATGTGCCCTGACTGATACGGCTGACTGTCTCGACGAGCAGCTGTACTACGAGAAGAGATATCTGGAGAAGATGCTTCAGGATCTCATGGATTCTCTTGAGAAATGGCAGGATGAGGACGGACTGTTCTATCAGGTCATTGACAAGCCTGACTATACAGGCAATTACGAAGAGACTTCCGGAAGTGCCCTGATAGCATATGCCGTGCTGAAGGCCGTCAGGCTCGGGTTCATTCCAAAGAGATATGCATCGATTGGCGAAAAGGCCATGGACGGGCTGATCAGGAAGAAGCTTCTGCGCAATCCTGATGGCACTCTCGGTCTCGATGGCATCTGCCTTGTGGCGGGGCTTGGAGGCAGGGACAGGCGTGATGGTTCTGTTGACTATTATCTGAGCGAGCCTGTTGTGAAAAATGATGCAAAGGGAACGGCTCCCTTTATCATGGCTTATACTGAGCTTCTGAGGAGCGGATACGGAGAGCATTAATGATTTATTCGGTAACGGCGGTTTTCTGCCGGAGTGTGACAATAGAGCTTTTAAATGATGATATATACAGGCCTTCTGAGGCTGTAGATGTGTATCTGAACGGTGTCTTTGTGAAAAAGGCTGATACCAATGTCTTCTCAATCTATAATCTGACTCCGGATACAAAGTACAGGCTCTCAATCAATGGAATTGAAGAGACATTTGTCACAAAGAGGGAGAGCGTATTTCTCGATGTGCGTAGGTTCGGGGCTTGTGGTGATGGTGAGAAAAATGATACAGCCGCTATTCAGGCCGCTATCAGCTCGTGCCCGCCAGACGGAACAGTTTATATACCGGCAGGGAAGTATCTGTCCGGACCGTTATTCCTGAAGAGTGAGATGAGTCTTTTCCTCGATGAAGGTGCAGAAATAAAGGGACTTACAGACCGTAATGAATATCCTGTACTGCCAGGGATGACTCCGACGACAGATGAGAAGTGTGAATACAATCTCGCGACATGGGAGGGCAATCCTCTTGATATGTTTGCTTCACTCATCACGGCGACAGGATGCCATGATCTCGATATCATTGGGGAAGGAACGATAAATGGATCCGCATCAGAGTCAGACTGGTGGGTCGATCCGAAGGTGCGTCATATCGCATGGAGGCCGAACCTCGTATTTATCAGTCACTGCTCGAATGTCAGGATGCAGGGTGTCACAGTTACGAACTCTCCGAGCTGGACAGTGCATCCGTATTACTCAGATCATTTACAGTTTTTAGATCTCCGGATCAGCAATCCTTATGATTCGCCGAATACTGACGGATTCGATCCAGAGAGCTGCAACAGCGTAATGCTTTTAGGAACTGTGATATCTGTCGGAGATGACTGTGTAGCAATCAAGAGCGGCAAGCTCTATATGGCCACAGAGCACTTCATGAGGACAGATGGAATTGAGATTCGGAACTGCCTTTTTGAAAATGGACATGGATCAGTGACGGTTGGTTCGGAGATAGCTGGCGGTGTGAACAATGTCCATGTGAGCCAGTGTATTTTCAAAGGGACTGACAGAGGCGTCAGGATCAAGTCGCGCAGAGGCAGAGGAGAGAAGAGCATCCTGGATGGCCTCTTCTTTGAAAAGATAATAATGGACGGCGTCCATATGCCGCTCACTGTCAATATGTTTTATTTCTGTGATCCGGACGGGCATTCAGACTATGTGCAGAGCATGGAGCCGGTGCCTGTGGATGAAAATACTCCGGTGATCGGAAAGATTGAGCTGTCTGATATCAGATGCACAGGAGTGCGTGGCTGCATCATCTGCGCTTATGGACTCCCGGAGCAGAAGATACGCTGCATATCGGTCAAGAATATGACTGTCACATTTGCGGATGCAGCCGACAGGGAGCCCGAACAGGTGGTAATGGCTGACAATGTGCCACATATGACGGGAAGAGGATTTGTCCTCCATAATGTGGCTGAAGTGAGATTAAAGAATGTATCTGTTACCGGCTGCGATGATTCAGAGCCTGAGATGATTGGCCTTGAGTCATCGGAGCTTGATAATGTGATCATAGAGTAGTGTGAAAGGAGCAAAAAATGGAACTTAGAACTGCATGTTCACCAAAGGACGAAAAGCATTATGATACCGACAGGATCAGGGAAGAGTTTCTTGTTGAAAAGCTTTTTTTCGAAGACGATATCAAGCTGGTATACAGCCATATTGACCGTATCATTTTTGGCGGAGCCGAGCCTGTGAACAGGACTCTGAAGCTTGAGGCCGGAGAAGAGCTGAGAGCTCAGTATTTTCTTGAGAGAAGGGAACTTGGAATCATAAATATAGGCGGAGATGGAACTGTTACTGCAGATGGTGTGGTATATGACATTGATGCCAGAGACGGAATGTACATAGG
Organism: Lachnospiraceae bacterium; assembly: GCA_029226225.1. Classification (GTDB taxonomy): domain Bacteria; phylum Bacillota; class Clostridia; order Lachnospirales; family Lachnospiraceae; genus Weimeria. The sequence continues at coordinate 10,688 of JAQXXU010000107.1, read as the reverse complement.
ACGTGGTACGAAGGACATTGTATTTGCCAGCAGGGATTCTGCAAATCCGGCAAAATTTTACATGTGCTCAGGACCGGCCCATATGACATATCCTACAAAGAGAATCCTGAAGGATAAAAAGGCTGAGCATGACTATGATGTAGAGATCAGGCCAGAGAATAAGAAAGAGCTCGGTACTCTCGAGGATTCAAATCACCGTACAATCAATAAATATATCCTTCCTGGACAGGTCGAGTCATGTCAGCTCGAAATGGGAATGACTCATCTCGAGCCAGGCAGCGTATGGAATACAATGCCATGCCACACTCATGACCGTCGTATGGAAGTATATCTCTACTTTGATCTGCCAGAGGATGCATTCGTAATGCACTACATGGGAGAGCCACAGGAAACCCGCCACATAGTAGTCCGCAATGAGCAGGCAGTCATCAGCCCGTCATGGTCCATCCATGCAGGCAGCGGTTCCAGAAACTATACCTTTATCTGGGGCATGGTTGGTGAGAACCAGGATTTCGATGATATGGACGAGGTCAGAATGCAGGATCTCAGATAACACAGGTCTCCAACAATTTTTTCCAATAGGGGACAGGGGGACGGTTCTCGTGTCTTTTTGGGGACAGGGGGACGGTTCTCCTGTCTTTTTAAGTAAAATAATTTATTTAAAAAGACACGAGAACCGTCCCCCTGTCTCCCCTGTCACCTGTCTGATTTCAGATCACTTCATGTTTCAGCCATTTCATGGTCTTGTATCTGTGTGTGAAAAATACTCCGCGCAGGAACCAGTCAGAGAACATGCCAATCCACACGCCCATTGGACCGATACCGACTACTCTTATGAGTATTGTGGCGAGCAGCACCCTGCACATCCACATCGTGCAGGATGACAGTATCATTGAGAATCTGACATCACCGGCGGACCTGAGACCGTATGCGATGATGAACGCCGGAACCCAGATGATGGGTTTTACGAGTGTGATCCATGATATCATGTAGAAGCAAAGATCACCTGAGTATTTTTCCATTCCGGCGAGCCAGATGATAGGCCTGGCCAGAGCGAATACGAGCAGGCAGGTGATGATGATCACGATCTCGCCGATGTCCATCAGATGTGCAATATAATACTTGGCTTCTTCCTTCTTGCCGGCACCGAGCGTCTGTCCCGTCACAGTCATCAGACCGATTCCAACACCAATCGCGCCGACACCGTTTACATTTTCCATTATATTGGTCATTGCCTGAGCTGCAATTGATGCGGTGCCGAGAGTTGAGACACTCGACTGGATCGCGAGCTTTCCGAACTGGAACATGCTGTTCTCAATTCCTGAAGGAATGCCGATTGAAAGGATCTTTTTTATCAGCTTCCAGTCAGGCCTCACCAGATAATGCCTGATCACAATTTCCTGCCTGGGTCTGCGGAGAAAAGCGAAGATCACAACCGCACAGAAGACACGTGAAAGGAGTGTGGACAATGCTGCACCGGCGACTCCCATATGCATGACAAACATGAAAATCGCATTTCCGACTATATTGAGACAGTTGGAAATCACTGAGACAGTCATTGGAAACCGGCTGTTGCCACCCGCCCTGAAAAAAGCGCTTCCCGACTGGTACAGAGCAATGAATGGAAATGAGATGCTCGTATATGCGAAATATATGACGGCTGCGTCCATTACATCTTTTTCTACGGAGCCGAATACGAGGCGCAACAGAGGACGTCTGATGAGAAAGCAGATGAGTCCTATTGTAAAAGACAGGGCAAAGCAGGTGATCATGACCTGCTCTGCGGCCCTGTTGGCGTCACGGTCATCTTTTCTTCCTATATACTGTGAACAGATGATGGTTCCACCGGTGGCCAGGGCTGCAAATGCCTGTATTACGAGATTGTTGATCGAATCCGACAGCGAGACTGCTGATACCTCGGCAGAGCCGAGTCTCGAGACCATCATTGTGTCAGCCATACCCATCAGGGAGGCCAGCAGCTGCTCAATCATGAGCGGGATCAGCAGCTTCCACAGAGCCGGTCCTGTAAACATCAGGTGATCCCAGTCGATCTGTCTGCTGTCAAATGTTTTTGAAAAAAGCTTAACATAAAGGCCACGGGGAGCCTTACTTTTCTGATGTGACATATTAATACGCATTCTGTAAAAAATATAATGTAACCCCTTACATAGTATCACGAACAGACGGCTTTTGCAAATAATATTTATATGAAGAAAATACTCTACAAATACCTATTGACAAAGGAAAGAAATCATTTATAATATAAGAAGAAAACAAATGTAAGCGCTTTCATCAAGCTTACAAAGTGAGGTAAAGAAGTATGGCAAATTCACCAAAGACAAAGGCAGTTCTTGATCGTTTCAGTCAGATAGGCATTATACCTGTTGTAGTTTTAAATGATGTGGCAGATGCTGCTCCACTTGGGAAATGTCTCATGGATGGCGGCCTTCCGGCTGCTGAGGTTACTTTCCGTACAGACGCGGCTGAAGAGTCAATACGTATAATGGCAGAGAAGTATCCAGATATGCTGGTTGGTGCCGGCACAGTTCTCTCGCCTGAACAGGCTAAGCGCGCTGCTGATGCAGGTGCGAAGTTTATCGTGAGTCCTGGATTTGATCCTGCTGTTGTTCAGTACTGTCTCGACAATGATATTCCGGTATGTCCTGGCACACAGTCTTCATCAGAGATGATAGCTGCAATGAATATGGGACTTGATCATGTGAAGTTCTTCCCGGCAGAGCTTTCCGGAGGTCTTCCAATGATAAAGGCTATTACGGCAGCGCTTGTAAATCTGAAGATCATGCCTACAGGCGGTATCAATCCGACAAATGTAGTTGATTATCTGAAGTGTGACAAGATCTTCTGTGCAGGAGGATCATGGATGGTCAAGGGTGACCTGATCAGGGCTCATGACTGGGACAGGATCACATCACTGGTTAAGGAAGCAGCGGATATCGTAAAGAAGGTCCGTTCATAATAGTTTTCAAAAGGAGGAAAACATAAATGGGAATCATTGACAAATTCAGGCTTGACGGCAAGGTGGCATGGATCACTGGTGCTTCATACGGCCTTGGCCTCGCATATGCAGAGGCAATGGCAGAGGTCGGAGCACAGATCGTTTTCAACGATATCAATCAGGACCTCGTAGACAGAGGCCTTGCTGAATACAAGAAAAAGGGCATCGATGCCTTCGGTCAGATATGTGATGTCACAAATGAAGAGCAGGTAGATGCTTTCGTAAAGGAAGTAATAGATAAATACGGTCACATTGATATTCTGGTAAATAATGCCGGAATCATCAAGAGAATCCCGATGGTTGAGATGACTGTAAAGCAGTGGGATCAGGTCATCAATGTCGATCTGACAGGACCGTTCATCTGCTCCAAGGCTGTAATTCCTTACATGATCAAACAGGGCGGCGGCAAGATCATCAATGCCTGCTCAATGATGTCAGAGCTCGGTCGTGAGACTGTTTCAGCATACGCTGCTGCAAAGGGCGGTCTCAAGATGCTCACAAAGAATATCTGCTCTGAGTATGGTCAGTACAACATCCAGTGCAATGCCATCGGACCTGGATATATTGCTACTCCTCAGACCGCACCTCTTCGTGAGAAGCAGGCTGATGGTTCAATGCATCCGTTCGACCGTTTCATCCGTTCCAAGACTCCTGCACAGCGCTGGGGTACAACAGAGGATCTTCAGGGGCTTGCAGTATTCCTTGCAGCACCTGCTTCTGATTTCATCAACGGACAGGTCGTATATATTGATGGCGGTATCCTTGCATATATCGGACAGGATCCTTCACAGCTTGACGAATCGAAGTTCAAGGATGTTGAAGAGACAGCCGATGTCAAGGTAGCTGATAAATAAATTAAGTTTCTCCTTCATTCATGCAACCGGGGCTGTGGAATTTTTTCACAGCTCTATTTTTTAAAGAAAGGATTTCACAATGAGAATTGCATTAATAAATGAAAATTCACAGGCTGCGAAGAACAGCATCATATACGGTGCATTAAAGAAAGTAGCCGATGAAAAAGGTTTTGAAGTCGTAAACTATGGAATGTATACGGCCGATGATGAGGCACAGCTCACCTATGTGCAGAATGGTATTCTGGCTGCAACTCTTCTGAATTCAGGTGCAGCAGACTTTGTAGTCACCGGATGCGGTACTGGCGAGGGCGCAATGCTGGCACTCAACTCTTTCCCTGGTGTCATCTGCGGGCATGTAGAGACACCGCTTGATGCGTATACATTTGCACAGATCAATGATGGAAATGCCATCGCAATTCCGTTTGCATTAGGATTTGGATGGGGTGGAGACCTGAATCTACAGTATATCTTCGAGAAACTCTGGAGTGAGCCGTCAGGCGGCGGATATCCAAAGGAGAGAAAAGAGCCTGAGCAGAGAAACAAGAAGATCCTCGATCAGGTCAGAAAGACAGCATATCGTCCGCTTGCTGATATCCTGAAAGAACTCGACCCGTCACTCGTAAAGGGCGCCTATGCCGGCGAGCATTTCGACGAATATTTCTTCAGGGATGCAAAGGATGAAGAACTCAAGGCCCTCGTCAGAGAACTGAAGTAAGACAGGGGAAGACAAGGGGACGGTTCTCCAAGACAGGGGGACGGTTCTCCCGTCTTATTATCTAAATAATTTTAATTAAAAAGACAGGAGAACCGTCCCCCTGTCTTTTTTTATAGGACTACGCCGTCCTTGAATATTGAGATTTCGCGGCAGCCATGCTTTTCAGCAAGGGTCTGTTCGCCGGAGGCTATACGCAGTACATACTGCAGAAGCCTCTCACCAGCCTGGTCGAGGGTCTCTTCGCCATCGGCTACTGTACCGGCATTGAAGTCAATCCAGTCACGTTTCTTGTTGTAGAGAGGTGTGTTGGTCGAGATCTTGACCGTCGGAGCCGGAGCACCGAATGGAGTTCCGCGTCCGGTTGTGAAGAGGATCAGGTGAGCACCAGATGCTGTCAGGTCTGTGGCACTGACGAGGTCATTTCCAGGTCCCGAGAGGATGTTCAGCCCTTTCTTTGTCACCGGATCTGCATAGCGCAACACATCAACGATCTGAGCGCTGCCGCCTTTCTGGACACAGCCGCATGACTTGTCCTCGAGAGTAGTGATACCGCCTTTTTTATTTCCAGGTGATGGATTCTCATATACTACCTGACCATGGTCGGTGAAATATTTTTTGAAATCATTGACCATAGCTACGGCTTCATCAAATGTCTCTTTATCTTTGCATCTGGAGAAAAGTATATTTTCAGCGCCGAACATCTCAGGTACTTCGGTGAGTACGGTGGAGCCGCCAAGTGCAATGAGTCTGTCTGAAAAACGTCCTACCGCCGGATTGGCAGTGATACCGGACAGTCCGTCAGAGCCGCCGCATTTCATACCAACTACGAGTTCCGAAGCAGGAACAGGCTCACGACGGAATGCAGAAGCATATTCTGCAAGCTTACGGAGGAGTCGTGAACCTTCTTCAACTTCGTCTTCTACATCCTGACAGATGAGAAATTTCACTCTGTCAGATTCATAATCGCCCAGCGCCTCTTTGAACATATCGAGCTGCAGATTCTCGCAGCCGAGTCCGAGGCAGAGTACGCCGCCTGCATTAGGGTGACGCACAAGGGCAGTCAGAAGCTTTTTGGTCTGTGCCAGATCATCCCCGAGCTGAGAACAGCCGAAAGGATGAGGATAATAGTAGAGCCCGTCAATAGTACCTGTTACCAGGTCCTGATTTTCCAGGACGAGCTGTTTTGCGATTCCATTTACACAGCCTACAATCGGTATGATCCAGAGTTCATTCCGGATGCCGACGTGGCCGTCTTTTCGCCTGTAGCCGTTGAAAGTCATCTGGGCTTTCTGCTCGTCCGTATAGACAGGCAGATCATATACCTTGTGATCATATACATAGTCAGCGTGCTCACAAAGACCGGTATGCACATTGTGGGTGTGGACCCAGCTGCCTTTCTTTATATCGGCAGATGCGATTGCAATAGGATTGCCATATTTGATCACAGGATAGTCTTTTGCAATATCTGTAAGAGCAATCTTATGACCGCGGGCTATTTCTTCAAGGGCTGTTACTTCGATACCATCCACGGTAACAGTGTCGCCCCTGGGAATTGTCTCAAGGGCGACTGCCACATTATCGGATGGATGAATGTGGATTAATTTCATAATACATTTTCCTTTGGATTCCTGATTAAAGGACAGAGGCATATGCAGCCTTTGCGCCGTCTTTTCTGATGAGCTCGAGATCCTTTGCTACGGTTTCTTCGAGATCCTTTACCTGAGTGAGGTCCTGATCCCACATCTCTGTATTGGAGAGGACATCATGTACAAGTGTCCTGTCATCAGAATCCCTGTGATCCCAGTAGAAGTCGAGAACCCAGCTATCATCCTGAATTCTATACTCATTGCCGGAAGAACGCTTAGCGACAAGTGCATCATCTTCACGTCTCTGCAGATCTGTTGAATAAAATGCAATGTATGCTGCAAATCCCATGCAGAGAGCCTCAGGCAGCTTGCCGAATTTCTCCTCGTACTCGAGCAGTGAAGGGAGATCCCTTGCCTTCCACTTGGAAGTAGAGTTCAGGGAAATGCTCATAAGCTGATGATCCACGAACGGGTTGTTGAAACGGTCCGTGACAGCTGCAGCAAAGTCTTCACAGTCTCTCTTGTCGAGAGGAAGGATTGGGATGACTTCATCGAACAGGAGCTTGTTCATGAAGCCGTGGACATAATCATCATGCATGCAGTCACGGACAATGTCGAATCCGGCGAGATATGCACCGAGGACGAATCCTGTATGTGCGCCATTCAGGATCCTCACCTTACGCTTCTTGTATGGAGCAACTTCTGGAACTACATGTACATTGAGACCTGACTTCTTGAATGGAAGCTTGTCTTCAAGCTCCTTAGGTCCTTCGATATACCAGACACCGAATACTTCTCCGACATCCTTGAGTCCGTCTTCATATCCATTTGCCTTGTCAAGCTCTTCATTTTCCTTAGGATCACGGATACGTCCAGGAACGATACGGTCTACGAGGGTAGAGCAGAAGAGATTGTCATTTTCGATATATTTAGCGAAGTCATCACCGAGATCCCAGTCTGCAATATGCTTCTCAACGCATTTCTTTAATTCTTTTCCATTGTCATCAATGAGCTCGCAGGAGAGAATCGTGACACCCGGCTGACCTGCCTTGAAACGCTCATACAGAAGAACTGTGAGCTTTGCAGGAAAAGATGCTGGGGGATTCTGATCAGCCTTTGAATCAGGATCATATACTATTCCGGCTTCTGTAGTATTGGAAGCGATGTACTCCAGGTCTTTGCTTCTGGCGATTTCCTTTATCTTTTCCCAGTCGGCATTGTCATATGGATTGTAGCAGGCATCAACGACTGAAATGACACGCTTGCGGTCAACCTTCTCTCCGTTTTCTGAACCACGGAGATAAAGGGTATAGAGACCTTCCTGCTCATTTATATACTGAGTGAGGCCCTGTGCGATTGGCTGTACCAGAGCGACCTTGCCGTTCCATCCGGCTCTCTCGTTTGACATATCAAACCAGTAATCAACAAATGCACGAAGGAAATTGCCCTCGCCGAACTGCAGAACCTTGACAGGAGCAGCACCTTTTCCAAGAATATATCCGTCATATCCGGACTTCTTCAGCACTTCATAGTTAAGCTTTTCCATTGTATGATCTCCTTACTTTATATTGAAATATCTCTCGGCATTGTAATAGCTGATTCCCTGAACGATCTTCTTTAAAGATTCCTCATTGTCAGGGTACTCGCCATCCTCGACCCATTTTCCGATCAGGTTGCACATAATCCTTCTGAAATAGTCATGTCTCGTATATGACAGGAAAGAACGTGAGTCTGTGAGCATTCCCACGAAATTGCCGAGCAGTCCGAGACGTGCCAGTGACTTCATCTGTGATTCCATGCCATCTCTGGTATCGAGGAACCACCATGCAGCACCGAGTTGCATCTTGCCAGGGATCTCATCTGACTGGAAGCATCCGAGGCAGGTAGTGATCTGGTCGAAGTCTGATTCATCGAGAGAAAATACGATCGTCTTCGGCAGTTCACCTGTCTCATCGAGTGCTGAGAAAAATTCTGCGAGCTCGTTGTAGCACTGTGACTTCGCGATCATATCGAATCCGGTATCAGGACCTTCGAGCTCATACATTCTCTTGTTGTTGTCTCTTGTGCATGAGTAATGGATCTCCATTACGATATTTTCTTTGTGATATTTGCGGGCCAGTGACAGCAGAACGGTGGTCTGATACTCATCAATCTCTTTCTTTGTGAGAGTCTCGCCATTTATTGCCTTTGTGAAAACCCTGTTGGCCTCATCAATGCTGCATGGCTCGAATGGTACGTAGTCAATACCATGATCACTTGCGCGGCAGCCGTGTTTTTTGAAAAAGTCGATACGCTCATTTAAAGCATCGCAGACATCCTGTGCGGATGTGAGTTCTCTGCCAACAGCTTTTCCAAGTTTTTCAATATATTCTTTATAACCCTTCTTCTGGATATTGATTGCCTTGTCAGGACGGAATGACGGGCATACCATGAACCCGAGATCTCTGATCTCTGCAAGCTTCTCGTGCCATTCAAGAGAATCAGCAGGATCATCGGTGGTGCCGACATATTTTACATTTGACTGCTTTATGATACCGCGTACTGAGAGGTTCGGATCATGCTGGAGCATATCAGAAGTCTTGTCCCAGATCTCTTTTGCATTGTCCACGGTCAGAGGCTCATTGATTCCGAAATATGTCTTGAGCTCGTAATTGCTCCAGTGGTACATTGGATTTCCGATAGCCATCTCGAGAGCTTTTGCGAACTCCACAAACTTGTCATACGGATCAGCATCGCCAGTTACGAGATTCTCAGGAACCCCATTTGATCTCATGACTCTCCACTTGTAGTGGTCGCCGAAATATGTGCCATCAGGATTCTTTCCTCCGAGCCAGACCTCAGCGATATTATTGTAGCGCCTGTCCTCGTATATCTCCTTCGGGGAAATATGGCAGTGATAATCGATAATCGGCATATCCTCTGCATAGTCGTGGAAGAGATGCTTTGCTGTGTCATTGTACAGCATGAAATCCTTATCCATGAATTGTCTCATGTCTTTTATAACCTCCTGTGAAAAAAGTTACGGTCTGTGTAAAAATAATGTAACCGATTACATTTGGTATAATACCACTTCCACAGAAGATGTCAATAGAAAAAATGTAAATGCTTACACTTTAAAAATCTGTGGTATTGCGCTTGATGAGCTGGCATGGCAGAGACAGGCATTTTTTGATGTCGTCACAGCCATTCAGGACTTTTATGAGATTGTCCACGGTATCGTGGCAGAGCTGTCCGCTGCGGCCGTCGATACTTGTGATCTCAGGCTCTGAGCATATTGAAAGTAAAGAATTGTTGTAACCGATTATAGATACGTCATCCGGGATATCGAGTCCCTTTACATTGGCGTACTTTACAGCACCGACTGCGATGCTGTCATTCGTTGCAAAAATGGCATCACAGCTGAGCTTCGTATACTGGAGCAGGATGTCACGGACGTAGTGAGGCTCGCTGCGTTGCAGCTTGATATTGAGATCGCCTGATACAGGCAGTGAGTTTTCTGAAAGAGCTTCTTCATATCCGGCTCTTTTTTCTGAAGCGCTGTATGACAGGGAGTCTGTGAGGAAAAGAATTTTTCTCCGGCCCTGCGCTATCAGGTCACAGACGGCATCGTGTGCAGCCTTGCGGTCTCCGCAGACTGATGAATATACATTGTCTCCTTCTACTTCACCGTTGATGATGAAGACAGGAACCTGCTTTCCTGCCTCACGGATATAGTCTGTCTCATGCTCGTCAAGACCGTGTCCGGAATAGGTGGAGCCGACGAGGATGAGCCCGTCAATATGCTTTGAGATGAGCATTCTCGTATGCGCTTCTTTCTGTTCCTGTGAAAAACCGGAGCATGACAGAATGCAGTCGTATCCATGCTCAGCCAGATGCTTCTCGAGAATGGATACGGCCGTTGACATATACATATCTGCGATATCCGGAACGATGATCCCGATGGTGTGCATGGTGTTGAGACCGAGTCCCTGTGCGAAAACATTGGGAGTGTAGTCCTCCTGCTGTATCACAGACATGACCTTCTGTTTTGTCTTCTCGCTGACTTTTTCACTGCCGTTCATGACTCTTGAAACGGTTGCGATCGAAACCCCTGATAGTTTTGCTATGTCATATATATTCATAATTGTCCTCTTGCGTGAAAGCGCTTACATTGTTATAATCTCATAATAAAACTTTGCAAAGGTAATTGCAAGTAAAAAGGAGGTTTTTTAAAAATGAGTAATGCAACTGAACATCCAGACTGTTCGTACTGCGCCGAAGGGGATCTGCTGGCAGAATTCGGTGTGAAGATCTGTGAGCTGCCGATGACGAAGGTAATTCTGTTCAAGGAACAGAGTCATTCGGGAAGAGTAATTGCAGCATGCAGGAAGCATGTAGATGATATCACAGAGCTGACTCAGGAAGAACGGGCACAGTACATAGAGGATATCAACCGCATCGCCGTATGCATCCACAGGGTTTTCAGACCGGACAAGATCAATTTCGGTGCCTATGGTGATACGATGCACCATCTGCAT
>JAQXXU010000106.1 GCA_029226225.1 Lachnospiraceae bacterium | reverse complement strand
TGCCTTTATCGCAAGCTTTACAGGCTCATCGATGTTGTCGCCCTTTAAAGCTGAAATCTCAACTACCTGGCAGCCAAGAGCCTCTCCGAGCTTTTTGATGTCTATCTGGTCTCCGTTCTTGCGGACGACATCCATCATGTTTATAGCCATTACTACAGGAAGGCCTACCTCGATAAGCTGTGTAGTAAGGTAAAGGTTTCTTTCGATATTCGTTCCATCGATGATATTTAAAATAGCATCCGGCTGGTCCTTTACGAGGTAATTTCTAGAAACGACCTCCTCAAGGGTATACGGGCTCAAAGAATAGATACCAGGTAAATCCTGGATTATCACATCGTGATCATCCTTTAAACGGCCTTCCTTCTTCTCGACCGTAACACCCGGCCAGTTACCTACGTACTGGTTAGCACCGGTCAGAGCATTAAAAAGTGTGGTCTTACCGCAGTTAGGGTTACCGGCAAGAGCGATTTTGATCTCCATTTGTTCCTCCTAATGGTTCTTTAAAAAATGTCAGCTATTACTCCATCTCAAGGATGTCCGCATCGTCTTTACGAAGAGTCAGCTCAAATCCACGTACTGTAACCTCTACAGGGTCTCCAAGCGGAGCTACCTTACGGACGTAGATCTCAGTTCCCTTCGTTATGCCCATATCCATGATACGGCGCTTTAATGCACCAGCGCCATGAATAGCCTTTACTTTTGCTGTTTCGCCGACTTTAACATCACGGAGCGTCTTCATCAGAAAATTCCTCCATTCTACCTGATTATTTGATGTCCGGCTCTGAAGGCACTACCTGCACCTTCGCAGCCATCTGATCTGTGATCGCAAGCCTTGCTTCCTTCAGGTTCACTATCACGTTCCCATTTCCGGACTGGCTGATGATCTGAACACGAGCGCCTACGACAAACCCTAAGTCCTCCAGGTGCTGCTTCACCTCATCGGATCCTCCGATCTTTGCAACCATAACGGTCTCCCCGTTCTGTGCGAATGATAATGGTAACATAACATCAATCCTTTCCATCAAAACGCCTTCTGGAAACCACGTGATATCCGCGGCGTTTATTTGTTAGTTAGTCCAAACTTGCATTTATTATGTTAGCACTACCTTACAAATCTGTCAATAAAAAAAGTTAGTTCACATAAACTTTTTTCAAAAAATGTATTTTCGGGGTTTTATTTTAAATCTGATCATGATATGGTAGATGGTAGGCTTCCCTAACAGGCTTGAATGCTCCGTTGGAATGCTGTATAATCTATAGATTAAATAGATTTTTCTGAAAACGAATTTTTATATAAGGAGGAATTCACATGAAAATGCAGGAATCAGCCCAGGATTACCTGGAGTCCATCCTGATACTGTCGCAGCAGAAGGACTACGTCCGCGCGACTGACATCTGTAATTACTTCGACTACGCGAGAGCTACAGTCTCGGTGTTTATGAAGCAGCTGAAGGAAAACGGATATGTAGACATAGATGAGCACAATCACATCACCCTGACTGACAGTGGAATGAAGATAGCCCAGCAGATGTACGAGCGTCACCAGTTCCTCTCGAAGCTCTTCATAAAGATCGGTGTTCCGGAGGACATCGCCGTAAAGGACGCCTGCCGTGTCGAGCATTACGTATCTGCCGAGACCTTCGAAGCCATGAAAAAGGCCTTCAGTGACAACAAAAACTGAATAGATTTTTTACATAAAAAAGCGCCCCACAATGGGGCGTTTTTATTATACGATTTCTGCTTTGATCAGGTTCGTGGTTCCCGAGATACCAAGCGGTACGCCGGCGATCAGGACTACAACGTCTCCTTCTGTCAGGAGCTTCTCTTCCTCACAGCGCTTAAGCGTATGGTCAAAGAGCTCGTCGGCATTTTTCTCCTCTGAAATCATGATAGGAGTCGTGCCCCAGCAGAGGTTCATCTGGCGGCAGACCTTATCGTCGATACAGCCAGCGATGACTGGAGAAGCCGGACGGAACTTCGACACTGCGTGAGCCGTGCGGCCTGACTTCGTGACAGTGACTATGGCTGTAGCGTTCAAGTCACCTGCCAGCATGCATGCTGAATGTGTGATACCGTCTGTGATAGAAGGCTCCGCAGGACGGTCTGTCTTCTTCATACGGTTTACGTAGTTTATATCCTGCTCAGTTCTTCTGGCAATCCTGTCCATGGTCTTTACGGCTTCTACCGGGTACTTTCCAGCAGCAGTCTCGCCTGAGAGCATAATGGCTGAAGTACCGTCGTAGACAGCGTTTGCTACATCAGTAGCCTCGGCTCTGGTCGGTCTTGGATGAGTGATCATAGAATCGAGCATCTGTGTAGCCGTGACTACGAACTTTCCGGCTTCGTAGACTTTTTTGATGATCATCTTCTGGATAACAGGTACATCCTCGAGCGGGATCTCAACTCCCATGTCTCCACGGGCTACCATGATGCCGTCAGCGGCTTCGATGATCGAATCGATATTCTTGACACCCTGGTTGTTCTCGATTTTCGCGATGATCTGGATCTTCTCGCCGCCATGCTCTTTAAGGATTTTTCTGATATCCTCTATGTCCTGGGCTGTTCTTGTAAAAGAAGCTGCGATGAAGTCGTAGTCTTCCTGGACCGCGAAAACTATATCCTTGTAGTCCTTCGGGCTTACGAACGGCATGGAAAGCTCGACGTTCGGGACGTTTACTCCCTTTTTGTCTGAGATATGGCCGCCGTTTATGACTGTGCAGGTGATATCTGTGTCTGTGACTTTGGTCACGAGCATCTCTACAAGTCCGTCATCGATCAGGATGTGAGTGCCGCGGGTAACGTCCTTCGGCAGATCCTTATAGGTGATCGATACCTGATTCTTGTCGCCCTCTATGTCACGGGTGGTCAGCACGAAAGTCTGGTCATCCTCTAAGTCCACTCCACCGTCCTTGAAATTCTTCAGACGAATCTCAGGTCCCTTCGTATCGAGAAGTGCTGCAACCGGG
>JAQXXU010000105.1 GCA_029226225.1 Lachnospiraceae bacterium | reverse complement strand
AGCTCCGGACATCTGGCTCATTCCTATAAGAAGAATGGCAAATGATAGAGCAATGGCTCCGACGTTCCTGTGACGCTCCTTTTTGGATGTCATCAGCATGATAAGTCCGATAAGACCTACGATAGGAGCAAAGTTCTCAGGCTTGAACAGCTGCAGCAGAAGCGCGTCACTCTGAATTCCTGAGAGCGATAAGAGCCAGGCTGTGATCGTAGTTCCGATATTGGCTCCGAGGATTACGCCGACTGACTGCTCGAGGCTCATGATCCCTGAGTTTACGAAGCCTACGCACATGACTATGGTCGCGCCGGATGACTGTATGACAGCCGTTACCAGAGTTCCTAAGAGTGCTGCCTTCCATTTGTTGTTCGTGAGACCTTCGAGGATTTTTTCAAGCTTGCCGCCTGATACCTTCTTCAAGGCCTCGCCTAAGTACTCGATTCCGTAGAGGAAAAGCACCAGGCCGCCAACCAGTTTCAGCAGGATAATGATATTCATTTTTCTTTCCTTTGAATTCCTTTACATAGATTTCACACCGAAATTACATATAAAGTCTAAATGATTTGCGGCGGACTTGCAATACTTTATTACGATTTTACATACATTTTACAATGAACTGACTCATTTGTGGAGCGGCCCGGCACAGTAAGTGTCTCATGACTCGCTCTCGCTCCGTATGAAACGCAGCGGTACGTAAGCGGCTTGAAATACAGCCGCTAAGTACCGGCGTTCCATAAGGGTCATTCGACACTTCTGTGCCGTCCCGCTCCGTAGACTATCATCAGATACAATTCTATGCCGGGCTGCTCCGTAGACTATCATCAGATACAATTCTATGCCGTGCCGCTTCGTAGATCACTCTACTGGATACATTTGCCTGAAAAGTCTTTTGCCTGTTTCGGTCTTGAATATTTTATCGAAAGCATTCTCTCGAGACTTAAGGTCCATGTCATCTTCATATATATTTACCAGGAAGTCGGCTTCGACCAGGATCTGGTAGTCGATGCCGTCGATGTGGTCGTAGGTGTGATGGTGGCCAACTAAGTAGGAGACTCGGTTTACGATTTCGTCGGAAAAGCCCATGTCGCGGAGAAGCTTTACGGATTCAGGGGCGCCGAGTTTTTCCTGGATCTTGCCGGCGGTCGTGTGGAAGCTCTTTTCTGCCTTGTGGATGCCGATGTCGTGGACCATGGCTGCTATCTCCGTGATCTGGCGGACTTTCAGGGGCAGATGTTCTTCGACTGCTATCTGGTGGGCGTAGTAGTAGACCTTCGTGAAATGCTGGATGCGTTTCGGGTCACCCTCGTCGTAGTCTGCCATCGCCATGTAGACGTCTTCTATAGAAGGCTCTTTTTCAAGGGAGAGATCTTTGGCCTCGAAGTCATAGACTCCGCTGTCTGGTACACAGAAGCCGATGTAAGGGCGGGTCTGCCTAGAACGTAAAGCTTCACCTGTATCGATGTCGCAGAGGATCAGGTCCTCTTCAGTGCTTCCTTCAGCAAGTATTTTTCCGTTCGGATCGACTACGAGGGAATCTCCGGCAAAGACGAGTCCGTTCTCATCGCCTACTCTGTTTGCCATCGCGATAAAGACGTTATTCTGGTAAGCTTCTGCTATGATCTCTGCCCTGAAGACGTCGAGCGGCTCTGTGGTCAGGTTCGCTGTAGGTATCAGTATAAGCTCTGCTCCGGCTAAGGCGCAGGCTCTTATCGTCTCTGGTATGTGACGGTCGAAGCAGATCACGACGCCGACATTTCCGAACGGTGTAGGAAATACATGGAATGGTTCCTCAGCCGGATGGTAGTAGTCACCTTCGTAGAAGTTTTCGGCAGTGAATATATGGTGCATATCGCTTGTGCCGACCAGTCTGCCTGTCTTTTCGAAAAAGTACGAGCGGTCGAAAAGTTTTCCCTCTTCTTCCTTGACATAGAAGTTCGGGCAGAGGTAGATGTCATTTTCTCTGGCGGCATCAGCGAACTGGGTCAGGATATCGGCATTTTTTTCTATAGAAAATGCCTCCGGTGAGATACCCATTCCTTCGAGCAGTCTTGACGGATACTGTGGAAAAAACGGGGTAAGTGTAAGCTCAGGATACAGCAGAAGGTCAGCTCCGGTTTTTGCTGCCTGTGCTGCAAGAGTCAGGGACTTTTTTTCGTTTACCTTCTTATCTATATCCATCTGCATCTGAGCAAGTGCTATCTTCATGCTTTTTTACCTTCTGCCTTTGCTACGAATTTGTCATCAGTTACTATAAATCTCTCATGGGTGCCACGTCCTATGATCCCAGCCTCGTCATATGCTTCCCATGAAAAAGTGAGTTTTCTCCGGTCGACTGTCGTAAGTGTGGTCTTTGCTGTGACTTTAAGCCCCTTCGGTGTGGCTGATTCGTGAGATAAGGTCATGGCTGTTCCGACTGTAGACTGCCCGTCCTCAAGCTCACCTGCGACAGAGCTCCAGGCTGCCTTTTCCACGAGTGCTACCATAGCCGGAGTAGCAAATACAGGGAGAGTACCGCTTCCCATTTTTATGGCGGTATTATCATCAGTTACCAGGGCGCTGGCCTCGCCCGTTATACCTTCTTTTATCACTTTAAAATGCTCCTTTCGATTTTTACAAATTATAGCATATTTTTTCTTCAAATACGAAAAAATGAGTAATTAAGAGATTAGATGAGATAATAAATGAAAACTGAAGAAAATTCACTGAAATCTGGTGTTGCGAACTCGTTACCAAAAAACTATTATATAGACAGTTGGTTAGCACTCCACTGAAATGAGTGCTAACAAGATAAAACAGAAAACAAGGAGGTATTCATCATGAAACTGAATCCGTTATCAGA
Organism: Lachnospiraceae bacterium; assembly: GCA_029226225.1. Lineage (GTDB taxonomy): Bacteria > Bacillota > Clostridia > Lachnospirales > Lachnospiraceae > Weimeria. The sequence continues at coordinate 13,922 of JAQXXU010000105.1, read as the reverse complement.
CCGGGTAGTTTTAAAGCAGTTAGAGGCTGAGGAGAAGACCAAGTCAGGCATTATCCTTGCTGACAGCGCAAAGGAAAAGCCACAGGAGGCTGAGGTCATAGCCGTAGGTCCTGGAACAAAGGACGTTACGATGCAGGTTAAGGCCGGACAGAAGGTTGTTTACAGCAAATATGCCGGAACCAATGTCAAGCTCGATGATGAAGAGTACATTATAGTAAAGCAGGATGATATTCTTGCTATAGTAGAGTGATCATACAGAAAGGAAGATTTAAGTCATGGCAAAAGATATTAAGTTCGGCGCTGAGGCAAGACAGGCACTTCAGGCTGGCGTTGACAAACTCGCTGATACAGTTCGTGTAACCCTTGGACCTAAGGGAAGAAACGTAGTCCTCGATAAGAGCTATGGTGCTCCGACTATCACAAACGATGGTGTTACGATCGCAAAGGACATCGAGCTTGGCGATGAGTTCGAGAACATGGGTGCTCAGCTCGTTAAAGAAGTAGCTACAAAGACAAATGATGTAGCTGGTGATGGTACAACCACAGCTACAGTCCTTGCACAGGCTATGGTTCAGGAAGGTATGAAGAACTTGGCAGCAGGCGCTAACCCGATCGTTCTTCGTAAAGGAATGCAGAAGGCCTGCAACACTGCTGTTGATTCGCTGAAGAAGATGTCTGATAAGGTTTCAGGTAAAGAGCAGATCGCAAAGGTAGCTGCTATTTCAGCTGGAAACGATGAGGTGGGACAGCTCGTAGCTGATGCTATGGAGAAGGTTTCAAACGACGGTGTCATCACTATCGAGGAATCAAAGACCATGCAGACAGAGCTTGACCTCGTAGAAGGAATGCAGTTCGACAGAGGATACATTTCATCATACATGGTTACTGATAATGAAAAAATGGAAGCAACCCTTGATGATCCGTATATCCTTATCACAGATAAGAAGATCTCAAATATCCAGGAAATCCTTCCGCTTCTTGAGCAGATTGTTCAGAACGGCGCTAAGCTTCTGATCATCGCTGAGGATGTAGATGGTGAGGCTCTTACAACCCTTATTCTGAACAAACTCCGTGGTACATTTAACGTCGTAGCTGTAAAGGCTCCGGGATATGGTGACAGAAGAAAAGAGATGCTCCAGGATATCGCTATCCTTACAGGCGGTCAGGTTATCTCATCTGAGGTAGGCCTTGAGCTTAAGGATGCTACTATGGATCAGCTCGGACGTGCTAAGAGTGTCAAGGTTACAAAAGAGAATACCACTATCGTAGATGGTGAGGGTGCTAAGGCTGATATCGATGCTCGTGTAGCACAGATCAGACAGCAGATCGAGGAGACTACTTCAGACTTCGATAAAGAGAAACTTCAGGAGCGTCTTGCAAAACTCGCTGGCGGCGTAGCTGTTATCCGTGTAGGTGCAGCTTCTGAGACAGAGATGAAGGAAGCCAAGTACAGAATGGAAGACGCTGTAAACGCTACAAAGGCTGCAGTAGAGGAAGGTATCATCGCAGGCGGCGGAAGTGCTTACATCCATGCTGAGAAGGACGTAGAGAAGCTTCGTGACTCACTTGAAGGCGACGAGAAGACAGGTGCAAACGTAATCCTTAAAGCACTTGATGCTCCTCTTTACTACATCGCTGATAACGCCGGACTTGAGGGTTCAGTCATCATCAATAACGTCAAGAACTCAAAAGAAGGTGAGGGCTTCGATGCTTACCATGAGACATATGTAAATATGGTAGATAACGGAATCATCGATCCTGTTAAGGTAACACGTACAGCTCTTGAGCAGGCATGCTCAGTAGCAAGCACTCTTCTTACTACAGAGAGCGCAGTTGCAGATATAAAGGATCCAAAGGCTGACGCAGCCGCAGCAGCTGCAGCACAGCAGGCAGGTTATTAAAAAGTGAAGCGGAGTGCGAATGAAGCACCGCGAGATCACAGGGACCGTCCAGAAACGAACGGTCCCTTTTTAGTGTAAAAAGGTTTTGACAAACGCGTAAAAAATGGTCATAATCATCAGTATATAAGTGATTTTTCAAAGGAGGAAGCACATGTCAGATGACGAGATGAAAATGACAGTCTCCCCGATCTGCACAGATAAGACCGGAAAGAAAAAATACGCGTATGTGACTTTCACCGATGGAAAAAAGTACGCTGAGGGGAAAATCCCGGACTGCGAGATCACTGAGAATAAGGGATTTACAGAGGAGGAAGTTGCCGGACTTCATTTTTACATGAAGACGAACCTGAAAGAACTGAAGCGTATCGCATCACAGATAAACGTCTTTGAGGCGTTAAAAAAGGGCTAAAAGGAGAATAAAATGGCAGAAGGGATCACAAAAGAAGAAAAGAAGAGACCTGTCATCGAGACAAAGCTCAGGCACAATATAGTTTCAGTGCCGGAAGAGGCCAGAAAAGCTTCGGGAATAGTTATTTTTGGCAGAAGGATAAAGACTCTGGTCTTTACTACAGACCTGGCTATTATCAGAAACTGTAACGCCGACGCTGTATTCGCTGTATATCCGTTCACGCCGCAGACAGCCATAGGAGATGCTGTGATAAAGTATTCTTATATCCCGGTGTTCGCCGGTGTAGGCGGCGGTACGACTCATGGCGTAAGGACTATAGGGTTAGCGAAGGACATGGAGAGTAGCGGCGCCATGGGAATAGTCTTAAACTCCCCTATAAAGAACGTGAACCTGCTTGCAGTCTCAAAGGCTGTGGATATCCCGGTAGTCATTACAGTAACCAGCATGAATACTGATATAAAGGCCAGACTTGAGGCCGGGGCATCTATCCTGAATGTCGCCTGCGCAGGCCAGACACCTGAGGTCGTGGCGCATATCAGAGAGAGTTTCCCAGACGTGCCTATCATAGCAAGTGGCGGGAACACTCCGGAGCATATCAAAAAAACTGTCGATGCCGGAGCAAATGCCATCACATACACTCCGCCAGGAACGGCAGAACTCTTTAACTCCATGATGGCGCGTTATCGTAAAGAAGATTAAAAAACCTCCCCGCGCGGGGAGATTTTTTAGAATTTATACTTGCGGGATTCGAAAAATTCCGCAAGATTTTTTTTGAGCTGGTCTTTGGTCATGGTCTTTAGGAGGTAGCCGTCCGGCTTGAACGCCATGACACTCATGACTGACTCACGGTCATTTTTACTGGTAAGAAAGATGACGGGGAGATTTCTGGTATTCGATTCACTTCTTATCATCTCGAGCACCTTCGGCCCCGGGGTTACAGGCATCTCATAGTCGAGGAGGATCAGATCAGGAGTGTTATTTGCGAGCCAGGTGATCGCCTGCATGCCTGATGAAACTATAGTAACCCGGTAATCATCTGAAAGCCAGTCATGGCAGGCTTTCAGGAAAGCTCCGTCATCATCTACTAAAAGGATGCTCTTTTTTCTGGAGTATTCGTCGTTTTTTTCCATGATCTCTGCGAGGCTCTCCATTAGCTTCGGAAAGTCGATAGGGCGGAGAATCTTTAAAGAAATCAGGTCCTCTGGCACCAGCTTGTTAAAACTTTCGTATTCATCAAGCTCACCGATGGTCACCAGATCCTTTTCTGTTTCAGTTATGAAATCCTTCAGATACACGAGAAAGTCAGGATAGTCATCGATGTTTTTATCGAGGTAGTAGATGAAGACGTCGGCCAGTTCCTTCACATCATCTAATTCGTCGATGGTGGGACCAATAGCTGTTACCCGGTATTCTTCTTTCTCCAGATTCATCTGAAGGGCATTGACCATGAAGGTCTTGCTCTCTCTGATAAGAACCAGATTCTTTGGTCTAGGCATTTATTTTTCCTCCTGTGTCAGTAATTCTTTTATCTTTTCCCAGTCCGGAATGATCAGAGCATTTTTTATCGCGTCAGCGAGCTTTTTTATATCGTCAGGAAGTCTGTATGACATCAGACAATTAAGCATGAATTTCATGCTGTCATAGTCGTAGGTTCCAACGATCTCAGCCATTGAAGAAAGTGCCTCATCTATCTCAACATATGAGATAGAAGGCTTGTCATCTTCACTGCTTTCAGGAGCTATCCCGGATTGAAGCTTTGTGACAAGAGACTTATAGTGTTTAAGCAGCGTCGGATTTTTTTCTCTGATCGTATCTATATCCCAGCTATCACCTGCAGCTTCAAGCTCCTTTGCTTCTTCTGATAGCTGCATGGCTCCGATGATGCGGGATGAAGATTTCAGCGCATGGACCTTTATCGTATAATTTTTCCAGTCCTCTTCATTGAAAAAATTCTCGATCTGACTGTAGTTTAAGTCAAAGCTTTCCACATAGACTCCGATCACATACATATAGCCATTGACGTCGCCGCAGTTTGTAAGTCCCGCTTCAGTGTCGATCTCTTTTATCGAAGTAAGCCACTCAGGAAGAGAAGTGTTTTTCTGCTTTTTCTTCTTAGGGGCCTCGATATGATGGACCTTACTTACAGGAAGCAGTTTTATCATAAGGGCTTCAAGCTCAGATGAGTTTATAGGCTTTGTCAGATATCCGTCGAATCCGGATTTGAAGTAGAACTCGCGCATTCCGGAAACGGCGTTTGCAGTCAGAGCCACAACAGGAGCCGCAGACGAGAGGTTTTTATCAAAAGGAAGCGCCTTCATGGCATTTAAGCATTCGACACCATCCATATGAGGCATTCTGTGGTCCATGAAAATCATATCGTATTTCTTTGCCTGAACCATCCGAAGTGCCTCTTCACCGCTTTCAGCAGTATCTATCTCCACCTCGGTATCCTTTAAGAGGTCTTTGAACACCACCAGGTTCATCGTCGTATCGTCTACGCAGAGAACTGAGGCTTCCGGCGCGGTAAAGCTCTCCTGATAATCTTCATGCTTCGTCTTCTCACGGAGCAGAGCCTTATTTATGTCACCGATGGGGGTATCCTGGATGATTTTCTGGTCGAGGTCGAAGAAAAAGTCTGATCCTTTTCCGTATACTGTTTCGACCTGGATCTCAGAACCCATCATATGGAGCAGCTGACCCGTGATATTCATTCCAAGACCGGTTCCCTCGATCGTCTGGTTTTTTTCCTCATCTATTCGTTCAAAGGCTTCGAAGAGCTTTGGCAGATCCTCCTGCTTTATGCCGATCCCGGTATCTTTTACCGAGATATGGATCCGGGCTTTATCATCACTTTTCGAGATGAGACGGAAGGTGAGAGTCACAGAACCATCAGGCGTGTACTTTACAGCATTTGTGAGTATGTTCGTGATGACCTGCTTGATGCGGATCTCATCACCGTACAGGTATCTTGGAACATTCTCATCTATATCGAGTTTAAGCGTAAGACCTTTATCATCGGCACGCTTTTTTATCATATTGACCAGGTCGTTAAGGAGCGAAGTCGCATCGTATTCGGCAGGCATGAGCTTTAGCTTTCCTGCCTCTATCTTGGAAAAATCCAGGATATCATTGATGATACCGAGCAGTGTATTTCCAGCCGATGATATGTCATTGGAATAGGCGAGGATGCTTTCGTCCTTACACTCACGCTGGATCATCTCGTTCATCCCAAGGATCGCGTTCATAGGAGTACGGATCTCATGTGAGACATTTGACAGGAAAGATGACTTAGCATGGTTAGCGGCATCGGCCTTTTCTGCCATGTCCTTATATGCTTCATTCAGACTGACCAGATCTCCAGTCATGGCTTCGAGGAAATTCACAAGCCTCTCCTGGAGAGGTATCTCTGTCCTGCCCGGAGTATGCGGAAGGGTAGGGGCTTTTTTTACTGTGAAGTCAGCAGGAGATAAGCATTCTGTCTTTATGTCTCTGTGGGCGGCTGCTTCACACTCACGCATGAATACTCTGACGAGTGAGGTATTATAGGTGCCCCCAATGCCATTCTGCTCGTATATCTCGCAGTTTCCGTGTACGTACTGCATGTTCGGGGCATATTTGCCATATGCCTTTATCTGTTCTAAGGCATCTTCTTTTAAAAATACTGTAAGGTTCGCGCAGACGAACATCAATGCAGCCTGCACGTTAAAATTCTCGAGCCTTGCAGCATCTTCGTAAGCCATCTGTAGGATCTCGGCTTTTTTTCCGTAAGAGAGGCGCAGAGTGTCGCCCTCCATCAGAAGCCCGTCAAAGTAGATGGATCCTTCATCTCCATATGCTATAGGAACACGTCCTATCAGATGGCCATTCCTCGTGATAAGGAACGGGAATTCGCAGGTGTTCTCGACACCGCACTGATCAGGGGAAAGCCCCAGGTATTTCTGATATATGTCAATCGCAGGTTTTCCATCGAGAGTTTTTATCCTGACATCACCAGGCATGTTCATGCTGTCGTCCATAGCTATCTGCTGCGGGACATGACCGTCTTTTGCTATAGGCTCTGATTCGATGGCAAAGGTTTTTCCGATAGGCTTCCATCCGATCTGGACCTTAGCGTCCACGTACAGATCCTGCCCGGAAAAAGCTATGAGGTTCATTGAAGAATGATAGAGCTCACCGTCTATGATGATAAAAGGGATGCCTACATCTCCGGCTTCGAAGAATGAACTCTGAGCCTGTGTTCCGAAAAATGGGACCGGGTGAAAATGCCGTTCTATATCGTGGAGTATCTGGTCTACAGGCATGTATAGCCCGCTCCCAAGAGTTTCTACACCCTTCAGGTCGGGGATCTTTCCGAGGCGCTTTGAGAGCTTTCTAGCTATCTGGTCTACAGGAGTCTTCAACGCGTCCTCACAGAGGATCTGTATATGTCCAGCTGACATACCTATATAACTGGCAGAAATAGAAGGCTCAGCTGCGGTTAAATCCTTTGTGAAATCCTGATTTCCGAATTCACTCATGACTACGGTGTGAAGCCATGGATAGTCTTTTCTCAATTGCTGTGTTACAGGAAGAAGTTTTTCCTCATGGATATTCAGAGAAAAAAGCTGCAGAAGGGCCTTATCCTGAAGCTCCTCATGAGTCACCTGTCTGGGATTAAAAATGTCGTCTGAAAGACTTAAGATATGTATTTTTACGCTGTCGACCACGAAGTCGAATAACGCTTTTTTACTGTATAATTCAGAGGTTCTCTGTATCATATAGTCACTCCCGTAAGGGTCTTTTCAGTTACCCCATTATTATATCACTTGTCAGAGTTTTGTGGTATAATCAGTTGGAAAAAAACGCGTGAGGTGACGCTATGAATATCTATGATAAAAGAAATATCTCGATGATGATGGACCTGTATGAGCTTACTATGGCGAATGGGTACTTTCTCTCTGAAAATGAGGACACCAGGGTGGCATTCGATGTTTTCTACAGGAAAAATCCCGATGGCGGTGGATTTTCAATTTTTGCCGGACTTGAGCAGATAGTTGAGTATCTCGAGGGAATGCACTTCGAGGAAGAAGACATAGAGTACCTGCGGGCACTGCATCAGTTCGATGAGAAGTTCTTGGAGTATTTAAAGGATTTTAAATTCACCGGAGACCTGTATGCTTATCCGGAAGGAACTGTCATGTATCCGGGAGAGCCGGTAGTTACCGTGGTAGCACCATTAGTCCAGGCACAGCTCGTGGAGACTGAGATCTTAGCCCAGGTAAACCACCAGAGCCTTATAGCTACGAAAGCCCAGCGTATAGTCCGTTCGGCAGGAGGCAGAGCAGTATCTGACTTCGGAGCCAGGAGAGCACACAATAACGACGCGGCTATCTATGGAGCCAGAGCTGCCTTTATCGGAGGAGTGAAGGGCACAGCTACTGTATCAGCCGGACAGTACTTCGACATTCCGGTAGGAGGAACGATGGCGCACAGCTTCATCATGTTCTATAAAGACGAGCTGACAGCGTTTCGGAAATTCGCCTCCATTTATCCGAATAACTGCATCCTCTTAGTTGATACCTATGATGTGTTAAAGCAGGGAGTTCCACACGCCATCCAGGTATTTAAGGAGATGCATGATAAAGGAATAAAGAGTACGAACTTCGGCATCAGGATCGATTCAGGAGACCTGGGCTATCTGACACAGAAGTCGAGAGAGATGCTTGACGCAGCAGGCTTTACGAATGCGAAGATCGTTATCTCGAACAGCCTCGATGAATACACGATAAAGTCTATCCTCGATCAGGGAGGAAAAGTCGATTCATTCGGAGTCGGCGAGAGGCTTATCACTAGCCGCTCGGAGCCTGTGTTTGGAGCTGTATTCAAACTCTGTGCTGTGGAGGAGAATGGAAAGTTCGGGCCGAGGATAAAGGTTTCAGATTCAGTGGAGAAGATCACGAACCCGGGGCTCAAAGACGTCTACCGTATCTATGACAAGTGTGGACACGCCATAGCTGACCTTATCACAGGACACGGCGAGGACGTGGACATGAGAAAGCCATACAGATTCGTAGACCCTATAGAGCCGTGGAAGGTGCGTGAGTTTACAGACTGCAGCGCGAAGTCCTTACAGCAGCTCGTGATAAAGGATGGAAAGCTCGAAATAGAGCTTCCTACTGTAAGAGAGATCCAGAAATACGTCAGAGAACAGCTGGATAATGAGATCTGGCCGGAGGAGCAGCGTTTTGAGAACCCGCACCGCCACTACGTCGACATGAGCCCGAAGTATTACGAACTGAAGATGGATATGCTCGAGGAATCAGGGCATATCGGATGAAGATCATTTAAGAAAAATAAAAGCTATAGGAGGTTATATTGATGAATACACCACTAGTATGGGCTCACAGAGGAGCCAGTGGATACGCACCGGAGAATACTATACCTGCTTTTAAACTGGCAGCGGAGATGGGGGCAGACGGAGTTGAGCTTGATGTGCAGTTTACAAAGGACGGGCAGATAGTAGTCTGTCACGATGAGACTATAGACCGCACCTCAAACGGCTGCGGCTGGGTAAAAGACCACACGCTTGAGGAACTGAAGTCTCTGAATTTTGATAACGGGAATAAGGCATACGAGGGAGCACAGATCCCTACGATGCAGGAAGTCTTTGACGCACTACGTCCGACGAACCTCACGATAAACATAGAGCTGAAGACCGGTATCATTTTTTACAAAGGACTTGAGAACGATATCATAGACCTGGTACATAAAAATGGCTTCGAGGACAGAGTCATCTATTCTTCATTCAACCACTATTCGGTCATGAAGATAAAGGAGCTCGATCCGCAGGCGAAGACAGGTTTTTTATACATGGACGGTACTCTAGATATGCCTTCCTATGGAAAAATCCATGGAGTAAACGCTCTTCACCCGGCTCTCTATAATCTGCAGTTTACTGACTTCATGAGGGACTGCGCAGATAACGGACTCGATGTGAATGTCTGGACAGTAAATGATGAGAAGTACATGAAGCTCTGCCAGCAGGCCGGAGTTCATGCTATAATCACGAACTATCCGAAAAAGGCACTTGAGCTTTACGGGAGAAACTGACCATGAAGCTGCTTGGTGAAGACGATTTTACTGAAGCCATGAACGGTTCATGCCGTAAGTGGAGGGAAGGGTCTGTAAAAAATGATTTCATTACCTCGTTTGACGGGACAAAGATAAACTATTACTATGCTTTCCCGGAACAGATGAAGGCCATCATCGTTATGTTCCATGGATTCTGCGAATTCTGGGGCAAGTACCATGAGATGGCCTGGTATTTCTATAGTCAGGGTTATGGCTTCTTTTTCCCTGAGATGCGCGGACACGGGCTGTCGGGTGGAAAGCTCACAGAGAAGGACCTGGTCCATGTAAAAAACTACGATCAGTATGTAAGTGACATGAAGCTCTTTTACGATAAAGTAGTTTCAAAGCGTGAAGGGACGAAGATACTGTTCGCTCATTCGATGGGAGGAGCTGTCGCGGCCATTTACCTCGAGAATTATCCGTCTGACTATAAGGCTGCTATCCTGTCAAGTCCGATGCTGCGGCTTAAGACCGGCGGCATCTCTCCTGCAAAGATAAACCTGCTCAGACTCTATGTACATCTGTTTCACAAAGAAAAACAACTCTCAGTCGGGCAGCATCATTTCGATGGGGTGAATGTATTCGAGACTTCGAGTTGCCAGTCTAAAGCGAGATACGATTATCTCTTCGGACAGCGCCTTGCTGATGAAGAGTATCAGACTTATGGGGCTACCTTCGGCTGGTCGTTGGCTTCTCTTTCCGCTACAAAGGAACTGATCAAAAATGCAGGCAGTATCAGTACACCTCTTCTCGTATTTGAAGCTGGGAATGATCATCTGGTAGATCCGACAGGTTATACGGATTTCCTCGCAAAAGTCCCGCAGGCCGAACACATAAAGTACGAGACATCAAAGCACGAGATCTTCAACTCGACTGATGATGTCAGGGCTGACTATTATAAGCATATATTTGACTGGCTGAAACAGAATGTATAAAGATCAGGCGTTGTAAATGCAACATACCATACCTCCGACTTCGTGATATATTTTTTTCATAAAGAACAAGGCATACATACGGAGGTTAATGATATGGCAGACAGGACAGAGCTTCTTAGGGATTATGTAAAGAGACTGAGCGAGGGAGAGGATTTAGAGACTGTAAGAGCTGATTTCGTGAAGAACTTTAAGGACGTGGACGCGGCTGAGATCGCGAAGGCGGAGCAGACGCTTATAGAAGCAGGCACTCCGATCAGTGACGTCCAGCGGCTGTGTGACGTGCATTCGGCACTTTTTCACGGAGCCACGAGACAGGAGCAGATAGATAACGCCGAAAAAGCAGTTCAGGAGTCGCTCAGCAGGGAACAGCAGGAAGCGATAGAGCATCTGAATAAAGGCAAGGCAGCCGACACTCTCCACAGGACAGACGGGGCAGATGATACTTTTGTGCGGTTAAGGCAGATCGAAGGTCATCCGCTTCAGATATTCTATCTGGAGAACCAGGCTGTAGATGCTCAGCTTAAGCAAATGCGAAAGGCACTTTCTGAGAAAAAGGATGTGTTAAAGACCTTCGATAAGACAAGGCAGATAGCTGTTCACTATGCGAAGAAGGGCGACTTGCTATATCCGGTACTCAAAAAAGACTATGGCTTCTCGGGCCCGTCTGATGTGATGTGGGGTGTCGACGATGAGATCCGCGATGAGATGAAGACGCTTTACAGTGAGGCAGAGAAAAATGCTGACCGCATGGAAGAAGAAGCCTGGCAGTCGAGAATGGATAAGGTCCTGACCCGTGCCGAGGAAATGGTTTATAAAGAAAATAATATCCTCCTGCCGCTCTGCGCGAAGAATTTCTCAGAGGAAGTCTGGAAAGGTATCGCGAGAGACATGAAGGACTATGAGTTCTGTCTGATAGACCCGGTTCCGGAATGGAAAGAGGCAGCTGTTACGGCAGAGGTAAATGGAAATGCTGATGAGATAGTCCTCCCATCAGGTCACTTCACCAAAGAACAGCTGAACGCTATGCTCGATACGATCCCACTCGAGATCACCTTTATCGATGATAACGACATAAACCGCTACTTCAACCAGAACGAAGGAACGAAGCTCTTCAAGAGGCCGCTCGCTGCGCTTGACAGAGAAGTATATACCTGCCATCCGCCAAAGGTAGAGCCGATGGTCCGCATGGTTATCTCAGAGCTTAAGAGCGGAGAAAAGGACTCGATAGACATCTGGAATGAGCGAGGCGGCGAGCCAGTCCTGATCCGCTATATGGCTGTAAGAGACAAGGACGGAAAGTACCAGGGTACTATGGAAGTCGTCCAGCACATGGGCTTCGCCAGAGACTACTTCAACAAGAGATAAAATATTATCTATTATTTGCAATTCTCCTTATAAATGATAAAATGTTATCAGTTATAAGGAGTTTTTTATGCTATTTAAGACCGTAGAACAGATAGACATGGATCTGGCAAAAAGAGTAAAGACACTGCGCAGACAGAAAGGCTTTACCCAGAAACAGTTTGCGCAGAAGTGCAGCATGAGTTATGGCACATACAAGCTGTTCGAACAGACAGGAAAGATTTCTCTGCTCGGACTCACGCAGATAGCAGCAGGGCTCGGGCGGGAGGATGAGATTGATGATCTATTCATGGGACGAGAGTATTCGAGCATAGATGAGGTTATAAATGAATATGAAGAATCTGGAAAAGCTTGAAAAGCATATGAAGATAGTGATCGCAATCGATTCATTCAAGGGAAGCCTTACCTCTATGGAGGCTGGCGATGCGTGTGCCAAAGGCATACGCCGGGTGATGCCCGATGCAGATATAGTGGTAAGACCACTCGCAGATGGTGGCGAAGGGACGGTAGATGCTCTGGTAACAGGTCTTCATGGCAGATACGAGACAGTGGGGGTGACCGGACCTCTCGGAGAAAAAGTCGATTGCAGATACGGTACCATAGACAGTGAGTCATCTGTTGTAAAGGACTGCTCAAAAACTGCTGTAATAGAAATGAGTGGTGCAGCAGGAATCACTCTGGTGAAAAGAGAAGACTTAAATCCTCTGAAAGCTACCACTTACGGAGTAGGTGAAGTCATTAAGGACGCATACGCTAAAGGCTGCCGTAGATTTATAATAGGTATAGGCGGCAGTGCTACAAATGACGGTGGGGCAGGAATGCTTCAGGCATTAGGATTTAAGCTTCTGGATAAAAACGGAGAGCAGATAACACCAGGTGCAGAGGGCTTAAGGGATATTGTGTCAGTGGGGACGCTTTCATCTGACACAGATATGACAGATGAACGCGTCCCCGGTGTCACATTTATGGTTGCCTGCGATGTAGATAATCCTCTTTGTGGCTCGAAGGGATGCAGTGCAGTTTTTGCACCACAGAAGGGCGCTATTCAGGATGATGGAACTCCTGATAAGCAGATGGTCTCACAGATGGATTCATATCTGGCTCATTTCGCGGAGGTGACAAAGCAGGCGTTTCCTGATGCAGATCCCGACTATCCGGGAAGCGGTGCAGCAGGAGGACTTGGATTTGCGTTCCATACTTTTCTTAATGCGTCACTTGAATCAGGAGCGAAGCTGATCATTGAAGAAACCCATCTGGAAGACGACATACAGGATGCTGACCTGGTGATCACCGGAGAAGGAAGGCTTGACGCACAGACCGCGATGGGGAAGGCACCTATAGGAGTAGCAGAACTGGCAAAGAAGTACGGCAAGCCAGTTATAGCATTTGCAGGAAGCGTCACTGATGACGCGAAGATCTTAAACAGTAAAGGCATAGATGCATTTTTCCCGATGGTAAGGGGAATTACTACTCTTGATGAAGCGATGGATCCTTACCATGCAAAGCAGAATATGTCAGATACAGCGGAGCAGGTCATCAGAGCGGTTGAGATTTTTCATCAAAATTTAATTTGTCACGCTGTAATATAACTTTCTGATATACCGAGTTATAAAACAGGCATTGTACTTTTATGACCTTCACTCTGTATGAGGATGATGGTATTTTGACTGACTATCTGAATGGAGTGTGCGCCAGAACTGAGTTTGATATGTATTATGACAGAGAAGCCCATAGTCTCAGAGTAGAGATATCTCCCCCTAAGGGAGAGAGATCATTCGTTCCTGAAGACAGGAGATACAGGCTGCATCTGATGGGAGTCGAGAGAGCTGGAGAGCTTGCAGTAGATAAATCGAGACATGAGGCGGTTATGGATTGCGGAATAGTTGGAAGAGAAAGTTACACTATAAATCTATCAGATGTAGTTCTGGCTGTAAATGACCATCATGCCAAAGTACTTAGTCTCCTTCAGAGTGCATGGATATCGACACGAACCTGATCGATGCCATTCATGAGATCTATCACGACTAAGACAGACACCACTTGTACTTAGGTACAGGTGGTGCTTTTTGTGCGCTCGGCGGCGCACGTTTCTAACTGGTGCAAGTCCGGAGTCCGCCCGGTAGTGGGAAGGACATAGCCGAAGGCAAGGGTGTCCACCGTGAGGTGGGATCTGAAGGAAGCTGGATTCGGGGAATATACTAACCC
>JAQXXU010000104.1 GCA_029226225.1 Lachnospiraceae bacterium | reverse complement strand
AGTCATCCTCGATATCATGATGCCGAAAGTAGATGGGCTTGGCGTACTGAAATTCATGAGAGAGAATAATATCCTGACACCTGTCCTGTTACTCACAGCAAAGACTGAAGTCGATGATAAGGTCGCAGGACTCGATGCAGGCGCAGATGATTACCTGGCAAAGCCTTTTGATATGAGAGAACTCTTAGCCAGAGTCAGAGCTTTAGTCCGAAGGGGAAGAGAGTACAACCCTCAGGATATGAGATTCGGCGATGTATCGCTGAAGGCAGATGACATGGAGCTGTCATGTGAGAACTCAGTCAGACTCTCTATAAGGGAATTCGAACTGATGCAGATGCTGATGACACACGCTGACGGCGAGCTTTCGACGGATGACATTTTACAGAAGATCTGGGCGGCAGAACCGGAAGCAAACGAGGACACAGTCTGGCTTTACATCTCATACCTTAAGAGAAAGCTCTCGGCTATAGCTTCAGGACTTACTATAGAAGGCGAAAAAGGCGGCAGCTTCAGACTTTCAGAAGCGAAGGCGGCCTGAACTATTTTTTAAAGAAAAATACATGGAGGTGATCATATGAATGAACAGTCGATCAAAAAATTAAAGAACAAATTCCTGGTCATCTCTATGTGCTCGTTTATCGCAGTCATGGTCATCATAGGAGGACTCATCTACATCGGGACGCTTACTGTCTCGAGACGTGAGGCACACGAGGTGACACAGTCGATAATCGATAACGGAGGAGAATTGCCGTCTGTAAAGACAGTCATCCGGGATGACGGTTCAGATGATAACGGTCAGGATCCGGAAGATGATGAGGACATCACCAATCCGACGCCTAAGGAGAACCTGAACAACTTCCTTAAGACCCTGTTCGGAAGTGGCAGGAACATCCTGAGCAACAAAGACCAGTGGTATGCGACGAGGTATTTTTCGGTTATTTTTGACAGACAGAATAATGTGACAGACATCAAGGCTGACAGGATAGCGTCAGTGGATCTGCAGCAGGCGAAGCAGTACGCACTGGCGGTTTCCAAAAATACCTTTTCATTCGGAAGTATCGGGAACTATTACTACCAGGTCAGCAAGCAGAAGAATCGGACGATAGTGGTTTTTGTGGACAGCACGAATCAGATACGGCTTACGAACAGGATCCTTTATATGGCGCTGATACTTCTGGGATTCGGTTCGATCATCTCATTCCTGGTACTCAGGGCTCTGTCATATAAAGTCATAGCGCCTGAGATAAGAAACGCCGAACAGCAGAAGCAGTTCATCACGAATGCAAGCCATGAGCTGAAGACACCGCTCGCAGTCATAAAAGCAAATACCCAGGTTCAGGAAATGATGAACGGAAAAGACGAGTGGAGCGAGTCTACAATGCGCCAGGTCGACAGGATGACCGGGCTGATCCAGAATCTGGTTACGATAGTCAGAGCGGAAGAAAAAGAAGATGCAGGTGACAGAACAGATACAGATATATCAGAGGCTATCAGGGACACTGTGAAAAGCTATGCGCCAGTGGCGGAAAATGCCGGCGAGACACTGAATCAGAATATCGGTGATGGTATTCATATGAATGCCGTCGAGAGCCAGATAAGACAGCTCGCGACGCTGCTGATAGATAACGCGATAAAGTACTGTGACGAGAAGGGGACTATCGATGTGACAGTTATCCAGAAGGGCAGGGGAATCAGGCTTTCTGTATCGAATTCATATGCCGATGGAAAAAATGTCGATTACTCGAAATTCTTCGAGAGATTCTACAGAGCGGACCAGTCGCATAACGTAGATAAAGGAGGATACGGTATAGGCCTTTCTATTGCGGAAAGCCTCGTAAAACAGTATAATGGCTCTATAAATGCCTCATGGAAAGACGGCGTTATTACATTTGACTGCATATTGAAATGAATACGAAAGGGGAGTGCCTATGGACTTCCAGAAGAAAATCCAGGAGATCAGACACGGAGCAGAAGGGGTTCTGCTCGGAAAAGAATTACAGATCAGAGAAGTGCTGTGCGCGTTTCTTGCGGGAGGTAATGTCCTCCTCGTAGATGTCCCGGGCACAGGAAAGACGACGCTCGCGAAGGCTTTTGCGGGTCTGCTGTCGCTGGATTCACGAAGGATCCAGTTTACTCCGGATGTGATGCCGTCGGACCTTACGGGATTTTCAGTCTACAGACCTGACAAGGGAGAATTCATCTACGAGGAGGGAGAACTTTTTAAGAACCTGGTTCTCGCCGACGAGATAAACAGAGCAAATACAAAGACCCAGTCGGCGCTTCTTGAAGCTATGGAAGAGCACCAGATAACAGTCGAGGGAGTCACGAGAGAATTGCCGAACCCCTTCATGGTCATAGCTACGCAGAATCCTGTAGGAGCTGAAGGCACACAGGCGCTGCCGGAAGCAGAGGTTGACAGATTTATGATAAGCCTCTCGCTGGGATTTCCGGATGAAGAGAGTGAGATCTCTATGGCAAAGCGCTCTTCGAGAAAGCAGGCAGTTGATGATCTGACTCCTGTCATTTCAAAAGAAGAGTTCCTCGAGATGCAGGACGCCTGTGAGAAAGTCACGATAACAGACGAGCTCTATTCCTATATCGCGAGACTCGTCCGTGCCACACGTACAGATGAGTCACTGCTCAGAGGCGCAAGCCCGCGTGCCACCTTAAGCCTGGTCAGGATGGCGAAGGCTTCAGCATTTGCAGATGAGAGGGACTTTGTGATCCCTTCAGATATCATGCAGCAGTTCCCGTATGTGATAGGACACAGACTGACACTTACCAGGGAAGCTGAAGAGTCCCAGGTCTCCAGAGCAGAGGTTATCGAGAGGCTGCTCAGTGAAGTAAAACAGTAACGGGGAGAATCATATGATAATTCCATTCGAGGCTGCGCTTTTTATAATACTGGGACTGGCAGGCTGGTTCCAGAACAGGTGGCTCCTTCTGATCTTCTTGACAGGGGAGCTGACCATTATCATCGAACTGATCATATCCATTCTGTCCGTGTGTAGAAGACAGATAAAAGTGCGCCTCTATGATGGCACTGTCCGTGTGGGGCGGATGCCACATGTCAGGCTTTCAGTCAGCGATTCACCGTATTACGGTCATCATGTAAAAATAAATGCTCGTCTCACGCTTCCGACTGGTGAGACCAGAAAAATAAAGTACAAGGCCTTTGTCTCTGACTCAGACCTTTCACGTCCTGTACCTGCGTTAAGCGTCGGGGAGATGGTCTTTACGGTAAAGAGCATTTCATTTTCAGATGCAGCAGGCCTGTTTATTTTTCACAGGAAGGTCGACAGATCCATTACCATCCAGG
>JAQXXU010000103.1 GCA_029226225.1 Lachnospiraceae bacterium | reverse complement strand
CGTTGAAACTCCGTCAAAACAGGTAAAAAAATACTATCAGCTGTTCAATGAAAAAGTTCCAGCGCATCTGAAACTTACCGAGTTCAAGTTAAAGGTTTTAGGATTGAAAATGTAGTGTTACTTTTGTCATCATCTAAGGTTAATGAAATAGATGTGACATACAGGAAACTGGGGTTGGTTCCTAAGCCTTTGCTTGATAAGATTAAAAAATATTGTGTGCAGATATTTCAATGGCAGATGGATAAACTTAGGGAGAACGGTCAGATATATACTGTCTGTGAAGATAGCATACTGATTGCTGCTGGACAGGCATATAACGATGAATATGGAATAGATACGGAATCAGAATATAATGTTACAGACTTTATTCTATGAGGAAGGAGACAATATGAGTCAGAATCAGAGACAGAGTGAGCTTGTTGCAAGGTATATGAAGGACAAGAAAGTTACCTTTGAAGTGCATGCACACATGGCATTATTTGCTGATCCTATAATTTCAGCAGGTGGCGAGAAGACAACATACTCAGCACCAACATATGAGGCGATAAAAGGTGTCTGCAAGAGTATATACTGGAAACCTACATTCATTTGGGTGGTTGACAAAGTCCGTATTATGAATGAAATAAAAACAGAGGTGTCTGGAAAGAAACTTCTGCGTACCGATGGGACTAATGATCTTGCAAACTATACATATCTCACAGATGTAAGCTACCAGGTGATGGCTCATATTGAATGGAACGAGAACAGGTCGGAATACAAGGGAGACAGAGACTGGCTGAAGCACTACATACTGATCTTTTAATACAAACGAGCCATTATGCATTTTTTCTGTCTTTCCTTTTCCCCTCCGATTTGCTACAATAGAAGAACTATGAGTAAAGCAGACGTTATTTTTAAAAAAATGTGCCGGGATATAATCGACAACGGTACAGATACGAGAGGACAGGCAGTGCGTCCGCACTGGCCGGACGGTGAGGCGGCTTACACGATAAAGCAGTTCGGCGTTGTGAACAGGTACGACCTGCGTGAGGAGTTTCCAGCAGTGACACTACGAAGGACCGCGATAAAGAGCGCGACTGATGAGATACTCTGGATCTGGCAGAAGAAGTCGAATAACATTCATGAACTGCATTCACACATCTGGGACGAGTGGGCGGATGCTGACGGAAGCATAGGAAAAGCCTATGGATTTCAGCTGGCGAGAAAGTACTGCTGGAACGATATCACAGAAGATGGGATAAGACAGGTCTATGGAGATGATTTTGCTGTGCAGAAGGTTCACGATGGAGAGG
Organism: Lachnospiraceae bacterium; assembly: GCA_029226225.1. Taxonomy (GTDB): domain Bacteria; phylum Bacillota; class Clostridia; order Lachnospirales; family Lachnospiraceae; genus Weimeria. Next base: position 3,815 of record JAQXXU010000103.1, on the reverse strand, counting down.
AAAATCTGTACACAGGACATGTGTTGTACAATGTAGACCGCCAGATGTACATGATGGACCAGGTCGACAAGGTCCTATACGATCTGAAGGTGCATCCGTTTTCACGCAGGATCATGACGAATCTCTATGATTTTGCGGATCTGCCGGAGATGAACCTGTATCCATGTGCATACAGCTGTACTTTTAATGTCACAGAGGAAAATGGACAGAAGGTGCTGAACATGATCCTAAACCAGCGTTCGCAGGACACTCTTACGGCAAATAACTGGAATGTCTGCCAGTACGCAGTTCTACTTTCGATGATAGCCCGTGATGTGGATATGGTTCCAGGAGTCCTGATGCATGTGATAGCTGATGCGCATATCTATGACAGGCATGTGCCACTGGTAGAGGAACTGATCTCGCGTCCGGAACATCCGGCACCGAAGTTCTGGCTGAATCCGGAAAAGCGCGATTTTTATGATTTTACTAGAGAAGACGTAAGACTTGATGACTATGAGACCGGTGAGCAGATAAAGGACATCCCGGTTGCCATCTGAGAGGAGCAAAATGCAGGCGATAGCAGCAGTAGATAATAACTGGGCGATAGGGTACAAGGGAAGACTTCTGACAAGTATACCTGAAGACATGAAGCTGTTCAGGAATGAGACTACAGGGAACGTAGTCGTGATGGGCAGAAAAACTCTGGAGAGCTTTCCAGGTCAGAAACCGCTTCCAAACAGGACGAACATAGTTCTTACGACGTTTTCGGATTACAAGAACGGAGACGCTGTAATAGTTCATTCGGCAGATGAATTATTTGACCGTTTAAAGGATTACGATACTGAAAAAATATACGTTATCGGTGGAGAATCGATATACCGGCAGCTTCTTCCTTACTGTGAAAAAGCTCTTATCACAAAAATAGACATGGATTATGACGCCGACGCGCATTTTCCTGATCTCGATAAAGAGGATGGCTGGAAAATGACAGGAGAGAGCGAAGAACAAACCTATTTTGATCTGTGCTATACGTTTACAGTATATAAGAATGAGAAAGTAAAGAAATGGACATCACAGGAAGAAAACTGATAGTAAAGGCACTCTATGAAGAAGGTGTTGATACCATTTTTGCATATCCTGGCGGAATGGTGACTGACATCATCGATGAGTTCTATAAGCAGGAGGATAAGTTCCGCCTGGTGCTTCCGCGTCATGAACAGGCACTGATACATGAGGCAGAGGGATATGCCAGACAGAGTGGAAAAGTTGGAGTGGCCCTGGTGACAAGTGGCCCGGGAGCTACAAATACTATCACTGGTATAGCGGATGCGCACTATGACTCGATACCGCTGGTGGTCATTACTGGACAGGTGGCGCAGCCTCTTATCGGGAATGACGCCTTCCAGGAGGTCGATATAGTCGGCATGACCAGAAGCATAGTCAAATGGGGCATAACAGTCCGTGACAGAAAAGACCTTGGACGCATTTTAAAAATGGCTTTCTACATCGCACAGAGCGGAAAGCCGGGCCCAGTCCTTATCGATATACCTAAAGATATACAGCAAAAGAGCGGGCCTGATGAATACCCGGACCATGTGGATATCCGTGGATACAAACCGAACACATCTGTACACATCGGTCAGCTGAAGCGTGCCTATAAGACTTTGAAAAATGCCCGGAAGCCACTTATCCTTGCAGGGGGAGGCATTCATATCTCAGGAGCGGAGCGGCTTCTTACGGACTTTGCGAGAAAAATGCAGGTACCGGTCGTGACTACTGTCATGGGCAAAGGTTCCATACCGGAGGATGATCCCCTCTATGTGGGCAATTCCGGAATGCATGGCAGATACGCTGCCAATATGGCCGAGATGGAGTGTGATGTACTTTTTTCGGTTGGCACACGATTCAACGACCGTATCACAGGTGATCTGAACGAATTTGCACCGAAGGCAAAGATAGTACATGTCGATATAGATACAGCTTCTATTTCGAGGAATGTAGTCGTAGATGTACCGGTGGTTTCGGACGCTTCTCTGGCACTTTCACATCTCGTGGAGTGGGCAGAACCTATGGATACAAAGGAATGGCGGCTCGAGATAGCAGGCTGGCAGGCGGAGCATCCGCTTCAGCTTAAGGTATCAAAGGGACTTAACCCCCAGACGATAATGAAGGATATCGCGGATGTATTTGGCGAGGCCACTTATGTGACAGATGTCGGACAGCATCAGATGTGGGCTACGCAGTTTCTGCCGCTTAGGGGTTCATCAAAGATGATCACTTCTGGAGGCCTGGGAACCATGGGATTTGGTTACCCGGCTGCTATAGGAGCAAAGGAAGCTGATCATGACAGACTGGTAGTATGTCTGACAGGAGACGGAGGCTTTCAGATGAATATGGCAGAGCTGGCTACATCGATCTGTGCCGATATTCCTGTGACTATCTGCCTGTTTAATAACCATTACTTAGGCATGGTAAGACAGCAGCAGCAGTATTTCTACGGGAAGAGATATGAGCTGACATATCTGGGAAAAAGGCCGTCTGGTGCGGAACATCCTGACAGGATAGAGAGTGCTGATAAGCTGTATGTGCCGGATTTCCTGAAGTTTGTTGAAGCTTACGGAGTAAAGGGCATACGTGTCAACGAAGAAAACGGCATTATACCTGCGCTTCGGGAAGCAAAAGACGCACAGTTGAATGGTGAGTCAATACTTATGGAGTTTGAGATAGCAGCTGAAGACGTAGTCCTTCCTATGGTAAAAGGCGGTATGGCGAATTCAGATATGATACTTAAGTAAAGGGCATTTTTTACATGAAAAACAGATGGATAGCATTATATGTAGAAAACAGGGTCGGAGTGTTAGCGAAAGTTTCCGGACTTTTTTCAGGAAAGAGTTATAACCTTCAGAGCCTTACAGTAGGTACGACGGAGCATGAGGACGTGTCCCGGATGACGATAAGCGTTCAGGCCGATGATGTGACCTTCGAGCAGATCAAAAAGCAGCTGAATTCTATGGTAGAAGTCATAAAAGTCATGGATCTGACAGACGTACCTATTCATAGTAAGGAAATCCTCTATGCAAAAATCCATGGGATCGATGCAGCAGGCAAAGAAGAGGCGTTCCGCATAGCCCAGGTGTTTAAGATCCGCGTGATCGACATCGGAGAGGATTCGGTGCTATTAGAAAGTGCCCTGACAGAGCGCAGAAATAACGAACTTATAGCACTCCTTAAAAAAACGTATCGTCATATAGAAGTAGTCCGCGGCGGAGCTGTAGCGATAGAGAGCATCAGCACCAGCTGTAGATGACCGAAAGCATGTAGATGAGAACGAACGTAAGCAAAGAGAACTTCATTTGATAATATAAAAAATCCTTGATATGAGTCGCTGCATGTGGTAAAGTAATAACTGTGTTATGGAAAGCCGGTGCGGCGGCTTATATTTTTTATCAAAGATTGTTAAAATTTTAACAGACTTTGTATGAAAACAGGCATAATTATCAGAAAAAAACAGGGAACCGTATTTTTCCCAGGAAAATCAATGAGCGCGGAGGCGCTAGAAGGAGACGTGACATGGCAGGAAGAATAGTTCTGGCAGGAGCATGCCGTACAGCAATCGGAAAGATGGGCGGAGAACTCTCCACCGTTTCAGCAGTTGACATGGGTGCCACTGTTGTTAAAGAAGCATTAAAGCGTGCGAATGTACCGGCAGACCAGGTCGATGAAGTAAAGTTCGGCTGCGTTATCCAGGCAGGTCTTGGACAGAACGTAGCAAGACAGGTATCTATCAAGGCAGGACTTCCGGTTGAGGTACCGGCAGTTACTCTTAACGCAGT
>JAQXXU010000102.1 GCA_029226225.1 Lachnospiraceae bacterium | reverse complement strand
TCAAAGGTAGCGAACGCAGGATTTAATGATCTGGCGGAGACCTTTGAGACAGGCGGCTATGACAGAGCCGGAGACGCATATGCGTATTCAGTAGTTGGAAAGAACTACGACGAATTTGTATAAGGAGACACAGGGGCTGCGAGGAAATAGATGAAAAAAGGGACTGTCCCCTTTTTCATCTATTTTTTCGCGGCTCTTTTTTACAGATGAATTATGAACTGATGGCGCCGTGCCACTTCGGGCTTGAGACGGTGCTTAAAAGAGAGATATATGATTTAGGCTATGAGATAAAAAAAGTCGAAGACGGTCATGTCTTCTACGAGGCCGATGAAGACGGCATAGTTATCTCAAACCTCTGCCTTCGCACAGCGGAAAGGGTTCTTCTCGTAGTTGGCAGATTTACGGCGAAGACCTACGAGGACTTCTTTCAGGGGATGAAAGGTATACAGTGGGAAAGTTATCTGCCGGAGAATGCGAAGTTCTGGGTCACAAAGGCGACTTCGGTTAAGAGCAAGCTTTTCTCCACTACAGACCTTCAGCGAGTCGGAAAGCGTGCGATGGTGGCCAGGATGCAGGGAGTCTACCACTTAGATCATTTCCCGGAGACCGGGAGCGACTATCCTGTCAGGATTTTTATCTATAAGGACGAAGTCACGGTAACGCTTGACACTTCGGGAGACGCGCTGCATAAGAGAGGCTACAGGAAGGAGACAGGCAAAGCGCCTATCTCTGAGACGATAGCAGCAGCGCTTATCATGCTTACTCCATGGAGAGCAAACAGGATACTTGCGGACCCGTTCTGCGGGAGCGGGACTATTCCTATAGAAGCCGCACTTATCGCAGCGAACATAGCGCCCGGGCTTTACCGGCACTTCGCGGCAGAAGGCTGGACTGAGCTTATAGATAAGGGCCTCTGGACAGAGGAAAAGAAATGGCTTCGTGAAGCAGTGGACACAAACGTAGAGACGAGGATCTACGGTTGTGACATAGATCCTGAGATGATCAGGATAGCAAATGAAAACGCGGCGAGAGCCGGAGTAAAGAAGCTGATACACTTTAAAAGAGCTGATGCAGGCGACTTCAGGATGCGCGATCCATATGGTTTCATGATCACAAATCCGCCATATGGTGAGAGACTGGCAGAAAAAGAGGAGCTTCCGGAACTCTATAAGAAGCTTAAAAACGCCTATAGAGGTCTTGATAAATGGTCGCTTTACGTGATAACAGCCTGGGAAGATGCTACCAGATATCTCGGTGGGAAGCCTGATAAGAACCGGAAGATCTATAACGGAATGTTGAAGACTTACTTCTATCAGTACATGGGCCCGAAGCCGCCAAAGGTAGAGCACAATGGGAAGGACTGAGCGTTTTGCCTTAAGACTTTTATCACTGATCCTGGTGATTTTTTCAGTGGCAGGGATAGTGCTCCTCTGGACGAAGCAGGGGACGAATCTGATGGCGAGGCAGAGGGTAGATAAAAAGCAGGGTTCGTTGATGTCTTATCTGAAGCAGAGTGATGATAATACATCAGCCATTCAGAAACTGCATTCGCTAAGCCTTACCATACCGGCTGGTCACAGTAATTCAGATGTGACAGTGAAGTCCACGGGCATGTATACGAACTACCGGATCGTGATCCCGGATATATCAGCATCGTATTTCGCAGACTTTCCAGTGTCAGGGAACGGACACTATATAAAGGACCTGACCTATGTCATGGAAGGAAAAGACGCAGTGCTTACGCTGACTACCGGGGAGCCGCTTTTCATAGAGAGATCTGTAGAGCAGGGTTACGTGTTTTTTGACTTCAAAAATCCGAAGAACTGCTTTGACAGGATAGTCGTGATAGATGCAGGCCACGGTGGAAAAGATGACGGTGCTACTGCTGGAGGAGTGAAAGAGAAGGATCTGACACTATCCATAGTAAAAAAGATCAGGGACCTGACTGATAAAAATGCCGTGAAGGAAGTCGGAGGATATGGGAATGCCATGACTTCCATGAAGGTGGATGGAGTCGGAACAGTTGGATTTTTATATACAAGGCTTTCTGATAAGACAGTATCCTTAAAGGAACGAGCCAATCTGGCGAAGACTTTTGACGCTGATCTGTTCCTGTCTGTACATATAAACTCTACAGCATCGGGAAGGGAGTCATCTATAAACGGTGGACAGGTACTTTACAGGGCTGGAGATAAGACAGGCGGGTCCAGAAAATTCGCCGAACAGATAATGACCTGCCTCAGGCAGCAGCTGGGATGCAGAGACCGCGGCACCATAGCAGGAGATGAGATCTATATCGTCCGTACGGCGCAGATGCCTGTCGCACTTGCTGAGATAGGCTTTATCACTAATACTTCAGAACGCCAGAAACTTACTGATGATGACTATCAGAAAAAGGCTGCCAGTGCGCTGCTTGAAGCAGTAATGGAGGAACTATAGATGAGAATTATATTTGCTACCGGGAATAAGAATAAAGTAAGGGAGTGCCACGAGATACTTAAAGATGTGGCAGACGAGATAGTATCTATGAAGGAAGCGGGACTTGATCCTGATATCATAGAGGACGGAAAGACCTTTGAGGAAAACGCCATGATAAAGGCAAAAGCTGTCCATGATCTGGCTTCTGATGCGATAGTCATAGCAGATGATTCGGGGCTTTGCGTTGATGCGTTAAACGACGAGCCGGGTATCTACTCCGCCCGTTATCTCGGAGAGGATACTTCCTACGATATAAAAAACGCAAAGATCCTCGAGAGACTTGAAGGCGTTCCTAAAGAAAAGAGGACAGCCAGATTCGTCTGCGTCATGGCAGTAGTGATGCCTGACGGAAGCTCTTTTACAAAGAGAGGCGTCATGGAAGGCTACATCGGAGACCATGCAGAGGGTGAGAATGGGTTCGGCTATGACCCTATTTTCTTCGTAGAGCCGCAGAACTGCTCGACTGCAGTGCTATCTCCAGATGAGAAAAATGCCATCTCACACAGAGGTCAGGCGATGAGGGCCATGAGGGACGAGCTTATCAGGAGGCTTTCATGACTGTACTTGTAGTAAGCGACTCGCACGGCAGACAGGCTGATCTAGATCGTGTGATCCTTCAGGTAAGGCCTGATATAATATACCATTTAGGTGATGCCCAGGGGTATGAAAACGAGATCAGGACTGGCTGCGGCGTACCATTTTTTTACGTCAGGGGAAACTGTGACTGGGGAAGCGACGCTCCGCTCTATCAGGTCACAAAGCTCGGAAACCACAAGGTATTCCTGACGCATGGGCATATGTATAACGTCAAGTATTCTAACTATGAGCTGATAAAGGCTGCACAGGAGCGTGGCTGTGATGTGGCGCTCTACGGACATACACACTTTCCTGAACTCGTAGAGGCAGATGGTATGACAGTCATGAACCCTGGCTCGATATCGCTTCCGCGTCAACCGGGACGTATACCGACATTCGCGACGATAGATGTGGATAAGGATGGTGAGCTGCACTTTACGATAAATGAGCTCAAACCTTGACAATAGCCGTGATACCACATAAAATAGATTTTTGAAGTAAAACATCGAAAGGATTTATACTCATGAAAACACTATATGACAGCGTCAACACTGACATGGATTTCGTCGGCCGTGAGCATGATGTCGAGAAGTTCTGGAGAGATGAGAACATCTTCGAGAAGTCAGAGGAAGAGAATAAGGGCAAGGGCGAGACTTACACTTTTTATGATGGTCCACCTACAGCAAACGGAAAGCCGCATATCGGCCATGTGCTGACCCGTGTCATAAAGGATATGATACCGAGATACCAGACCATGAAGGGCAAGTACGTTCCGAGAAAGGCCGGCTGGGATACACACGGACTCCCGGTAGAGCTCGAGGTCGAGAAGAAGCTCGGACTCGACGGCAAAGACCAGATCGAGAAGTACGGTATCGAGCCGTTTGTCAGGCAGTGTAAGGAAAGTGTCTGGAAATACAAGGGCATGTGGGAGAAATTCTCTGACCAGGTAGGATTCTGGGCGGACATGAAGCACCCTTACATCACTTACGACAATAACTTCATCGAGTCCGAGTGGTGGGCTCTTAAAGAGATCTGGAACAAAGGCCTTTTATACAAAGGCTTTAAAGTCGTACCTTACTGTCCTCGCTGTGGAACCCCGCTTTCAGCACAGGAAGTCGCACAGGGCTATAAGACAGTAAAGGAGCGTTCAGCTATCGTCCGCTTCAAGGCAAAGGGAGAAGACGCATACTTCCTCGCATGGACGACAACGCCCTGGACACTTCCGTCGAATACGGCACTCTGCGTAAACCCTGACGAGACTTACGTAAAAGTAAAATGTGCAGACGGCTACACCTATTACATGGCTGAGGCGCTTCTCGACACAGTCCTTGGAAAATTCTCCGAGGACGGAAAGCCTGCTTATGAAGTATTAGAAAAATACAAGGGAACAGACTTAGAGAACAGAGAGTACGAACCGCTTTACCAGTGCGCAGCAGACAGAGCCGCAAAGCAGCACAAGAAGGCACATTTTGTCACAGTAGACAGTTATGTCACTATGACAGACGGTACCGGAATCGTACATATCGCACCGGCTTTCGGTGAAGACGACAGCAGAATCGGAAAGAACTATGATCTTCCGTTCATCCAGTTCGTCGACGATAAAGGAAATATGACCGAGGAGACTCCGTTCGCAGGACTCTTCGTAAAGAAGGCAGATCCGGAAGTCTTAAAAGACCTCGATAAGAGAGGACTTCTCTTCGATGCTCCGAAGTTTGAGCATGACTATCCTCACTGCTGGAGATGCGACACACCGCTTATCTACTATGCCCGTGAGTCATGGTTTATAAAAATGACCGAGGTAAAGGACGAGCTCGTCGCCAATAACAAGACAGTAAACTGGATCCCGCCATCAATCGGAGAGGGACGTTTTGGAAACTGGCTTGAAAATGTCCAGGACTGGGGCGTTTCCAGAAACAGATACTGGGGCACCCCGATGAATATCTGGGAGTGCGAGGACTGCGGATACCAGGAAGCTATCGGAAGCAGAGCAGAGCTTGCTGAGAAGACCGGAAATCCTGACGACGCCAGGGTCGAGCTTCACAGACCTTACATCGATAAAGTGACCTACAAGTGTCCTAAGTGCGGAAAGACCATGAAGCGCATCCCGGAGGTGCTTGACTGCTGGTTCGATTCAGGAGCTATGCCATTCGCACAGCACCATTACCCGTTCGAGAACCAGGATACCTTCAAGGAGCAGTTCCCGGCAGAGTTCATCTCAGAGGCCGTGGACCAGACCCGTGGATGGTTCTACTCACTGATGGCTGAGTCGACGCTCCTTTTCCACTGCGCACCTTATAAGAATGTCATCGTCTTAGGCCACGTCCAGGATAAGAACGGCCAGAAGATGTCGAAGAGCAAAGGAAACGCAGTCGATCCGTTCGAGGCACTAGATAAGTTCGGAGCAGACGCTATCCGCTGGTATTTTTACATCAACTCAGCACCGTGGCTCCCGAATAAGTTCCATGAGGACGCCGTAAAGGACGGTCAGAAGAAGTTCTTATCGACACTCTGGAACACCTATGCATTCTATGTGCTCTATGCGAATATCGATGAGTTCGATCCTACGAAGTACACACTCGATTACGACAAGCTTCCGGTAATGGACAGATGGGTACTTTCGAGACTGAACACTACTGTAAAGGAAGTAGACAGTGATCTCGGAAGCTATAAGATCCCTGAGGCTGCCAGAGCATTAGAGTCATTTGTAGATGAGCTCTCTAACTGGTATGTCCGCCGCTGCCGTGAGAGATTCTGGGCCAAGGGCATGGAGCAGGATAAGATAAACGCCTACGAGACGCTCTACACCTGCCTTGTGACTATCAGTAAGACTGCTGCTCCGATGATCCCGTTCATGACAGAAGAGATCTATCAGAACATCGCAAGAAAAGTAGACGCTAATGCACCGGAGTCGATCCACCTGTGCAGGTTCCCGGAGGTAAACGAGCAGTTTATCGATAAGGACTTAGAGGATAAAATGGGCGAGCTCCTGAAGGTCGTAGTAGCTGGTCGTGCCTGCAGAAACGCTTCAAATATAAAGAACAGACAGCCGCTTGCTCAGATGTTCATAAAGGCAGACGAGAAGCTCGACAAGTTCTATACAGATATCATCGCAGACGAACTCAATGTAAAGAAAGC
>JAQXXU010000101.1 GCA_029226225.1 Lachnospiraceae bacterium | reverse complement strand
GAGCAGGCCGGATCACAGGTTTGTCAAGTCGCTGGATGCAAGCGTATCGCGTGGAGAGACGTTATATACGGATGCTTATCATCTGACCAATACTAACGGAAGCACATACACCAGACTTATTTCTGCAATCGGAGGATGAATGGCTGATAAGTACGTTTTTGATACTAATTCATTTGTGGAGGCGTACCGGAAGTTCTATGCATTTGATATAGCACCTGGGTACTGGAGACGGTTTGAGCGTGTTTTTGCACAGGACAATATCATTATGCTTGATGTAGTGTCAGATGAGATTATAAAGGCAAAGAAAGACAATCTTGCAGAATGGTTGAAGCAGCAGAATAAGGGTGTTGTACATCGCCAGAGCTATATTGCTGAGTATGCGCGTATTATGAATTATATACAGTCGTGTGGTCACTATAATGACCGTGCGACGGCAAAATGGTCGCAGGCAGGTCATGCTGATCCGTGGATTGTAGCAGCAGGAATACATGAGGCGGGAACTGTTGTTACTTTTGAAAAGTCGCAGACATACAATGGCTCCAGGATGGGGAAGATTTGTATTGGAGAAATTGCTGATCATTTTGAAGTCAGGTATATCAATCTATATGACTTTATGAGAGAGCAGGGGATAGTGATTCAGTAAGCATAATTTGGTTCAAACGCTGATAAGACATCGGGATTTTGACAATCCTGCGCTTATTCAACTATAATGGGCAGTTGTAACTGGAGGAATGATATGCCAAAAGGAAATGTGAATAAGAATCCCAACGATCCCCGTGCTGCGAGGTCTGTAAGGGATATCAAGAATACGATGCTGTCTCTGGTAGAGCGTGAGCCGTTTGCTCAGATCAGGGTGGAGCAGATTCTGAGCGAGGCTCCCGTTCAGTCGAATACTTTTTACAAGTACTTCGCATCGAAGCAGGATGTGCTCGATGCTATCGGAGATGACCTGATTGCACGGATGCGGAAGGAGCTTGAAACCATGCAACCACGCGATTTGCGGGGGGGGGGGGTAATGGTATTTTACCATGCAATAAATACGGACGAACCGGCATACAGGAAGCTGTTTTCGGAGGAAGAGTATGCTGAATTCCAGGAGAAGATCAGGGATGATTTCTTCGACTCCGATTACTTCATGGATTTTTGCAATAATGAAGAATATGCTGAGATTGTGCCTGCATTCATAGGCAATGTGGCTGCCGGTACTTACCGCAGATGGCGGGAGAATGATAATGGAAAGAAGCGCTCCCTGGAGCAGCTGGCTGACTCTACAGCGGAACTACTGCTAAACGGGTTGAAAGCAACAGAATAATCAGAATACTAAGTGCCATGCTCCGGGAAAAGCCGGAGCGTGGCTTTTTTGTGTGTCATTTGGTGACGCGAGGCAGATGAAACACTTAGCACAATGCGTCTACTTTTCTTGACTGGTATATAAAAAACTGCTTTATTGGAAAAAACGTAACTTTTTGGCTGAAAGCATACTGCAAAAACGTAACTTTTGAATCTGAAACACCTTGCAAAAACGTAACTTTTGAACCTGAAACACCTTGCAAAAACGTAATTTTTTTGCTAGAATCCTTTTAAAACAAGGATTGGAGGCAGGTTATGTTCAAAAGAAAAGCATACGACCGAATGATGGAATGGAAGACAAAGTACTCCGGCAGATATGCCTGCCTTCTTGAAGGCGCCAGACGAGTCGGAAAAACCACCATAGCAGAGAATTTTGCCAGAAATGAATACAGGTCGTTTATAAAAGTGGACTTCGCTAATGCCACAGATGATCTGATGGATGTGTTCAGGGATATAGCAAAGCCGGATCTGTTTTTTTTACGTCTTCAGGCAGAGACGGACGTTACATTATATGAGCATGAATCGGTGATACTTTTTGATGAAATTCAGTTATATCCGAAGGCTAGACAGGCTATCAAATATCTGGTAGCTGATGGCAGATATGATTATATAGAGACAGGTTCGCTTATTTCTATCAAAAAAAATGTCAGCGACATCGTAATTCCATCAGAGGAGCATAGGATTTCTGTGTATCCTATGGATTACGAGGAGTTTTTGTGGGCTACTGGTGGAAATCCGGAAATACTGAGAAAATTGGCCAAGCTGAGAACACCTGTAGGAAATTCAACAAATCAGACACTCATGCGGAATTTCCGCACGTATCTGGCGGTTGGGGGAATGCCGCAGGCAGTAGAGGCTTACATAGATTTTAATAATATGGAAGAGGTCGACAGAGTAAAAAGAGAGATCGTAGATCTGTATTATGATGATTTTAAAAAAATAGATGCCTCCGGCCGTCTGTCTGATATATACCGTTCCATTCCATCTCAGCTGGCGTTGAAAAAGAAGAGATTCGTGATCTCGAGCGCTACAGGAAAAAGAAAAACACAAAAGGATGAAGAACGGCTTTTTGACCTGATAGATTCGAAAACTGTACTACCTTGTTATGACGTGGCGCAGCCAGGTGCAGCGCTTGAACAGACCAGAATTCCGGAAAGATATAAGCTCTATCTGTCTGATGTGGGACTTTTCACGTCGATTATTTTTAACAGCTCAGATGAAGGACATAAGGACATTTATCGAAGACTTCTGAGTGATAAGCAGGATACAGATCTGGGGTATTTGTATGAAAATGCGGCTGCCCAGATGCTTACAGCACTGGGATACCATCTATATTACTATACGTGGAAAAATGCGGGGACTCATTCATATGAGATTGATTTCCTGATAGTGAAAAATGGAAAGGTGATCCCAATAGAGATCAAATCATCTCAGATACGAAATCACAGGTCAATTGATGAGTTCTGCAGTAATTTTTCAAAGAGTGTAGGCGATAGATATCTATTCTCCAAAAAAGATTTTTTAAAGGATGGAATGCTCACTATCGCACCGATATATCTGCTTCCATTTATAATGGAGCCATAGATGTGTACGTGTTCTCAGTTAGTGGCAAAACATACACTAAGCTGACAGTTACCTGCGGTTCGCAGACACTGAAGGTTCCGGTACGTATATACCCGGCAGAGTACTGATATAACGACATAACGAATACCCAGGGCAGCTCCTTTATGTAGGGGCTGCCTTTCTGCGCCTTGGACATTTGTGGGGGCGTGCGGTATAATTATCAGAAAAATACGGATTGGACTTTTCGAACACGGTATAACGGGGTGAGACTCTAGGAGCGTGCTATGAGAACTTCTTTTTTTAAAAAATGCTTCATATCCCTTCTGACTGCGGCTGTCGTGGCAGCATCCATGCCAGCTGGTACAGTATACGCAAAGACTTCTGTAAAGCGGGCTTCGTGGAGCCTGTCGAAGCTGTCCGCCCCAGAGAGGCAGATGTACGATCACTTCATCAGTGAGCTTCAGAGGATCCTGAGGGAGGGCGGATCGACACGGATTACTTTTGATGCTTCGCAGTACGGGCTGACGCTTACATCAGAGCAGCAGGCAGATGATACAGCTGAGAAGCTCTATACCTATGCGGCAAATAATCATCCGGAGCTTTTAAGCTATGAGTCGCTTCTGGGTCAGCAGTCATACACGGTAGAATCTCCGAGTGATCTGTCGTATTTTGCCATATCTATCATAGTAGACAGTGCCGACAGGGGAGTTGATCAGACAGATCAGTATCACCTGGACAGCGCCTTTACAGCGAAGGAGACTTCAGCTGAGGCAGTGGCCGCGAAAGTAATCTCGGATAACGCGGGAAAAGGCATCTATGATACTATAAAGGCTTATGCCGACTGGATCTCTGATCATGTAAGCTATGACCATACGGCCGCTTCCTGGGACGATAATGCTATATCAGACAGCTCACCGTGGAGCCTGGTGTCTGTATTCGATGATGATGCTTCGACGAATGTGGTCTGCGAAGGCTACTCGAAGGCTTTCCAGTACCTGATGGATAACACCCGGAGATTTGTGGATGCCGGCATCAGCTCGAAGCTCGTGACGAGTGACACCCATATGTGGAACGTAGTGACCATAGACGGGAAGAACTATCTGGTAGATGTGACCTGGTACGATGATGACACTGTGGATCACTACTATAATCCGGACTTTCTTCTCGGAGGACAGAACCTGCTCGATAGGATAGATGCAGGGACGTATTCATATACTGACAGTTCGGGTGTGACCAGGTACTTGGGCGCAGAAAACGCAGGTCTTCACACCTATGAGCAGGATACAGAGGATTTCTACACTGCCGATGAACTGAAACTCTCTGATACAGCATACGATAAATCCACGGAAAGCCAGACGGGAAATCAGACAGGAAATTCGGAAAACACAGGGAATAATACCTCGGGAAACTCTGGAAACAGCACCGGAAGTACTTCCGGCAGCGGCACCTCCGGTACAGCCGGTGGAACGACAGGAACTGCCACAGGCGGCACGACTGGAAGCACATCTGGAAACACAGGCAGTTCTGCTTCGAATAACAGCACTTCCGGTGATACAACTCCGTCTCTTCCAGTGCAGTACAACACTTCAGGAGCGCTCCCGGGCGGAGACACTTCGTATTCGTACCCTCCGGTGATCTATACCCCGGACACTACCACCGATGACTCATCTGGGCAGATATCTGACATAGAAAGCCAGAAAGGGAATATATCAAAACTTACTGCCGGGAAAAATAAGCTCACAGCTTCCTTTAGCAGAAACACAGTGACAGGAAGCTCTGTAAAGTACCAGGTGGCGATAAAGCAGAAGTCAGCAAAAAGCTGGAAGAAAGCCTATGTGTCTTCGACGAAGAAGACATTCACTAAGCTGAAAAAAGGGAAGATCTACTGGGTAAGTGTCAGACCGTACATCACAGTCGACGGAACAAGGTACTTCGGCAGCTGGTCGAAGACACTGACTAAGAAAGTAAAATGACCTGACCGTCATAGAGCCCGTATGAAGTCTCATCTCCCCACTTGGGAGAGGCTTTTCCGGCAGTGATCTCGGCCAGTGTCTTATCAGTCATGGCCCTGAGATCAGAAGGCACCATCAGGTTCACGGTAACAGACGCGCCATAATCTACGCCGGTCTGTGGTATATGATTTTCATTGAAAAAATACCCGGCCTTACCATAATCGTTATAATCGAGCGTTACATACAGAGTAAAGCCTTGACGGACTACCATCCGCGAGGCGGCGTCCGCTGCCGCGGACGCCGCTTCAGCGTATGCACGGGTAAGCCCGCCGGTTCCGAGAAGAGTCCCGCCAAAGTATCTGACGACAGCGATAAGGCAGTGTTCGAGCTCTCTATGTGTCACTACATCGGCTATCGGATGTCCTGCGGTTCCCTGAGGCTCGCCATCATCTGAAGAGCGGAGTACTCCGTCTATCTGCCAGGCAAAGCAGACATGTCTGGCGTTATAGTGTTCCTTGCGGAGAGCGGCTATTTTTTCAGTGGCAGCATCAGGGGATGACACATCATAGGCATACCCCAGAAAGCGTGACTTTTTTTCTACGTATTCACTTGTCCCTGTATTCATGATCCTGTACATATCCTTTATTATACTTGATTTATTTGCTATAATAAAGTAATGAATTATAGCAGATCATATGTGAAGTACCACAATTCACCGAAGATAAAAAAACGGTATTCAGCGCAGCGACGCTTCGTACATACTCTTATAAAGACCATTCTGATCCTGATCCTTTTAGTGATAGCGGCGGGGATCATCTCATTCGGCTACTATGCGAAGACTCAGATAGACCGGTTGCCGGATATCTCACAGGTCAGCATCCGCCCGACAGGGGCAAACACGAAGGTCGTAGACTCTGACGGGAATGTCCTGACTGATCTCTCAGCAGCTGGCGCGAACAGCAAATACATCTCCCTTGATAAAATCCCGAAGAATCTCCAGCATGCCTTTATTGCTACAGAAGACTCGCGCTTCTACGAGCATAACGGAATAGATCTCCGGAGCATCATCAGGGCGGCTTTTTCGGGACTGGCAAATGGCGGGCATTTTTCGCAGGGGGCGAGTACTATAACCCAGCAGCTCCTGAAGAATAACTACTTCTCTAACCAGACCAGAAAAAATACTTTTTCAGACCGGCTTGACCGCAAGATCCAGGAGCAGTACCTTGCGGTTCAGCTTGAGAAAGTCACATCAAAGGACAAAATCCTCGAAAGCTATCTGAACACGATAAATCTCGGTCAGAATACTCTGGGTGTCGAGGCGGCGGCACAGAGGTACTTTAACAAAGACGTCTATGACTTAAGCCTGTCGGAGTGTACGGTGATAGCTGGCATCATAAAAAATCCGACGAAGTATGATCCTGTGACACATCCTAAGAATAACGCCATCCAGCGTGAGCGAGTCCTCAAAAATATGCTCGATCAGGGCTACATCACGAAAAAAGCTTATCAGACTGCGATGGATGACGATGTATACAGCCGTATAGCTTCGGTGAACAGCGACCACGGCGAGGAAGCCTCTTCTTACTTTATCGATGCGCTGACTGATCAGGTGGTCTCTGATCTCGTAAAAGAACTCGGGATCTCGAGAACAGAGGCGTACATGAAGCTTTATAACGGAGGCCTTACTATCCACTCGACACAGGATGTATCGGTGCAGCAGACCGTAGATGATGAGATCAACCGCAAAAAAAACTATGCCGGCGGCACTAAGTATTCGATGAGTTTTTCACTTACCGTAGACAAGGAAAACGGGACAACGAAAAACTACACTGAGCAGACCATGCTCAAGGCTTATAGAAAGCGTGACAAAAACTATACGCTTAACTACTCTTCCAGAAAAGAGGCAGAGGAGGCCTATGAGGCTTACAAAAAGCAGGTGACTGCTGATGGAAAAATTCCTGAAGGCGGGGAGAATGTGGTCTACACGCTGCAGCCGCAGGCGGCCATGACAGTGATAGACCAGAGAACGGGCCAGGTGAAGGCCATCTCGGGCGGCCGTGGAAAAAAGACAGGCAGCGTGAACTTAAACCGTGCCACTGATATCACCAGACAGCCTGGTTCTGCTTTTAAAGTTCTCGCAGCATTTGCGCCGGCCATCGATGCCGGCGGTATGACCTTAGCTTCTGTCGAGGACGATGCACCGGAGTTATATGAGAATGGCAGAGAAGTAAAAAACTATGACGGGCACTACCACGGATTTACGACGATACGAGAGGCGATAACTGATTCGATAAATGTGGTGGCTGTAAAGACTCTTACGGACATAGGCACAGGACTTGGCTATCAGTACGTAAAAGATTTCGGATTTTCGACGCTCGAGGAGGGAGACAATAACCAGGCTCTGGCTCTGGGGAGTCTGATAAAGGGTGTGAAGAATATAGAGCTGACCGCCGCGTATGCTGCGATAGCGAATGGCGGCTACTACAAAAGGCCGGTGTTCTATACGACTGTAGAGGACAGCACGGGGAAGGTCATCCTGAACACTACTGATGATAAAGGACGCCGTGTCTTAAAGAAGTCGACAGCCTGGCTGCTGACGTCTGCGATGAAGGATGTCATGACGAAGGGCACAGGTCAGAAAGCAGACTTTAAGGGTATGACGCTTGCTGGGATGAGCGGAACCAGTGAGAGCAGCAGTGATACCCAGTTCGCGGGATTTTCACCATACTATACCTGCGTTGTCTGGGGAGGCTGCGATGATAACTCAGCACAGGAGGATACCAGCTATTCTGAAACTATATGGAAAGCTGTGATGCGGCGGATAAATAAAGGACGTAAATACAGGGGCTTTGAGAGACCAGACGACATAGTTACTGCATTAGTCTGTAAAAAATCCGGAAAGCTCCCGGAAGAGAATGTATGTGATCATGACCCGCGGGGCAGCATGGTGTATAACGAATTCTTCACTAAGGATACTGTCCCGACTGAGACCTGCGACCACCATGTGAAGCTTTCCATCTGCCGGGTTTCAGGGCTGCCAGCAGGAGACTTCTGCCCGAAGTCTGATATAGTGGATAAAGTGTTTATCACAGGAGGAAGCCCTGATACGGACGATGAGAAGTATATGATCCCGGCAGAGGATACGAAACGGATCTGTGATGTACATGTGGCCCCGACTCCGCCGGAGGCCGCTAAAAAGAACAGGAACCAGATTGTACTCAAATAAAAACTTGCAATCTCAGCGGAATGGAGTACAATAATATCTGTTGTTGGCCCATAGCCAAACGGTAAGGCAGCGGACTCTGACTCCGTCATTTCAAGGTTCGAATCCTTGTGGGCCAGCTCTTTCAAAGGCGATGTATCTTATGATGCGTCGCTTTTTTGTGTGTGGAAATCATTCTTCTTAAATGATATAATGGCACGTGAAACTATTCACAGAGCTGAAAGGTCAATACCTATGTATGAGATGAAGACCCGAGTGGGATTTTCACAGGTTGATGAAAAGCTGGAGCTACCGGTATCAGGCATCATAAACCTGCTGCAGGACTGCGCTACTTTTCATTCGCAGGACACCGGATATACAGCACAGTGGCTGGTGTCAAACCGCAGAGGATGGTTTGTGACGGACTGGCAGATCAGGATCCATAAAAAACCTGCCATGGGAGAGAACGTGACGGTGCGCACCTATCCGTATAAGGCAAAGGGAGCACTGGCTTCGAGGTATTTTACGATAACGGACTGGGATGAGGCACCGTTCGTGACAGCAAACTCACTCTGGGTTTACATGGACCTGGACCGTTCAGCTCCGACGCGTGCTTCGGAGGAGATGTATAAGGCTTATGGAATAGGAGCTCCTCCAACAGAGGATTTCGGCGGAAGGAAAATCAGCTACGATGGTGAGATAAGCACCATAAGCCAGATGAGAGTAGACGAGACGATGATAGATTCAAATGGCCATGTGAATAACGGCAAGTATATCCTGCTTGCGGAGGGCGCGCTGCTCGGAAAAGGACCGTTTGACTTCTACAGGATAGAATACAAGGACCAGGCGAGGAACGGCGATAACCTGCTGCTTAGAAGAGGTGAGCAGGACGGACGGACTTTAGTCGAGATCACTGATACAGACTTCAGGCCTTTTATGAGGCTTGAGGCATTAAAAGAGGCGTGACATGACGACAGCAGAAGCAGAGACAAAGCTTAAAGAGTATTTAAGTCTTTCGCAGGAGAACACTAAAGATAAAAGCACTGATATAAAGCCGGTAAAGACGCTCCGTATTCCTGAATATGAGAAAAAACGTGACACATATACGGAGGCAGGGTTTTCTGCAATACAGCGCGGAGAATTAGCCCTTCTGCTTTTAGCCGGAGGCATGGGAACCCGTCTTGGATTTGACGGACCGAAAGGAACTTTTCCTATAGAAGAGGATAAGTCCATTTTTGAATGCCTTTTTGATAACCTTCGCCGTGACATCGGTGATGTGGAAATTCCTTTTTTTGTGATGACATCTGATAAGAACGACGAGGCGACCAGGGCATTTTTTAAAAAGAAAAATTACTTCGGGTATGACCCTGAGCTCATATATTTTTTCAGACAGGATATGGCTCCAGCCTGTGACTTCGATGGGCACCTGCTCTTCGAGGAGAAGGATGTTCCGGCGACTTCACCGAACGGAAACGGAGGATTTTTTACCTCGCTTATCAAAGCTGGTTATGGAGAGGTGCTGAAAGAGCGTGGCGTGAAGTGGCTGAATGTCTTCGGTGTGGATAACGTCCTGGCCCGGATCGCAGATCCGGCCTTCCTTGGCTCTGTGATCACTGAACACAAGTCCGCAGCGGTAAAGGCTGTGCTTAAAAAAGACCCGTCTGAGAATGTCGGTGTGGTCTGCGAGAAGGACGGACATCCATCGATAGTAGAGTACTTTGAGCTTGACGAAAAACAGGCTTCAGAGAGGGACGAGAACGGTGAACTCTTATACTGCGCAGGTGTTACGGTAAACTACCTGTTTGATACTTCAATTCTTTTAAAGACTGTAGAGCAGAAAATGCCGGTACATAAAGTAAAGAAGAAAATCCCATATATAGACAGTGATGGAAATCATATAAAGCCTGCCGAGCCGAATGGATATAAATTCGAGATACTGATCACAGATATCCTTCAATTTTTCCCGGATTTCCTTCCGGTCGAAGTGGTCAGGGAGAAAGAGTTTGCCCCTGTGAAAAATCTTCACGGCGCAGATTCGGTGGATACGGCCAGAGCACTGCTTCACGCCAGGAGAGATGCCGATGGCGATTGAGGATATCCGCTTTTCAGTGATCATCGGCGCTTTCGAGACGAATGCCTGGTTCTTTAGACAGTCGATAGAATCAGCTAAAGCCCTCGAGTGGTGCAACATGGAGATCCAGGTTCTTGATGCCTGTCCGCAGGCAGGCCTGGAACAAGTCACGAAGCAGGTGTTTAAGGATGAATACAGGCTTAAGTACGTGAAGCTTCGCCCGAAGAATTCGCTTGCCGATGTCTGGAATGAAGGCATCAGACGTGCTCAGGGCGACTATCTGATCTTCGTAGGACTTACGGACAGGCTGAACACGATGGTGCTTAAGTACCTGAAGGACTTCATAGAAGAGCATCCGGAGTGTGACATCATCTACACAGACCACGACGAGATAAAGGATGGAAGCCGCGTGAATCCGTACTTTCTGCCGGATTTCAACAAGGAGCTGCTGCTAGGCCAGAACTATATCGGAGACACTTTTATCGTGAAGAGAGAGGCTCTGCAGAGGACAGGCATCTTCAGAAAAGAGCTCTCGTTTGCCTTTGCCTATGATTTTTTCATCAGGGCTATGCAGAAAAAAGTGCGTTTCGGCCACATACCGGCTCTCCTCTGGCATAACCTGATATCTGACGTGCCTGTGACCGACGAGCTGATAAAACTCCGGGACAGAAGTCTCAGGGAGCACATGACAGTAGCCAGTGCCTATCTGAACGAAAATGGGATCAAAGGAAAAGTCGAACGTGGCAGGAACGATTCCTGGCGGGTTCGCTACGACGGGAGCGATTACCGGATGCACCCTGACTCGGTGCTTCTGATAAAAGACAAGAGAGTCTACGTGACATCGAGAAATGCTGCAGACACACTCTATGGCTACGTCTCACAGCCTGATGTCGCCATAGCCGGTGGTAAGGTCATAAGTGGCTTTTCGATAAATAACTGCGGATACATCTACGACAAAGAGGGCATTACATACCCGGCCTGCCACGGTGATAATGCACTGACAGCCGGACTATACGGCAGGATCAGGATAGCTCAGGATGTGTCGATGGTGGACTTTTCGTTCTGCATGGTGGACGCAGCATTTTTTAAAAAATGCGGTGGATTCGATAAGAGACTGCGTGGGAATGACATGATCCTGGACTTGTGTCTCAAAGCCCGGGCAGGGGGCCTGCGGGTGGTATATACGCCGAGGGTCAGCGCGCACCGGGGCGCACCGGATGCCGGAAGTGATGAAGCATCCAGGAGCGTACTGCGGGAGAAATGGAAGAAGACCATTACCGCAGGAGATCCGTATTATAATAGAAATCTACCGACAGGCATGCACAACTATTATCTGTGACACTTCTTGACAATGGTGATAAATCGGGGTATTATCCATAGGTTATTTGATTTTTTTAAAATGAGGTACAAAAATGAGTGACAAGACAGGACAGCTTTCGAGGAGAGCGAGGCGCAGAAAGCGTAGAAAAGTTCTTCTTATAGTCGAGATAATCATACTGCTCTTACTTCTTGCGGTGCTGTTTTTCTGGCTGAAGTTCGGCATGATAAACTTCCGTGACATCGGATCAGTCAAGACGAACAAGCTCTCAAAGCAGACAGAGCAGACACTCTCAGGATATACGAACTTTGTGGTATTCGGTGTAGACAGCAGATCATCAGGAGAGTCCGCCACAGCGGGTGGAAATACTGATGTGCAGATCATCGTAAGCATAAATAACGACACGAAGAAGATCCGTATGGCTTCTGTATACCGAGATACCCTGCTGAACATAGATCCGCAGGGAACGGGCACCTACTCCAAGTCAAACGCTGCGTATGCCCGTGGCGGCGAGAAACAGGCACTCGAGATGATGAACGGAAACCTCGATCTGAACATCGAGAAATTCGTGACCTTCGATTTCGCAGCAGTGACAGACGTCATAGATGATGTCGGCGGTATCGAAGTAGATGTAAGCGATGCAGAGTATCAGGCGCTTAACAGCTCGAGATGGCCTACCATTCCTGAAGTCGCCAGACTTTCCGGAAAGAAAGCCACTTATGTGACAAAGCCTGGCCTCCAGACATTGAACGGCGTTCAGGCCTGCGCGTACTGCCGTATCAGACATACATCAGACGGAAAGGGTGACTATGGCCGTGCCGAGAGGCAGAGAAAGGTCATGAGCTTAGTCATCGACAAAGTAAAAAAGGCTTCACTATCCCAGCTGAACTCTATAGTGGACGACGTACTGCCGAAGGTATCGACGAACTTCTCAGCCACAGAGATCATCTCACTGGCGACAGCAGCCAAGTCATATTCAGTGGATAAGTCATTCGGATTCCCATTCGACAAGTGGAATGGCACTATGAATACGTACGGTTCGATCATCGTACCGTGCACCCTCGAGACAAACGTCGAGAAGCTCCACCAGAAGATGTTCGATGAGATGAACTTTGCACCGACCCAGACAGTCAGAACCATCAGCCAGCAGATATCATACCGTACTGGCAAGACCGAGGCAGATGTCGAAGACTTCAGCAAATCCGAGGGCAACATCGGCGTCGACGACACCACGACAGAAGACACCACCGACTCAACATCGACTACGACAAACTAACGCCAACAGCAGAACACTAAAGTAAAAAAGGGGTTGGCTTGTGTGCCTCACCAGCCCCGTATCTACATTTTTTCAGGAGATATATATGTGTGGAATAGTAGGATACATAGGAAGTGACCAGGCAGCCCCTATACTTCTGGACGGCCTCGAAAAACTCGAATACCGCGGCTACGACTCCGCCGGGATCGCAGTCTACGACGGAAACGAGATCCAGATAAAGAAATCAAAGGGCCGACTGAAGGTTCTTGAGGAGATGACACACGACGGCGCCACCATGCCGGGAGTAGTCGGTATCGGCCACACCAGATGGGCAACTCACGGAGAACCGAACGAGGTAAACGCTCACCC
>JAQXXU010000100.1 GCA_029226225.1 Lachnospiraceae bacterium | reverse complement strand
ATGCTCGTTTACTTCTACTCCGAATACGGCATCTGAAAGCTCAGTTGTTCCGACTTCTTTGCCGTCCATATTATAAACGGATACCTTAGCCATCCTGATTTACTCCTTTCCGCTGCCTTATCGCTTTGTTGTCTCTTTGATAGTAACGAGTGACTTCTTCGGTCCTGGAACTGCTCCCTTTACAAGGATCAGGTTCTCGTCAGCATCTACGCGTACGACCTCAAGGTTCTGGGTAGTAACCTTTACCGAACCCATATGTCCAGGCATTCCCTTGCCCTTGAATACTCGTGAAGGAGTAGAGCAAGAACCGTTTGAACCCTGATGACGATGGAACTTTGAACCATGAGCCATAGGTCCTCTGTGCTGCCCTAATCTCTTGACTGCACCCTGGAATCCTTTACCTTTTGATGTAGCTGTTACATCAACCTTATCTCCTGCTGCGAAGATGTCAGCCTTTATCTCCTGTGCTAACTGGTAGTCACCGCAGTTATCAAATCTGAACTCTCTGACATAGCGCATAGCTTCAACGCCAGCCTTGTCAAAATGTCCTTTCTCCGGCTTGTTAACGCCATGACGATGAGCTACGCTCTTCTTGCCGTTAGCATCCTTTGATACTACTTTTTCTTTCTTGTCTGTGAAGGCAACCTGTACTGCCTCATAACCGTCATTCTCTACGGTCTTGATCTGGGTAACCTTGCACGGTCCTGCGAGTAATACGGTAACCGGGATAAGGTCGCCATTCTCGTCGAAGACCTGGGTCATTCCGACCTTTGTAGCTAAAATAGCCTTTTTCATAAAAAATCCTTTCTACAGCGGAACGCATCATGTGATGTGTTCATACTAGATACAATAGTTGCTATCAGAATGAAAAACAGCTGATCTTTACTTGTTCTTCATTTTGATATCGATATATACACCTGCCGGCATCTCAAGACGTGAAAGTGAATCAACAATCTTCTGTGTCGGTGTCAGGATATCGATCAGTCTCTTATGAGTTCTCTGCTCGAACTGCTCTCTGGAGTCCTTATACTTGTGGACTGCACGAAGAATGGTAACTACTTCCTTCTTTGTAGGAAGAGGTACTGGTCCTGAAACCTGTGCACCGTTCTTCTTTACAGTGTCGATGATCTTTCTGGCTGACTGATCCACGAGCTCGTGGTCATAAGCCTTCAGAGTGATACGCATAACCTGTGTTGCCATAAAAAAAGCCGCCTCCTATATCGGACTAATTCAGTTCGACAAGTGGTGACTGTACACATAACCGGGTGTGTCCTATCTTCGAACATCGCCCTCTGTTCCCTTAGAACAGATTCTTTAACTGTACAGTGACTTGTCGCCAGTTTCCTAACTTGACATTCGCTCCGCGGAAAACCTGCCATACACTGCTTACGTCAGCTTCGGCAGCAACCTCACGCTTCATAGCTATCATGTCACAGCAACTGCTATTCTACACGGATTTTCCGAGTATTGCAAGAATTATTGTGTTCTTTTTAAAGTGCAAAATAACGAGACGCGGGTCGGGTGGCACGGGTGTGTTTCGAGCCACGCTCTCGCTCCGTATGAAACGCAGCGGACGCATAGGCGGCTAAAGAACAGCCGCCAAGCGCCGGCGTTCCATAAGGGGCTCTCTCCACACCCGTGCCACCCAACCCGCTATCTACAGTTTGCCGGTAAAAGTACCCGATTTTCTTCCAGAATACTTTGTCCGTGTTGAATGGTACTTGCTGCCCGGAATCCGGATACATGGTCTCGAATACCGACTGCACCCTAGGCTATGTCAGTTCGCTTCGTAGCGGCCGGAGGCTCCGCATGGGAGGACGAGACCGGTACGAGTGACTGGGAGGCCGATCTCGTCAGCTTCGATCGTGCCCGGGATGCCTTTAAGGGCGGTGGCCAGAATATAATGAAGGACTGCTGGCTGGAGGCCGGTGGTGTAGGAGTTCACCAGGAAAAAAAGAGGGTCATCTGAGAGGATCTTCCTGCAGTCCTGTATCAGCGGGAAGATTTTCTCCTCGATCTTCCAGATCTCGCCCTTCGGGCCGCGGCCATAGGAAGGCGGGTCCATGATGATGCCGTCATAGTGATTGCCACGGCGGATCTCACGCTCCACGAACTTCATGCAGTCATCTACGAGCCAGCGGATATGCGCATTCTCAAGGCCTGAAGAGTTTGCGTTCTCATGTGCCCAGGTAACCATTCCCTTCGACGCGTCGACGTGTGTTACTTCTGCTCCTGACATGGCTGCTGCGACTGTAGCACCGCCGGTGTATGCAAAGAGGTTTAAGACTTTTATCTGTCTCGAAGGATTTTTCTCTTTAGCCTTACTTATAATAGAAGAAAACCATTCCCAGTTCGCTGCCTGCTCTGGGAAAAGCCCGGTGTGTTTGAATGAAAACGGCTTCAGATGAAAGGTCAGCTTTCCAGCCGGAAGCGGATAGTGGATCGTCCACTCCTTCGGAAGATCAAAAAACTCCCACTCTCCGCCGCCCTTATGGCTCCTGTGGTAGTGCGCGTTTATTTTTTTCCATTCTGGTCCTTTCGGTGTATTCCAGATGACCTGCGGGTCCGGGCGTTGGAGTATATACTTCCCCCATCGCTCGAGCTTATCCCCATCTGAGGTATCTATGACTTCGTAGTCTTTCCATTTATCTGCTAAATACATATCGGTCCTTTCAATAAAACAGAATCATTCGAACATAATTTATTTTAGCACAGGCAGGTAGTATGTTCCACGAGAAGCTCCATGTTTTTCAAGTGTTCCATTCTCAACCATCTGCTTTAATGCTTTCTGTGCTGACGCCCTACTTATGCCAGGACAGGCGATCAGTACGTCTGATATACTGAACTTTCCTATATGGTCACTCACATATACTTTTACAATATCATAGGCCTGAGTCCTTTTATCCATATATGAAGTAATCCTTACTTTCTCTTCGAATTCCTTATAGCACGAGAGAATAACCTCTAACATATACCTGATAAACGGATCCGGATCATTGCTTGCATCATCCCAGCCCACATCTGAGTAATTCAGTACATCATAATATCTGTCTTTCGTTTTTTCAATGGCTTTCTCTATGCTTATATACTTTCCGACTTCAAATCCATTCTGATACATCAGGAGCAAAGTCAGAAGCCTGCTCATCCTTCCATTTCCATCATTAAATGGGTGTATACATAAAAAATCCAGAATAAATACCGGTATAAGTATAAGTGGATCAACACGCTGAAACGCAATCGTCCGATTATAGCTCTCACATATGGCATCGATGGCGCTCGGCGTCTCATACGGTGCCGTCGGAGTAAACCTGGTAACCGCCGTTCCATCAGGCCTATACTCATTTATGTAGTTCTGGACGTTCTTAAAATGGCCGCCAAACGAAACATCTGTGTGTCTGAACAGATCTCTGTGAAGCTGTAATATGTAGTTCCTTTTTATAGGTATCTGTTCATAGTTCTCATGTATAATGCCTAGCACATCCCTGTACCCAACGATCTCGCTTTCATCGCGATTTGCCGGAGTCGTCTTCTCATCCATCAGTTGTTTCATTCTCGTAGATGACGAAACAATGCCCTCAATTCTATTAGATGATTCAGTGCTTTGAATTCTGGCAATCTGCTGAAGCCTTTCCAGTTCCACAGGTTTCTGCCTGGTAAAAAGATCCTGTCTGCCCTTGCACTCCTGTATTTTTGAGACAAGGTTCAATATATCCATATCCCATTTTCTTCTGGCCAGGTTTTCATAATCAAATGATCTCATAAATATCGCCTACTTTCTCTCTTTATTGCATAATAATATCATCATCTATTCCGTAAGTCAATATTACGCATAATAAATACGTATATTTTTTGATATCGCCTATTTCTCATCATTTTTATGCGCATTCCCAAAAAAGTATTCAATAAATCATTGTAAGCATAATGAATTTTGTTCACCATGATATCAATTTGTTTCAATTGCGTTCATGCAAAGACATGATATAATATAGTTAACAAGAAAAAATCCATTGAACAAAGGAGGAATCTATATGATGGACGCTATTATTTTAGTAACACTTATCGTCGCAGCAGTTATTTTCGTACCGATTCTTCCGAAGCTTATTTCGGGTATCGGATACAGGAAGTCACTCATAAATGGAGGCCAGCAGCTAAGGCCGGCCGGAGCTGTCGGAGATTTCTATTCTGACTTCGATACCGACATAGAAAGCGGCATTGATCCTGAGTCAGAAGCGGCTCATAGAGAAGTAAGCCTCAAAGGATTCGGCTGCCGTATGTACACCGAAGGAGAGACGAGGTAAAAAAATCCCCTGTACCGGAATTTTCCGATACAGGGGGTATTTTTTTATTTATTTTTCCGGGCGGCAGCCAGACGGGCCATGGCGCGGGCCAGCGAAGCACGGGAATGGTAGTATTCCTGAATACTCGTCTTCTGACGCAGTTTTTCCTCTGCGCGCTCCTTGGCCTCTTCGGCACGGCGCACATCAATCTCCTCCGGTTTCTCGCAAGACTCCAGAATGATTGTCACACGGTTATTTACGACCTCGGCAAAGCCCCTGCCCGCAAGACCGGTCAGGTGACCATCGCTGTTTTCTGCTGAGCCATTTCCGGCATGCTCAGCCGGAGTGATATCGATCATGCCTTCATCAAGAGCGATTACCAGATTTTCATGATGAGAAAGAATCTGCTGCCTGCCATCATGCGACTGGAAGATCACCGACTCAGCAAAGCCCGAGAAAAATGTCCGGTTCGCTGCTATTACCTTCAAATAGAACATAGGCGCCTCCCGTTAAAGTGTCTCGGCTTTCTTCTTCACATCCTCGATAGTTCCGACATTGAAGAATGCGTTCTCTGGATACTCATCCATCTGGCCATCAAGAATAGCCTTGAAGCTCTTTACTGTCTCCTCAACAGGTACATAGATTCCAGGAACACCCGTGAACTGCTCTGCCACATGGAACGGCTGAGACAGGAAACGCTGGATCTTACGGGCTCTGTAGACAAGAGTCTTATCGTCATCCGAAAGTTCTTCCATACCAAGGATAGAGATGATATCCTGCAGCTCGTTATACTTCTGAAGGATTGCCTGAACCCTTCTTGCTGTATCATAGTGTTCTTCACCTACGACATCAGGCTCAAGGATACGGGAAGTTGATTCAAGAGGATCGACAGCCGGATAAATACCCTGCTCCACGATCTTTCGGGAAAGAACCGTCGTAGCATCGAGGTGTGTGAATGTAGTAGCAGGTGCAGGGTCTGTCAGGTCATCGGCAGGCACGTAAACAGCCTGAACCGAAGTGACTGATCCATTTTTCGTAGATGCGATACGTTCCTGAAGTTCACCCATCTCGTTAGCGAGAGTCGGCTGATAACCAACGGCTGAAGGCATACGGCCAAGAAGTGCTGATACCTCAGAACCAGCCTGCGTGAAACGGAAGATATTATCGATGAATAGAAGCACATCCTTGTTGTCGTGGTCACGGAAATACTCGGCCATTGTAAGACCTGTCTCTGCGACTCTCATACGTGCACCAGGCGGTTCGTTCATCTGACCGAAGACCAGCGCGGTCTTCTCAAGAACTCCGCTTGCCTTCATCTCTGTCCAGAGGTCGTTGCCTTCACGTGACCTCTCTCCTACTCCTGTGAAAATAGAGTAGCCGCCGTGCTCTGTGGCTACGTTTGAAATAAGCTCCTGAATGAGGACTGTCTTACCAACACCAGCGCCGCCGAACAGACCGATCTTACCGCCCTTTGCGTAAGGCGCCAGAAGATCGATGACCTTTATACCAGTCTCAAGCATCTCTGTAGCCGGCTTCTGGTCCTCAAATTTCGGAGGCTCTCTGTGAGTCTCCCACTCAGGTGCATCTGTTATCTGCCCGCCATCATCAATTGTCTCGCCAAGGACATTGAAAAGTCTTCCGAGAGTTTTTTCACCAACCGGAGTCTTGATACCGCTTCCGGTATCTTCGACCTCCATATCACGGTAGAGACCTTCAGAGGCAGACAGCATGATGCAGCGTACTACGTGATTTCCCTGATGGGAAGCCACCTCCATTATGCACTTTTTCCCATTATTGTTTACTGACAGAGCTTCACGGATCGGAGGAAGATTGTCATCCTCGAAGACGACATCTACGACCGGTCCGGAAACCTGTATGATTTTACCTGTCATGTATTCTCCTTTCTTGCAGGGAATATTTATATTTTCGCTACGCTAGTGCTCGCCTTATGTGCTTTCGGTCTGAGCTCTGGCGCCCGCAACTATCTCAGTGATCTCCTGAGTGATAGCTGCCTGACGGGCTCTGTTATACTCAGTACTCAGGGACTTAAGCATCTTGTCTCCGGCATCAGTAGCTGCCTGCATGGCGGTCATTCTGGCATTCTGCTCACAGCAGAATGACTGGACCAGCGCGCCATAGACGAATCCTATTACATACTCAGGAGCTATTCTTGACATAACCTCTTCAGGTGAAGGAACAAATGAAATAGTCTCCATCGGGATATCTACAGGAAGATTTTTTACCTTGTCATCGATAAAGCTTCCACGAACAAGCGGAAGCAGCTGTCTTACCTCTGCCACCTCGGTCATCGCGTTTTCCATACGGGTGTAGACCATGACGACCTCGTCCACCCTGTGCTTAAGGAAGTCATCCACCAGAGTCTCTGTAATGCTTCTCGCACGGGAAAGGTTAGGATTCTGGACGACAAAGTTGAACTCAGTATCTATCGGAATGCCCTTTGCCTCGAGATAGTGCTTTCCGATCTGGCCCATGCAGTAGATTTTTGCTTCCTTGTACTTTGCCAGCTCTTCCTCCATAATCTTCAGGACATTGTGGTTATAGGCACCCGCAAGACCTTTATCCGCTGTGACAACCAGAAGTCCGACCTTTTTCTCTTCATCGTGAAGATCTTTATCCTCAAAGAAAGGGCTGGTCATCTCAGGCACATGACGCAGAAGACGCGTTACGGCCTGCTGAAGCGAATAGAAAAACGGCTCCGTATCGGCAAGTGCCTTCTTAGCTTTTTTCAGCTTCGAAGATGAGATCAGATACATGGCATTCGTGATCTTTAAGGTATCACGAACGCTTGAGATCCTGTCTTTTATCTCTTTAGTAGAAGCCATCTGATCACCTCGATGCTTTGTACTTGTTTGCTGCGTCTATAATACGCGCTTTTATACCATCATTAAGCTCGTTCTTCTCTTCAAGCGTATTGTAGACATCTGCGGCTGTATCCCTGACAGCGCTGAGTACATTATTCTGAAGCTTCTTGACCTGTGACTTGTCAACGTCATCGAAGTACTTCTCCTGAGCGAGAATAAGCGTGATAACCTGATCGGCCATTGAAAGCGGATGGTTAAGAGGCTGTTTTAACAGCTCCATCAGAGCATTTCCGTGATTCAGCTGTGCCTTTGTAGTCTCATCGAGATCTGATGAGAACTGTGTGAAGACTTCAAGCTCTCTGTACTGTGCAAGGTCGATACGTATAGTACCTGATGCCTTCTTCATAGCCTTTGTCTGTGCTGCTCCGCCGACACGGGATACTGAAAGTCCGACGTTTACGGCAGGTCTCTGTCCTTCGAAGAAGAGCTTTGTCTCAAGGAAGATCTGACCATCTGTGATAGAGATGACGTTTGTCGGAATGTAAGCCGACACATCTCCATCCTGTGTCTCTATAATAGGAAGTGCTGTGATAGATCCGCCGCCCTTTTCATCTGAAAGTCTCGCGCATCTCTCAAGAAGTCTTGAATGGAGATAGAATACATCTCCAGGATAAGCCTCACGTCCTGGTGATCTGCCAAGGAGAAGCGAGATGGCACGGTATGAAACCGCGTGCTTTGAAAGGTCATCGTATACTACGAGCACATCCTTCCCCTGCTCCATGAAATGCTCAGCCATAGAAGTAGCTGCGTATGGAGCTATATACTGGCAGGCCACCGGGTCAGCTGCTGTAGCAGCAACTACGATACTGTAGTCCATGGCGCCGTATTTTTTCAGTGTCTCTACGACTCTCGCAACAGTCGAAGCCTTCTGGCCGATAGCTGCATAGATACAGATGACATCCTTGCCTCTCTGGTTCAGAATCGTATCCGTGGCAATCGACGTCTTACCTGTCTGCCTGTCTCCGATGATCAGCTCACGCTGTCCACGGCCGATCGGGAACATTGAATCTATAGCGAGGATTCCTGTCTCAAGCGGAGTATCGACTGACTGCCTGTCTATAATTCCAGGAGCCTCATGCTCTACAGGACGGTATTCATCTTCCTTGATGTCGCCGTCACCATCAATCGGCTCACCGAGTGCATTGATGACTCTGCCAAGGAAGGCATCACCTGTAGGGATACCGGCTCTCTTGCCTGTACGTGCAACACGGCTTCCCTCGTGGATTCCGCTGTCACGCCCAAAGAGAATGACACCGATCTCATTCTCCTTGACATCCTGGACCATTGCCTTTACGCCGTTGTCGAACACAACGACCTCGCCGTACTCAGCATGGTCAATTCCATATATTCTTGCGATACCGTCTCCTACGCTTATGACCTCACCGGTCTCCTTCGCTTCGAAGTCAGCATCAAAATTCTCTATTTCACTCCTGATGATGGAGATAATGTCGGTAGCACTTACTGCTGCCATAATCTTCACCTCCCGTATAATTTATTCTGCAACTGTCTGAGCTGCCCTTTGTAGCTTCTGTCGATCTCAAAGTTCTTACATCTGACGAGGTAGCCACCGATTAGGTTTTTGTCCTGATGGACGGAAAAATCGAATTTCGCGTCCGGGAAAAGCTTTTCAAGGGAGGCTCTTGCCTTTTTCTTATCAGCCTCCAGATCGCCCTCATCCGTATAAAACAGCTCAGCCTTAAGGATTCCGGCTTTCTCGTCTTCAAGCCTTAGATACTCGCGGAGAATGTCCGGGATAATTCTCTCGTTGTGATTTCTTATCATCACAAGGAGAAAATCTGTCATGGTCTTTGACAGGCCTGCTACCTTTGAAATCTTCTTCTCTACAGCTTCTTTTTTTCTGTAAAAAATAACCGGGCTCATCAAAAATTCCATTAATAAAGGCTCAGACTCAATCGTCTTAAGGACACCTGAAACCTCGGATCTCTCCACTGGCAGTTCAGACAAGACCACCGCGTTATTGTGTACTGCTGTCTGCTGCATCTTTATCACCATTCTCCAGGATCTTCTTAGCTGCCATCAAAGCTAAAGCACTGATAGCCTCACGGCTCTCAGCAAGGTTCCTCTGCTTGATGTTCTCGGCATCGGTCCTTGCCTTTGCCCTGATCGCATCAGCCTCTTCCTGGGCTTCGGCAAGACTCTTATCGTAGATCCTGTCGGCCTCAGTCCTTGCTTTTTTAACGATCGCAGCAGCTTCCTGCTCGGCAGCGTCCTGTTTTTTCAAATATTTAGCTTTTTCTTCATCGGCTTCCTTCTTACGATTGCCGGCCTCAGTGAACTGATCCCTGATATTTGCCTCTCTGTCGTCTATCACATTTTTAATGCGGTTGAAGAGAAACTTCTTTAAGATCCAGTAAATGACAAGTACGTTTACAATCGTAAAGAGGATGTCCCAGAAATTTACCTTTAGCATTCTATCCTCCTGTCACTTCAGCGGCTGGAAAGCCAGCCGCAGCAGAGTTCCCTGATTATTTAAGGAACAGGATGATAAGAAGAGCGATAACGAAACCGTAAATAGCGGTTGCCTCTGCAAGGGCGCAGCCTAAAAGAAGTGATGACTGGATCTTTCCTGATGCCTCCGGCTGTCTTGCGATTGCGTCAACTGCGCTTCCTGTTGCCTTTCCGATTCCAAGTCCTGCTCCGATTCCTGTAAGAACTGCGATACCGGCTCCAATTGCTACAAATAATGCTGAACTCATTTTGTTCCTCCTGTAAAAAATGTTGTCGCGGCAGCTAATTCCGCATATGCACACACTCACTTGAATCGTTCGGTGTGCACATGCGTCGCGCTGCCGCTATCTTTAGTTTCCAAATAAAAAGCTGACTTCATCTGGTGGGATTCCACCGCTATTTTGTCTACTCTATTGATTCTTTCATAAACAATGAAGTCAGAAATACGAATACGTAAGCCTGGATCAGGCCATCGAAGATATCAAAGTACAATGACGCCAATGCCGGAAGGACTACCGGGACAACCAGCTTCAGAAGTTCCATGATGACGAAGCTTCCGAGCACGTTTCCGAAAAGTCGCATACACAGTGACAGCGGACGGATAAAGATCTCTAGGATATTTATCGGCGTAATGATCGGCATAGGTTCCGCAAAGCTGTGCGCGAAC
Source organism: Lachnospiraceae bacterium (assembly GCA_029226225.1). Classification (GTDB taxonomy): domain Bacteria; phylum Bacillota; class Clostridia; order Lachnospirales; family Lachnospiraceae; genus Weimeria. The sequence continues at coordinate 3,645 of JAQXXU010000100.1, read as the reverse complement.
CGCTTCGGCCCTTTCTCAATGACACCGCTGGCTTCAATGAGGATAATACTCATAAGCGACAGCGCCACAGTCACATTCATGTCCTTCGTCGGTGGTTTGAAACCGATAATTCCTATCAGGTTCGAAATAGCGATATAGATCAGAACCGACACCAGATAAGGGACGTACCGTTTTCCTTTTTCTCCGATCGTCTCTCCGAAGAATCTGTACAGCCACTCTACAAAGCTTTCAAGAGCGAGCTGTCTCTTTCCCGGATGCTCCACGCTCAGGTTTCGCGTCAGCAGAAGACAGGCAATAAGCACAGCTGCAATAATGATCCAGGTCACAACAACTGATTCATAAACAGGAATGCCACCGAATATCGGAATCTTAAATATTGTTTCGACATTCATGTCCGCCTTCAGCGACTTTACAAGCGCATCCAAAAACCGTCACTTCCTTCCCGCATTTACTCTCACCTACTGCATGGATTTTAATACTCTAAAAATCATATGTCAATAAGGGATTTGTCTATATTGCACAAAAACCTTCATAAATTTTTGTGCAAGTTGACGAAACTTTTGCTGCTTTATCCACATTTTATTTTATAAAAATAACCCCGCTTCCCGCGGGGCCTGTTCCTGATCTATGGCATATCAGTCGTCAATAAACTTATCATGTACTGCTCTCATAGCGACTTTTACATCTTCGATGTCGATAAGGACAGTGATGCGGATCTCTGATGTGGAGATCATGCGGATGTTAACTCCGACATCAGCCAGAGCCTCGAACATCCTGGCAGCTACGCCGGCATTCGACTGCATTCCTGCGCCGACTATGGAAAGCTTGGCTACGTTCTCCTCTTCGACAAGCTTCTGGAAAGTAAGCCTCTCCTGGCTGTCCTTTAAGACTTCTACAGCTTCCTTGGCCTGTCCCTGGTCTACTGTGAATGAGATATCCTTAGTGTCGTCGCGGCCGATCGACTGCAGGATCATGTCTACGTTGATATTTTTCTTTGCGAGAAGATCGAATACCTTAAATGCGATTCCCGGCTCATTCTTTAATCCTATAAGTGCTATACGGGCCGCGTCCTTATCTACTGCGACTCCGCTTACGAGCATGCTTTCCACTTTCGTTACCTCCTTAACGACTGTTCCTTCTGCATTGGTGAGACTTGAACGCACCACAAGAGGCACGTTGTATTTTTTTGCCATTTCGACTGATCTGTTGTGAAGCACCTGGGCTCCGAGCGTTGCGAGCTCGAGCATCTCGTCGTATGAGATCTCCTTGAGCTTCTTCGCATTCGGTACGATTCTTGGATCAGCTGTGTATACGCCGTCTACATCTGTGTAGATCTCGCAGGCATCTGCGTTTAAAACTGCCGCAAGTGCTACGGCTGTCGTATCAGATCCGCCGCGTCCAAGTGTCGTCACATCGTCGTATTTATTTACACCCTGGAAGCCTGTCACTATGACTATCTTTCCCTGGTCGAGCTCAGCATTGATTCGGTCGGTATCTACCTTTTTAAAGCGAGCATTCATATGATGATGCGTTGTGTGCATTACGACCTGGAAGGCATTCAGTGATACGGCCGGTACTCCGAGGCTTGCCATTGCCATGGACATCAGGGCTACCGAGACCTGCTCTCCTGTAGAAAGAAGGGCATCCATTTCACGCTTCGGCGGATCCGGATTGATATCCTTTGCCATCGCGATCAGGTCATCTGTCGTGTCTCCCATTGCGGAGAGGACTACGACGACTTTGTTTCCTTTTTTGTAATCTTCGATGCAGCGCTTGGCAACATTAAAGATTCGTTCCTTGTTGGCGACGGATGTGCCGCCAAACTTCTTGACTATTAACATTCTTCCTCCAACTATATATCATAAATCGCAAAGCGACGCGGTCCTGTGACACAGTAGCTGCTCAGGGCTCGCTCTCGCTCCGTATGGAACGCAGCGGACGCATAAGGCCGCAAAAGACGCGGCCTAAGCGCCGGCGTTCCATAAGGTCCCTTCTCAGCTACTATATCACGGCCCGCTTACTTTGCCAAAATATGTTCTCTACTTGCAGTCATCACCATCAGGCTAAGCGGATGGTATTTACTACTTCAGACAGTGTAGATGCCTTCTCGTCGAAGACGCGTTGCTCGAGTTCCGGGGTGATGAAGCCGACTTCGCCTGGGACGATGTCGGCATCGATGTAGTCGACGTCGCCGAAGGCTGCATCGATGGCGCCCTGGTCGTCTGTCGTGCGGACAAAGAAGCGGTATTTGTCGAGGCCCGGGTCAGCGAGCTGCAGCTTCTCTTCACGCCACTCGATCGGGACGTTCTTGTCGATGTGCTTGGCTATTTTTACTATGTCGCCGACTACTGCTGAAGCTGTCGGGAGTTTCCCGGCGCCTGAGCCGTAGAACATGCCGTCGCCCAGGATATTTCCATGTACAAAGACTGCGTTGAATACGCCTTCGACATTGTACAGCGGGTTCTCCGGCGGAAGTAGGAAAGGTGCTACCCGGCATGCGTAGGTGTCACCAGACTCTTTGCTAGTAGCGAGAAGCTTGACTTTACGTCCCATTTTTTTAGCGTACTTTATGTCGTCTGCTGAGATATGGGTGATGCCTTCGGTCGGGATGTCGTTATAATCGACCTGCTGACCTGCGACTAATGAAGTAAGGATTGCGATCTTACGGCAGGCATCATAGCCCTCGATATCGGCTGTCGGGTCTTTCTCGGCAAACCCCTTTGCCTGGGCTTCTTTCAGCACGTCGTCAAAGTCTGCGCCCTTGTCTGCCATCTCTGTCATCATGTAGTTTGTAGTGCCGTTTACGATTCCCTCGATCTCCTCGATGACATCTCCGGTCAGGCAGGACTCCAGGCATCTGATGATCGGAATTCCGCCGCCGACAGAAGCTTCAAACATGAAGCTTACATTATGCTCTTTAGCTATCCTGATCAGCTCTGCGCCTTTGTCCGCTACCAGAGCCTTGTTTGAAGTGGTCACGTGCTTCCCGGCCTCAAGCATAGCCTTGACAAAAGTGTATGCAGGCTCGACTCCTCCCATCGTCTCGACGACGATCTGTATCTCGGGATCATTTACGATGTCTTTGTAGTCATGCACTATCAGAGGCTGGATCGCGTCACCTTCGAACTCACGCAAGTCAAGGACCTTCTTCAGTTCTATCGGCTCACCGACTCTTTTTTCTATGACATCGTGATTTACTTTCAGTGTCTCCGCTACTCCGCTTCCAATGGTTCCATACCCCATTATCGCTGCTTTCATCTTTTTTCCTTTCATTATAAAAATTCTGGCGCCGCCCAGTTATACCTGCTCCTCGGCAAGTATCTTCGCGTATGAAACGCCGGTTATTTTTTCAATGCGGTCAGTGACCTCCGAGACCTCCATATCCTTCGGCAGATCCATAGATAAAGTGATCGCCGCGACCCCGTTCACCGGAATCGCCTGATGGATAGAGAGGATGTTCGCGCCGGAATCCGCCAGGTTCGTGAGGATCTTCGAGAGACGTCCCGGCTCATCTATGAGCTTTACGACCATCGTGACTGAGCGTCCTCTCTGATTCTCATGGTACCTGAAGATCTCGTCCTTGTACTTGTAAAAACTCGACCGCGAGATCCCCGCCCGCTCGGCCGCCTCTGAAGCGGACTGGCA
>JAQXXU010000099.1 GCA_029226225.1 Lachnospiraceae bacterium | reverse complement strand
AAAAATCTCCGTCGGTGATAAAATGGCCGGACGTCACGGAAACAAGGGTGTCGTTTCACGTGTGCTTCCTGTAGAGGATATGCCATACCTGCCAAACGGCCGTCCGCTTGATATCTGCCTTAACCCGATGGGCGTGCCTTCACGAATGAATATCGGACAGGTGCTTGAGATCCATCTCTCACTTGCTGCCAAGGTCCTCGGATATAACATCGAGACACCTGTATTCGACGGCGCAAACGAGACCGATATCCAGGAAGCTCTCCAGATGGCAAACGACTATGCCAGGATCGACCTGACAGGTAAGGATAAGGAGAGAGGCTTTACGAATAACGATGGACAGGAATCCATCACCTGGGATGAGTTTAAAGAGAAGTACGAAGGCTCGGTAAATGCCGATGTCATGAACTATCTCTGGGAGCACAGAGAGCATACAAAGGAATGGCACGGAGTAGCTATCGGAGAAGACGGTAAGGTACAGCTTCGTGACGGAAGAACAGGTGAGGAATTCCCATCACGTGTTACTATCGGACACATGCATTACCTGAAGCTTCATCATCTGGTAGACGATAAGATCCATGCTCGTTCTACTGGTCCGTACTCTCTCGTAACGCAGCAGCCTCTCGGTGGTAAAGCACAGTTCGGAGGACAGCGTTTCGGAGAAATGGAGGTATGGGCTCTCGAGGCTTATGGTGCAGCTTATACTCTTCAGGAGATCCTGACGATGAAGTCAGATGATGTCGTAGGACGTGTAAAGACCTATGAGGCTATCATAAAGGGACAGAATATCCCGGCTCCAGGAATTCCAGAGTCATTCAAGGTAATGCTCAAGGAACTCCAGTCACTCTGCCTTGATGTCAAGGTTCTTGACGACAAGGGTGAAGAAGTCAAACTGATGGAGTCACAGGATTACGGAAATACGAACATCAATAAGCTGATCTCAGATGACAGCAGGGACTATGCATTCGAGAAGAGCGAGAACTTCGAGAAGCATGGCTTCACACATCAGGAGATCAACTCTGATACAGGCGAGATAGAGAATGTATCATCCGGTTCGGATGAAGACGGCGATGACGGTGATTTTGAACTCGATCCTCAGAAGCTGGCTTCAGAGCTCACAGGCATGTCGGATGACGAGGATTAAGGGAAGGAGAAATTGATGCCGGAAAAAAAGGAAAAAACCACAAATCAGTCCATCGGTTTTGATTCGATAAAAATCGGTCTGGCTTCTCCGGAACAGATAAGGGAGTGGTCTCACGGTGAGGTAAAAAAGCCTGAGACCATCAATTACCGTACCTTAAAGCCTGAGAAGGACGGACTTTTCTGCGAAAAGATATTCGGACCTACAAAGGATTGGGAGTGTCACTGCGGAAAGTACAAGAAGATCCGCTATAAGGGCGTTGTCTGTGACCGATGCGGAGTTGAGGTCACCAAGGCTTCCGTTAGACGTGAGAGAATGGGACACATCGAGCTGGCAGCTCCTGTATCTCATATCTGGTACTTCAAGGGAATCCCTTCACGTATGGGACTCATCCTTGATCTCTCACCGAGAGTGCTCGAGAGAGTTCTCTACTTTGCTTCATACATAGTTCTTGATCCGGGAGATACCCCTCTTATGAAGAAGCAGGTTCTCTCAGAGCAGGAATACCAGTCATATGTAGACCAGTACGGACCTGATGGATTCCGTGCAGGCATGGGAGCAGAAGCTATCCAGGAGCTCCTGAAGGAGATCGACCTCGACAAAGATTCAGAGGAACTTACAGCTGAGCTTGAAAATGCTTCAGGCCAGAAGAGGGCACGTATCATGAAGAGACTCGAAGTAGTCGAGGCTTTCCGTGAATCAGGAAACAGACCTGAATGGATGATCCTGAACGTACTGCCTGTTATCCCTCCAGATCTTCGTCCTATGGTACAGCTCGATGGAGGCAGATTTGCTACTTCAGATTTAAACGACCTGTACAGAAGGATCATAAACAGAAATAACCGTCTCAGAAGACTCTTAGAGCTCGCAGCTCCTGATATCATCATCAGGAACGAGAAGCGTATGCTCCAGGAGGCTGTAGACGCACTCATAGATAACGGCCGTCGTGGAAGAGCAGTCACAGGACCTGGAAACAGAGCCCTGAAGTCCCTTTCTGACATGCTCAAGGGTAAGAACGGAAGATTCCGTCAGAACCTCCTTGGTAAGCGTGTCGACTATTCTGGACGTTCCGTTATCGTCGTAGGACCGGATCTGAAGATGTATCAGTGCGGTCTTCCGAAGGAGATGGCCATCGAGCTGTTCAAGCCTTTCGTCATGAGAGAGCTTGTACACACCGGAGTCGCTCAGAACATCAAGAACGCCAAGAAGATGGTCGAGAAGCAGAACGACCCTAGAGTATGGGATGTCTTAGAGGATGTCATCAAAGAGCATCCGGTAATGCTTAACCGTGCTCCGACACTCCACAGACTTGGTATTCAGGCGTTCGAGCCTATCCTTGTCGAAGGAAAAGCCATAAGACTTCATCCTATGGTATGTGCCGCATTCAACGCCGACTTCGATGGAGACCAGATGGCCGCTCATCTGCCTCTGACTCAGGAAGCACAGGCAGAGTGCCGTTTCATGCTTCTTTCCCCGAACAACCTCTTAAAGCCATCAGATGGTGGAGTTGTCGCAGTACCTGGACAGGATATGGTCCTTGGTATCTATTACATGACTCAGGAGCGTAAGGGTGTAAAGGGCGAAGGCAAGGCTTTCAGGAGCATGAACGAAGCACTTTTAGCTCATGAGAATGGAGATCTGGACTGGCACGCACGTATCAAAGTCCGTGTCAGAAAGACTATGCCGGACGGCAGAAAGCTCTGTGGAATGGTAGAGTCCACACTTGGACGTTTCATCGTGAACGAGGCCATCCCTCAGGATCTCGGATTTGTTGACAGAAGCATTCCAGGAAATGAGTTAAAGCTCGAAGTCGATAAGATGATAAAGAAAAAGGACCAGAAGGCCATCCTTGAAAAAGTCATGCACAAGCATGGCGCTACAAGGACAGCAGAGGTTCTCGATGATATAAAGGCTATGGGTTACAAGTACTGTACTCTCTCAGCTCTGTCAGTTTCCATCTCGGATATGACGGTGCCGCCACAGAAGCCTGAACTCATCGCTGGTGCCGAGAAGACAGTCGACGTCATCAACAAAAAGTACAGAAGAGGTCTCCTCACTGAGGGAGAGCGTTATAAGGAAGTCATCGAGACATGGGAGAAGACTGATAAGGAACTCACAGATGACCTTCTGAACGGACTCGATGCTGAGAACGAGATCTACATGATGGCTGACTCAGGAGCCCGTGGTTCTGATAAGCAGATCAAACAGCTTGCAGGTATGCGTGGACTGATGGCAGATACTACAGGACACACCATCGAGATGCCTATCAAGTCGAACTTCCGTGAAGGTCTCGATGTCCTCGAGTACTTCATGTCAGCACATGGAGCCCGTAAGGGAATGTCCGATACAGCTCTTCGTACAGCCGATTCCGGATACCTGACCAGACGAATGGTTGATGTATCTCAGGAACTCATCATCAAAGAGAACGACTGTAATGAAGGCAAGGACAGAGAGATCCCTGGCATGTACGTAAGCGCCTTCATGAGCGGAAAAGAAGTCATCGAGGAACTTCAGGATCGTATCACCGGACGTTTCTCATGCGAAACTATCTGTGACGCAGAGGGTAATGTCATCGTAAAGGCAAACCACATGATCACTCCTGCACGTGCAGAGGCTATCTGCACCAAGGGTGTTGATAAGGACGGAAATCCTATCAAGCGTGTGAAGATCAGAAATATCCTTTCCTGCCGCTGCAAGAATGGTATCTGCGCAAAGTGCTACGGCGCAAACATGGCTACAGGTCAGCCTGTACAGGTCGGCGAGGCTGTCGGAATCATCGCAGCCCAGTCTATCGGTGAGCCTGGTACACAGCTTACGATGCGTACCTTCCACTCAGGCGGTGTCGCCGGAACAGATATCACTCAGGGTCTTCCTCGTGTCGAGGAGCTTTTCGAGGCACGTAAGCCAAAGGGTATGGCAACCATCACAGAAATCGCCGGAACGGCTCATATCCGTGATGATAAGAACCACCAGGAGATCGATGTAGTTGCTCCGAATGGAGATACAAAGACATACCTGATCACTTACGGAAGCCATATAAGCATCGCTGACGGACAGCATGTAGAGGCTGGTGACCCACTTACTGCAGGTTCTATCAATCCTCATGACCTGCTCGCGGTACGCGGCATCGAAGCAGTTCAGGATTACATCCTCCAGGAAGTACAGCGTGTGTACAGACTCCAGGGTGTTGAGATCTCTGATAAGCACATCGAAGTCATAGTACGTCAGATGATGAAGAAAGTCCGCATCGAAGAAGCAGGAGACTCAGACTTCCTTCCGGGAAGCCAGGTGGATTTCCTCGAGTACGAAGACGCGAACGAAGAGCTCGAGAAGGAAGGCAAAGAGCCTGCACAGGGCGAGCGTGTTCTTCTCGGAATCACAAAGGCAGCTCTTGCTACCGATTCGTTCCTGTCGGCCGCTTCATTCCAGGAGACGACAAAGGTTCTGACCGATGCCGCAATCAAGGGAAAGGTCGACCATCTCCAGGGCTTAAAGGAGAACGTAATCATCGGAAAGCTGATCCCGGCTGGAACAGGTATGAGACGCTACAGAGACATCAAGCTGAATACCGATTACCAGACGAAGCTTCTGGATGAGAACGGAGAGGAAGAGGACATAGTTGAGGGTGAAGAGGCACCGGCTGAGGTAGCTTCTGATACCGTAGACATAGATTAAAAAGGATTTTTATCGGCCCACCGGCATTCGCTGGCGGGCTTTTTTAGAAAAATGAACGAAAAAGTATCGATTATCACGCCGTGCTACAACGGCGCAAAGTATATAGGAGAGACGATAGAATCTGTCCAGGCACAGGACTATAAAGACTGGGAGATGCTCATCGTAAACGACGGCTCATCAGATAATTCCGAGGAGATAGTCACCTCCTATGCAGCAAAGGATCCGCGCATCACTCTTATAAACCAGCCGAATGGCGGTTCTGCCAACGCCAGGAATAACGGCATCAGGAAGGCTACTGGACGCTATATAGCGCTTCTAGACGCTGATGATCTCTGGAATCCGGACTTTCTTTCAAGCCAGATCGAATTTTTAAAAGAAAAAAATGCTGCGGTGGTCTGTTCAAGCTACGCACATATAGACGAGAACTCTGAAGCCTTCGGCAAAGTGGATATGGCAAAGCCGGTGATCACTGTAAAGGATATGTACGTGATGAACCGGATAGGCTGCCTGACAGGTCTCTATGATGCTGGGACCTATGGAAAGATATACCTGCGTGAGGAACTAAAAAGTCTGCGCGATGACTATGCCTACTGGCTCGACTGCGTGAAAAAGACAGGCGTGGCATACGGAAACCAGAAAGTGCTGGCCAGGTATCGTGTTCTGGGCTCCTCGACCACCGGTAACAAAAAGAAACTAATAAAGGTACAGTGGCGTTTCTACCGTGAGTACCTGCATCTGGATCCATTTTCCGCGTGCGTTAATCTCTGCAGATGGGGAGTGGCTGGAATAAAGAAATTTAGGAGTTGATATGTATAGACTGTGTGAATATCAGGAATTAAAGATAGCGCATTTCAAGGAGTTTGGCGCGCTCCTGGAGGATAGCTCAGACGATGAGAAAAGAGTCCTGCTGCCATCAAAGGAAGTGCCTGAGGACGCAAAGAGCGGGGACATGATAAAAGTATTCCTGTATCTGGACTCGAAGGACAGACTTATAGCTACGACAAAGGAGCCACTCATCACCTTAGATCAGGTGAAACCGCTTATAGTAAAGGACGTGACGAAGATAGGCCTGTTTCTCGACTGGGGACTTCCGAAGGACCTTCTGCTGCCGTTCCATGAGATAAATGGCAGACCCGAGAAGGGAGACGAAGTCTTAGTCCGTCTTTATATAGATAAAAGCGGACGTCCGGCAGCCACTATGAGACATCTGTATCACTATCTGAGGACTGACAGCCCGTACAAGCGTGATGATGAGGTAAATGGCCGGATCTACGAGTTCGGACATGACTTCGGGACATTCGTGGCCGTGGATGATATTTTTTCGGGGATGATCCCGAGACATGAGGATACCGGAAACTACAGCATAGGCGATGTGATAACGCTTCGTGTCACCGATGTGAAGCCGGACGGAAAGCTGGCTCTCACGACGAGAAAAGACGCTTACTTAGAGCTCGACGACGATGGCGCGAAGATCATGGCGATCATCGACTCGTATGCAGGAATTCTGCCATTCTCCGAGAAAGCTTCGCCTGAAGTCATAAAGAGGGAGACCGGACTGTCGAAAGCAGCTTTTAAGCGCGCCATAGGGCATCTGTATAAAGAAAGAAAAATAACTCTTGATGATGGTAAAATCCGCAAGGCTTGACATCAGCATCACATCGTGCTAAATTAAATTGCATACTATGTATTTAGAAAGCGAGGATCAGGCATATGTATGATACAGTGATAGCTGGCAGCGGACCGGCAGGGCTTACGGCAGCCATTTACGCGAAGAGGGCAGGACTTGACTCTCTTCTTATAGAAAATACTCCGGTCGGAGGCGGTCAGATCGCAACGACTGACAGAGTAGATAACTACCCGGGGCTTATCGGTATAAACGGTATGGACTTAGGGATGAAGTTCAGAGAACATGCTGAAAAACTGGGCTGTGAGTTTAAGAATGGACAGGTTACTGACATAGTAGATAACGGTGCTTCGAAAACCGTGAAGCTTCAGTCAGGCGAGGAGATAGAGACGAAAACAGTGATACTGGCATTGGGAGCCGATCACAGACAGCTTGGAGTGCCAGGTGAGAATGAACTCCGCGGCAAGGGAGTGTCGTACTGTGCGACCTGCGACGGGGCATTTTTCAGAGGAAAGGATGTAGCGGTAGTAGGCGGCGGAGATGTGGCATTGGACGATGCTATTTTTCTCTCGAGATTCGCAGGTCATGTCTACCTGATCCACAGGAGAGACGAGTTCAGAGGAGCGAAGTCTTTAGTCGATGAGGCTGCTGCAAAAGAGAATATTACATTTATATATGACACTATCGTAACAAAAGTAGATGGAGAAAATGCTGTAACCGGAGTAGAGACCGAGAATAAAAAGACCGGTGAGAAGTCAACTATTCCTGTGAACGGAGTCTTTATGGCAGTCGGTACCCAGCCGAATATCGCAGGCATCACAGGACTTCCGGAAACCGATGAAAAGGGCTGTATAAAGGCTGGAGAGGACTGCGTGACAAGTATTTCTGGCATTTTTGCAGCAGGAGATGTGCGTACCAAGCAGCTGCGCCAGGTGATAACGGCAGCAGCAGACGGCGCAAACGCTGTGACAAGCGTACAGCACTACCTGAAGATTTAACGGTTTCAAGTTTTATTCAAGAAAATCCTTGACAAAACCTCTATAAGAGTGTATAGTAACAATCGTAACAAATTTGTAATAAATATTAAGTTCTATATAACAATTAAGAGGTAATGTACAGGATGAACCGTAATCGTAGAATTCAGGCAGCAGCACTTACGCTTTCAGCAGGTATCATGTTCGCAGGAGCTTCGATCAACGCTCAGGCAGCACCTTTAGCAGGAGCTTCAGCTACTATCCTTGAGGCAGCAGCAGAGGATTCAGCATCAGGTGATGTCAGCTCACAGGTTACCGGAACAGGATCTACTCTTTCAGGAGTAAACAGAGTACTCGCTGAAGCAGTTTCAGATACATCAGAGGAGCTTGATGCTGAGGAGCAGCAGGCAGAGGAAGACAAGGAAGCAGAGCAGGCTAAGTACGAGAAGCTTGCTGTAGCAAAGGTATCTGATTACGCAAATGTCAGAAAGCACGCCAGCGCAGATTCAAAGCTGGTAGGTCTCATCTATAATAACAATCTCGGCCACGTGATCGCTACAAAGGGCGACTGGACGAAAATCTCATCAGGAGACGTCACAGGCTGGGTCAAGAATGACTATCTGACTGTAGGCAGCAAGGACGCAGTAGAAAAAGCAGCTGTAAAGAAAGCTATAGTAAACACCACTACACTGAAGGTCAGAGAGAAAGCTGACAAGGATTCAGAAGTATTAGACTTAGTTCCTGGCGGTTCAGACCTGAAAGTCGTAAGTGACGAGAAGGACGGCTGGGTGAAGGTTAAGGCTGATGACGATGCAGGATATGTATCAGCTGATTATGTCACTGTAAAGGATACTTTCCATCATGCAAAGACCATTAAGGCTGTAAAGGCTGCAAAGAAAGCAGCTCAGAAGAAGTCAGCTATGAAATCTTCTTCAAGGAAAGTAAATGATTCATCATCAAGCGCATCTTCTTCAGACTCATCATACAGTGCTCCTTCAGGTGGAAGCGGAAGCTCAGTAGCAAGCTTTGCCTGCCAGTTCGTAGGAAATCCATATGTATGGGGCGGCACTTCTCTTACAAACGGAGCTGACTGCTCAGGATTCGTGATGAGTGTTTATAGCCATTTCGGAGTAAGCCTTCCTCATTCATCATCTGCAGACAGAAGCGTAGGCCGTGGAGTTTCTACATCTGATATGCAGCCGGGAGACATCGTATGCTACAGCGGGCACGTAGCTCTCTATATCGGAGGAGGCCGCATCGTTCACGCATCAAATGCACGTGACGGTATCAAGATCTCAAATGTAAGCTACAGATCGATCCTTGCAGTACGTCGTGTACTGTAATCCATAGATTTTGTGACATGTAAAAGCCGTATCCGGGCAACCGGGTACGGCTTTTTTGATATGAACAGGCAGCACATCAGCAGGCTGCAGATATCTGAACAGACTCTGTGTTTGCAATCGATCTTGATTTCGTCTAATATAGTTCTGGAGGATTATTTAGAGATACAAGATACTGTGGAGGTTATAGGAATTGACTGAGGAAAAAATAAGACACTCTAGGCTGCGCCGTTTCCTTAAAGTGCTGTTTATCATAGTTCTGGTAGTAGTGATAGCAGTGGCAGCTTTTATAGGATATCTGACGGTGACAGAATACAAGCCGTCTGACATAGAGCAGCTTAAGGTAGTAAACAAAGGTACAGAGACAGGGGCTTCGAAGGAACTCACTCTGATGACGTGGAACATAGGCTACGGCGCACTGGGAGATGACGCTGATTTTTTCATGGATGGCGGGAAAAAGGTTTCCACAGCTACGAAAAAGCAGGTGCGTTCGCACATGTACTCGATCACGAAACAGATCCGGCAGGTAAATCCGGATGTGGTTTTTCTGCAGGAAGTCGACACAGACGCGCAGAGGTCACATTTCGTGAATGAGAAGACTTTTGTCGAGAATAACACGAAGAATTACAGTGACACCTTCGCATTGAACTACAGATGCGCATTCGTGCCATACCCTATGCCGCCTATAGGAAAGGTAGAGGCGGGAATCCAGACGCTCTCAAAGCTTCAGATAAACAGTGCAGAGAGAGTGGCGCTTCCGTGTCCTTTCACGTGGCCTACGAGAGTTGCGAACCTGAAGCGCTGCATCACGATAAACAGGGCATCAGCAAATGGCGGGACTGATAATCTGAGTCTTGTGAACCTGCATCTGGAAGCCTATGATGATGGCTCTGGGAAGGCTGCACAGACGAAAATCCTGAGGAACTACCTCGACCAGGAGTATAAGTCCGGAAACTATGTGATAGCAGCTGGCGATTTCAACCAGTCTTTTTCGAGCGTGGATACAAGCATGTATCCGGCCCATGAGGGCTTATGGAAGTGCGGCGAGCTCGACTGTTCCGAGTTCAGTTCTGACTGGCAGTTTGAGATGGATACGACACATCCATCGTGCAGGTCGCTTGATAAGCCATATGCAGACGCTGATAAAAGTGATTTCCAGTACTACATGATAGACGGCTTCATCGTCTCGAAGAATGTGAAGGTGGAGAAAGTCGAGACCCTTGACCTCGGATTTAAAAACTCAGACCACAATCCGGTTGTCATGACAGTCGAACTGCAGTAAGCATAACAGCAGACATGCAGCTATGGATGGACTACAGACCGAGCTGCCTGATGACTTCAGCGACTGAGTTTCTGATATCCATGCCATAGACGTCTACTGTCAGGCCCGCGTACTTTTCGTAGAGAGGAACACGCTCGTCATAGAGATCTGCAAGTGTCTGCCCAGGATGTACCGCTACGCCTCGCTGGTTCAGGTCACCAAGCCGTTCTGCTATTTCTTCATAGGGGAGCTTCAGATAGATCACGTCAGCAATCTCTTTCAGATGCTTCATGGCGGTCGGGCCGTAGATGACACTTCCACCGGTCGCTATGACAGTTTTTTCTGCCTCGATCGAGGCGTTTACCTCTTCTTCTATTTTTTCAAAACCTTCAAGGCCTTCCTCTTCTATGATCTGAGATAAGAGCCGGCCTTCCCTCTCCTGGATCAGGAGATCAGAGTCTATGAACCTGTACCCAAGCGCCTTTGCGAGCACGACTCCGAGACTGCTCTTTCCGCATCCCGGCATGCCTATCAGAACTATATTATCCTTCATGTCTAATCCTTTCTTTGGGTGCAGCATCACAGGTGGCTATCGGGATGCTGTACTGATAGGAGATCCGCATAATTGTATCTGTTGCAGGAGATGCTGTCAAATTTTCGTCTAATTTGCGATAAAGGGAGTCGGACCGAAGACCATAGTCGGTCTGTATCGCCGGGTTCTCTTTGTATGATTGGAAAAAATGCATAAAATAATCACGATAGGGTCTTTAAAAATTCGTCATTTTGTATTAAACTAAATATGGTAATTGTGAAATGTGCTCAAAAAACGACACTCGTTTTTGTACAACTTTCACAGAATTCAGTTTAGACGTTTGGGGGCTATATGATCACTAACCAGATATTACAGAAGACGATCGAGGGGATGAATGCGATAACAAAGGTAAACTTCGTGATCACTGATCCGGAGGGCATAGCTTTAGCGACTACGGTGTCAGAAGTCTCGGAGTTCGGAAAGCCAGCTGCGGAGTTTGCAGAATCACCGGCTGAGAGCCAGGTCATAGGCGGCAGACAGTTTTTTAAGGTATATGATGAGAAAAGCCTTGAATTCATACTGATCAGCATGTCAGATGATGAGGAAAAGGCCCAGCTGATGGGAAAGGTCACGGCTCTCCAGCTTTCGGAGCTTACAGTTGCCTATAAGGAACGCTTTGACCGCGATAACTTCATCAAGAACCTCCTATTGGACAACATGCTCCTGGTGGACATCTATAATCGCGCGAAGAAGCTTCATATCGAGGCGAATGCCCTGCGTATAGTCATGGTAGTAAAGCTCGAGGGAGACAAGCGTGGCGACGAGCTTGAAAAAGTAAGAAATCTTTTTTCGAGTCACAGCTCAGATTTCGTGACAGCTGTTGATGAAGACAGTATCATTATCGTAAAGAGACTGAATGCAGACAGCTATGACGAAGTAGAGGAGACAGCCCAGTCTATCCTCGAACTGCTGGGAGACAGGGACGGAGAGTCTATCCGTGTCTCGTATGGCACAGTGATCAGAGATATAAAGGATGTGTCGAGGTCTTATAAGGAAGCCACGATGGCACTGGATGTCGGAAAAGTATTTTTCTCAGACAAGCAGGTGATAGCATACTCGGTGCTCGGCATAGGACGTCTGATATATCAGCTTCCTCTTCCGCTCTGCCGGATGTTCATCGGTGAGATATTCGGAGACAAGAGTCCGGATGACTTCGACGAGGAGACGCTTACGACTATCGACAAATTCTTCGAGAACAGCCTGAATGTATCCGAGACGTCGAGGCAGCTTTATATCCACAGGAACACTCTTGTGTACAGATTAGACAAGATCCAAAAGAGCACAGGACTCGATCTGAGAAAATTTGATGACGCCATTACTTTCAAAATCGCCATGATGGTGGTAGAATACATGAAGTATATGGAGGAACAGGATTTTTGATTGAATTATCACATGTGAGTAAGACATATGAGGCAGGTGTGAAGGCACACGCGCTTAAGGACGTAAGTCTTCGCATCGATAACGGTGAGTTCGTCTTCATAGTCGGTGATTCAGGCGCAGGAAAAAGTACACTGATAAAGCTCCTGCTAAAAGAACTGTCACCGACTGAGGGAAGCATCGTGGTCGCCGGCAAGGATTTAAATAATATGCGACACCGTGACATCCCAGAATACCGGAGAAAAATCGGCTGTGTATTCCAGGACTACCGGCTTTTAAAAGACAGGAATGTATACGAGAATGTAGCTTTCGCGATGAGAGTCACGGAGGCTTCAAAGAAGCAGATAAAACGCAGAGTTCCGCAGATGCTCTCGAGAGTAGGACTTGCAAGCAAGTACCGTTCACTGCCGGGACATCTGTCAGGCGGAGAGCAGCAGAGAGTCGCCATAGCGAGGGCGCTTGTGAACCATCCGAAGATCCTTCTGGCTGACGAGCCGACAGGAAACCTCGACGGTCATAATACCTGGGAGATCATGAAGCTTCTCGATGAGATAAACCATGACGGTACTACAGTCGTGGTCGTAACTCACGACATGGAGATAGTCCGCGCGATGAACAAGCGTGTGATCACTATATATAAAGGGACGATAGTCTCGGATGAGGAGGAGATTTCATCATGAGACTTTCATCGATAGGATATAATATCCGCCAGGGCCTAAAGAATATCTGGCGGAACAAAATGTTTTCGATAGCTTCGATAGCTACGATGTCGGCCTGCATTTTTCTTTTCGGGCTGTTCTATGCTATCACGGTAAACTTCGGTGGAATGCTCCGAAACGCCGAAAAAGGCGTGGCAGTCACAGTCTACTTCGATAACAACGCCTCACAGGATGAGATCGATGACATCGGAACCGCTATAAGCAAGCGTCCCGAGGTCCGCACATACAAATTCATCTCGGCGGATGAGGCCTGGAGCGAGTTCCAGAAGAGCTATTTCGGCAATCATAAGGATGCGGCTGATTCCTTTGCGGACGATAACCCGCTTAAGGATATGGCAAACTATGAGATCTACCTGAAGGATGTCTCGAAGCAGGCTTCACTCGTGAAGTACTTAGAGAAACTTCCGGGAGTCAGGGAAGTCCACCAGTCCGCGGCTACAGCCAGAACTCTGACAGACTTTAACTCTCTGGTACAGCTGATATCGATGAGCATTGTCATCATACTTATAGCAGTGGCTATTTTTCTTATTAACAACACTGTCACTGTCGGTATCTCTGTTCGTAAAGAAGAGATCGGCATCATGAAGCTGATAGGTGCGAAGGATTCGTTTGTCAGAGCACCGTTCATCGTCGAAGGTGTGACAATCGGCATCATCGGCTCGGTGATCCCGCTGGTCATCCTATACATCATGTATGGCAGGATCATAAAGTACGTGGCAAACAGATTCAATGCTCTTTCGGATATGTTCGCGTTCACGCCTGTGAACAGTATTTTTAAAGTGCTTATACCGATATCACTCGTACTCGGAGTCGGCATCGGTTATATTGGGAGCCGTTTTACTCTGAAGAAGCACTTACACGTGTAAACTATTATGGAAGAAAATGAACAGGTAACTACAGAAAAAAAACCATCCTCTTTCAGGAAAGGCGTGCTGGCCGGGGTACTCGGGTGCCTCGTCGTGCTCGCAGCCATCCTCGTGACCGGATGGTTTTTCCTTGGAAGGCTCTATGACGCAGGATTCATGGACTTTAAGGACATCGCAAAGGCTAAGGTCATCTCGGGACTTATAGACAAGTACTATTATAAAAATGTATCAGATACTGCGAAGACTAACGGCGTCTATAAAGGCCTGATGGAGGCGATGGACGATCCTTACACTAAGTATATGACGGCATCTGAGTACAAAGAGGAACTCGAAGATACTTCCGGACAGTATGTCGGAATAGGCGTTTCAGTCCTAAGAGACTCGAAGACGAAGAAAGTCACTGTGCATCAGGTCTTCGAAGGGTCATCGGCTGATAAGGCCGGAATAGAAAAGGGAGATGTGCTTATCTCAGCTGATGGTGCATTTGCTGAGAATCTGACTCTTAATGAATTTACCAAAAAAATCCGCGGAAAAGCAGGCTCCGAGGTCACGATAGTCTACTCACACAATGGAGAGCAGCACACAGTAAAGCTTAAGCGCGCCGCCGTCGAGAATCCGTCTGTATATGGAAAAATGCTTGACGAATCCGCTGGTATCGGTTATATAGAAATAACTGAATTCAATTCAAAGACGCAGGAAGAGTTTGAGAAAACGCTGTCCAGTCTCAAAAAACAGGGCCTTAAGGCCGTGATATACGATCTGCGCACGAACCCTGGCGGGCTCGTGGATTCCGTAACGAAGATACTTGATGATATCCTGCCAAAGGGTACGACTGTCTACATGATGGACAAATATGGCAAAAAGACTACGTATTCTTCTGATGATAAAAAACAGGAAAAACTGCCGACTGTGGTTCTGACATCGGGAGATACAGCCTCGGCTGCTGAGATTTTTTCAGGAGCGGTGAGAGATTTCAAGTACGGTACTCTTATCGGTACGAAGACATTCGGAAAGGGAATAGTACAGCAGGAGTTTACTCTCGGCGATGGGTCTGCCCTGAAAATGACAGTAGAGACCTACTATACGCCGAGCGGTGAGTGCATTCACAAGAAAGGCATAGAACCGGATATCGAGCTTGAGTACAAATACACCGGTGATGCTTCGAAGGTCACGGATATGGGCAGCTATGATTTTTCAAAGGATAATCAGGTGCAGAAAGGCATCTCAGTTTTAAAAGGAAAGTTGGACAATTAAATGCTAGAATTCGATCAGATGAAAAGTGAGCTTGCGGGATATGATGATACCCTGAAGGAAGTCTTAGGCTCGCTTGATATAGAGGGAAAGAAAAATAAGATCCAGGAGATGGAGCGTGAAATGGAGGCTCCGGATTTCTGGAATGACGCTGAAAAGGCAACTCAGAAGAGCCAGGAACTGAAAAGTCTAAAGGACGATGTCGCTGTAGCTGACAGTCTCGTAGAGAAGCATGAGGATATCGAGACCTTTATCGAAATGGATGCCGAGGAAGACGGAGACGATCCTGCGATGCTCGAAGACGCGCAGAAGGAATTCGAGGAGTTCAAAAAAGATCTGGAGGACCTGAGGCTTAAGACGCTTCTTTCTGGTAAGTACGATCATAATAATGCTATCGTGACTCTCCACGCCGGAGCTGGCGGAACAGAGGCGATGGACTGGACCTCAATGCTCTACCGTATGTATTCGAAGTGGGCCGACAAGCATGGTTTCGGGATTGAACTGCTCGATGAAGTTGAGGGCGATGAAGCAGGACTTCAGTCGGTGACTTTTCAGGTGAATGGCGAAAATGCCTATGGCTATCTGAAGTCGGAGAAGGGCGTACACAGACTTGTGCGTATCTCTCCGTTTAATGCAAACGGCAAGAGACAAACCTCATTCTCTAATGCCGATGTAATGCCGGAACTAAAAGACGCGCCGGACATCGAGATAAAGGATGAGGATATCAGGATCGATACATACAGGTCGAGCGGTGCCGGCGGACAGCACATCAACAAGACTTCATCGGCTATCCGTATCACACATTTCCCGACTGGGATTGTCGTGACCTGCCAGAATGAGCGAAGCCAGCACATGAACAAAGACAAGGCCATGGAAATGCTCCGTGCAAAGCTCGAGCTTTTAAGAGAACAGGAGCAGGAGCAGAAGGAAGCTGATATCAGAGGCGATGTGAATTCGATCAGCTGGGGAAACCAGATCCGTTCATACGTATTCCAGCCTTACACTATGGTAAAAGACCTCCGCACTGGCGAAGAAACTTCGAATGTCGACGGTGTCATGGATGGGGATCTCGATGCCTTCATGAATGCCTACCTGAAGTGGGTATCACTCGGCAAGCCGAAGCGCGGAGTGACAGACGCAGAGTAATCGTCACCGCATTTATACATGAAAAAATTTACATATGTCCTTGACTGATTTGCACTCATGTGTTAGAGTATTTCAGTCGAGGACATTTGTTTTTCTGCGAAAGACAGTCCGACGCTCCCGCAGCAGGCGGGACGGAATTTTTTCACAAGAGGGACATAATGGCAGAGGAAATATACTATGTACTGAAGGAAAAGGCTGTACCGGAGGTGCTCCTGAGAGTCGAGAAAGCAAAGCTCTTACTGGAGTCCGGCAAGTGCCAGTCCGCTTCAGAGGCGGCCGAGCGGGCGGGGATCTCGCGGTCGAGTTTTTACAAGTACAAGGACGAGATCTTCAGGTACCATGAGAATCAGAGAGGACGCTCAGTCACGATGGTCGTAAAGCTCATAGATGAGCCG
>JAQXXU010000098.1 GCA_029226225.1 Lachnospiraceae bacterium | reverse complement strand
CAAGTACCGTACCCTCTACCACATCTCCTGCGCGGACCGTCTTGAAAGACGCATCCAGCATTTCGTCAAAACTCATTTCTGACATTTACTAATGACCTCCTGAATAATTTTCGCTGGGGTAGATGCCCCTGCTGTAATACCTACACTTCTCGCAGAACAAAGTACTTCTCGATTGAGATCATCCGCTGTCTCCAGAAAATACGTATCCGGGCATTTCTGTCTGCAGATATCATAGAGTTTTCTGGTATTCGAACTGTTCCTGCCACCTATAACCAGACACACGTCCACTTCCCCAGCAATACGTGCTGCCTCGTCCTGGCGTTCCTCTGTAGCATTACAGATTGTATTTAGAGCATAAATATCATACCCTTTTTTACTTAAGATTTCAACTAAATCATGAAATTTCTTGTGATTAAATGTAGTCTGGGAGAGAACCCTTATTTTTCTTTTGTCATCATCTAGTGAAAAATTCTCTGCCTCTTCTTCTGTCTCTATGCAGGAAAAATCCAGTCCCTCTATCCAGCCGCAAATGCCCTGAACCTCGGGATGTGTGCGGTCTCCGATGATTATGATGTAGTCTCCTCTTTCGGAAGCTTCCCTTGCCAGGTTATGGATTTTTTTTACAAAAGGACAGGTGGCATCGACAACAGCATGTCCAGCTGCTATGATACTTTTTTGCACTTTTTTTGATACACCGTGAGAACGCAGGATCACAATTCCTTTTTCATAGGATTGAGGATCACTGTCTTCTGTCATCACATCTACTCCCTGCTGTCTGAAATGCTCCACGACATTCTCATTATGGATGATCGGTCCATATGTATATATTTTTTCATCCGGATGGAGGCGTATCTGTTCTTCTACCATCGAAACTGCCCGTTTCACACCGAAGCAGAAACCGGCACTTTCCGCTACTATTATATTCATAATACCGAGTCCTTTAATGGGTCTAGCCTGTCTACACCCGAAAAATCAAATTCACTTAATAGCTTCTCCATTTCACGGTTTCTCTCTCTGACTTTTTCCGACCTTTTTGAAAGCACTCCCATAGCCAGCGCGCTTATGACACTCATGGCTGCTACCGGCGACGTAGCGAAAGCATTTCTCTCACACGAAGCAGTCAGGTTACACGACGAATACATATTAAGCGGTGAGTGAACACTGTCTGTTATGGTGATCACAGGAGTGTTCTTTGTCTTTGCGTATTCTAAGAGCCTGAGTACAGAAAGCGAATATCCCGGGAAGCTTATCCCGACTATCAGGTCATTTTCATCTATATCAAGCACTTCATAAAAAAAATGCTGCATGTTCCCCTTTGAAAGCACCCTGACATCAGGCAGCGCCTGTCTTAAGTATATAGCAAAGTAATCAGCTAAAGGCGCGGATGACCTGACTCCGGCTACAAAAACCCTCTTTGCTTTAAGAAGCATGTCAACCGCTGTCATATAAGCGTCATGATCTACCAGGTTTTTCGTATTCTGGAGGTTGTCGATGTCCTGGTTTAAGGTATCTGAGAGAGTATCCTTTATATCCGCTGTAAGGTACGGTGCGTCTTTCGGGCCTGTGGGTAACAGATGGCTCTTTACCTCTTTTGCCATCGCCGCAGACATTTCCTTAAAACCTGAATATCCAAGGAAAGTAGCAAATCTGACCACTGTTGACTCACTGATCCCTACTTCCTTTGACAGATCCGAAGCATTCATGAAGGCCGCCTTATCTATGCAGTCAGTGATATACGCGGATATCTGCTGCTGACCCTTTGTCATCGATGAATATCTGTCATTTATTCTGGTAAAAATACTGTCATACATATAAACTCTTTATCTTTGCCACTACCTCGTCTATCGTCATATCAGATGAATCTACCAGAACTGCGTCATCAGCTTTTTTTAGAGGGGAAATCTCCCTTGTCATATCAGCCTCATCACGCTTTTTGATATCCTCTATGATAGTAGGCAGGTCTGCTTTTTCTCCCTTTGCTTCAAGCTCGTCAAAGCGTCTCTTTCCTCTGACTTCAGCGGAAGCTGTAAGGTATATCTTCAGGTCTGCATTCGGCAGCACACAGGTTCCTATGTCTCTTCCATCCATTACGACATTTTCAGTATCGGCAAGTTTCTTCTGAAGAGCTGTCAGGTTCTTTCTGACCTCAGGGTACTGACTTACGACGCTTGCTGCCTTTCCGACTTCTTCTTCTCGTATTTCTTTTGAGACATCTTCTCCATTTAAGAGTACGTGCTGTGTGCCGTCGATGTACTTAAGCTGCACATCGGCCTTTTCTGAGGCGGTCTCTACAGCTTCCCTATCATGGATGTCTATTCCGTTCTTTAACATATAAAGCCCGATGCTTCTGTACATAGCGCCTGTATCTACATATACAAACGACAGGTCAGCGGCGAGCTTCTTTGCGATCGTGCTTTTGCCAGCACCGGCTGGTCCATCTATAGCTATCTGTTTACTCATGTTATCATTGTCCTCCTAACCTAAATACGGTCAGGCAGACACATGCAGCTGCTCGTGACTCGCTCTCGCTCCGTATGAGACGCAACGGATGCATAGGGCTGCAAAATACGCAGCCCAAGCACCGGCGTCTCATAAGGGTCACTCGCAGCTCATGTGTCTGTCTTCCCTGATTCTGCCTTGCCGAACATAACCCCTTATAACTCTGATTTCAATACTGCGGAATACCCTGCCAATGCTCCCATGGAAAATGCGCTCTGGAGGTTGTATCCGCCTGTCAGGGCGTCTACGTCGAGCATCTCTCCACAGGCGTAAAGGCCTGGATATTCTTTTACCTGCATGGTCTTCGGGTCGACTTCCTTTACCGAAAGTCCGCCGCCTGTGATTATCGCCTCATTAAATCCACGGGTTCCGGTAATCGTAAGCGGGAAATGCCTGAGAAGCGAGAGCACTTTTTCACGCTCCTGCTTAGTCACGGAATTGAGTTTCCTGTCAGGCTCAATTCCAGAAAGACTTACCATTACACCTGTCATCTTTTGTGGAAGCAGTCCGTCGAAGAAGTGTGAAAAGCTCTTGTTCGAATTTTCTTCTACTATTCGTATCAGTCTGTTCCTCAGCTTTTCCTCTTCGAGATGAGGTTTCAGGTCTATTTCTGCCCGCATAGTGCCCTCCCTCCTCAGAGTCTTCGCTATCTTAGAAGACGCCGAAAGCACTATAGGCCCTGAAATCCCGAAATGCGTAAATAGCATCTCTCCGAATTCTTCGTAGACCGGCTTTTTCTTCTTCTCTGAAAAAATGCGAAGCGTGACGTTCTTAAGAGAAAGTCCCTGCATCTGAGGTATATAGCTCTCCTCCGTTTCCAGCGGGACAAGTGCCGGGTAACAGTCGTTGAACTTAAGCCCCAGGTCTTTAAGTATCGGTATCAGGTTCCCGTCAGAGCCGGTAGTCGGATACGACTTTCCTCCGGCAGCCAGGATCACTGCATCAGCCCTGTACTCTTTTTTAGATGACAGGTGTCCTTCTTCTGAAGCCCTGACTCCGGTGACCCTGCCGTCTTCTACGATAAGGCCAGTAACTCTCGTATTCAGCACAGTCTTTACGCCAAGTCTTTTAAGCGTCTGTGTAAAAGCTTTCGTGATATCAGAGGCATGATCAGAGACAGGAAAAAGCCTGCCTCCTCTTTCTACCTTCGTAGGCACACCAGCATCCTCCA
Source organism: Lachnospiraceae bacterium (assembly GCA_029226225.1). Taxonomy (GTDB): domain Bacteria; phylum Bacillota; class Clostridia; order Lachnospirales; family Lachnospiraceae; genus Weimeria. The sequence continues at coordinate 19,177 of JAQXXU010000098.1, read as the reverse complement.
CGAATCTGATCATATCCTGGTTATCGAAGTGCGCGAACGCCGAGTACATGAACTTCGGATTTGTCACTATATTCTGGTAAAAATCCTCGATAGGAGCTGCATTTGTGAAGTTACATCTGCCCTTTCCGGTTATATAGATTTTCTTCCCGGCCTTTTCATTCCTCTCGAGAATAGTAACATCGGCTCCATTTTTTGCTGAAGAAGCCGCCGCAGCCATTCCAGCTGCGCCGGCTCCTACTATTATGATCTTCATATATATGATTACTGCTTGTCCTTTGGCACGTCCTTTATGGAGAAGCTCATACGTCCTGTCTTGTCCTTGCCAAGGCAGATCACAGTGACCTTGTCCCCAAGAGTCAGCACATCCTCGACATGATCGATACGCTGCGGAGCGATCTTACTGATATGTACCATTCCCTCTTTACCAGGAGCAAACTCTACGAAGGCACCGAACTCTTTTATCGATACGACAGTGCCCTTAAGGATCTGTCCCTTGTGGAAATCAGTCGTGATTATCTTTATCATATCGATAGCCTTTGCGTTGGCCTCAGGATCAAGAGAGCTTACAGAAACTCTGCCATCGTCATCGATATCGACCTTCGCACCTGTCCTGTCGATTATCTCATTTATGGTCTTCCCTTTCTGACCGACTACATCACCGATCTTCTCTACGGGGATCTGGATGAAGCTGATCTTAGGAGCAAGAGCAGCTACATGGTCTCTAGGAGCCGCGATGGCCTTGCTCATGCAGGTATCCATGATGAAGTTACGAGCCTCATGCGCTCTGTGGATAGCTTCCTCTACGATAGGTCTGGTAAGGCCGTGGATCTTGATATCCATCTGGATAGCTGAGATACCATCATGAGTTCCTGTTACCTTAAAGTCCATATCCCCGAAGAAATCCTCGAGTCCCTGGATATCTGTAAGAACGATATAGTCATCGTCAGTATCGCCTGTCACAAGTCCGCAGGAGATACCAGCTACCATATCCTTTATAGGAACGCCTGCCGCCATAAGTGACATGCATGATGCACAGGTAGAAGCCATAGATGTAGAACCGTTTGATTCGAAAGTCTCAGATACAGCACGGATAGCATACGGGAACTCCTCGATAGAAGGAAGAACCGGCTTAAGTGCTCTCTCTGCAAGAGCTCCATGACCTATCTCACGACGTCCTGGTCCTCTCGAAGGCTTTGTCTCACCTACAGAGTATGATGGGAAGTTATACTGGTGGATGTATCTCTTCTCAGTGATATTCGGATCAAGTCCCTCAACTCTCTGAGCCTCAGAAAGTGGAGCAAGAGTTACGATATCACAGATCTGTGTCTGACCTCTGGTAAACATCGAAGAACCATGTACTCTAGGGATCAGGTCGACTTCAGCTGACAGAGGTCTTATCTGCTTTATCTCACGGCCATCAGGTCTCTTGTGATCCTTCAGGATCATCTTACGGACTGTCTTTTTCTGGTACAGATATACAGCATCAGGTAAAAGTGCGAGATAGTCCTCATTATCAGCAAAAGCCTCTGCGAGTCTGTCTGTAATGGCTGATATGTTTGCCTCTCTGGTCTGCTTGTCATCTGTAAATACAGCTTCCTCCATCTCTTCCGGAGGAACGATTTTCTTTATGTCATCGAGCATCTGATCTGGTACTGCGCAGCTCTCGTATGTAAACTTCTCTTTTCCTACCTCTGCTACCATCTGATCGATCAGCTTTATGATCTGCTGGTTTACATCGTGAGCCTTGTAGATAGCTTCGATCATTTTGTCATCTGAGATGAGATTAGCTCCAGCCTCGATCATGATGACCTTATCCCGGGTAGAAGCTACTGTAAGCTCTAGGTCCCCGAAATCCCAGTCAGCCTGTGAAGGGTTTACGATGAACTCGCCATCCTTCATGCCGATCTGAGTCATGGCGCATGGTCCGTCAAACGGGATATCTGAAATGCAGGTAGCCATAGCCGTTCCGATCATGGCTACAAGCTCCGGTCTGCACTCCGGGTCCACTGAGAGCACGAGATTATTAAGCGTCACGTCATTCCTGAAATCCTTCGGAAACAGCGGTCTCATAGGGCGATCGATGACACGGGCCGTAAGGACTGAGTTCTCAGATGCTTTTCCCTCACGCTTATTAAAGCCTCCAGGGATTTTTCCTATGGAGTAATATTTCTCTTCGAATTCAACTGACAGCGGGAAGAAGTCTATTCCTTCTCTCGGCTTGTCAGAAGCTGTGGCTGTAGAAAGAACTGTCGTGTCCCCGTAAGAGATCAGAACAGCTCCATTCGCCTGGGCTGCAACTTTTCCAACCTCTACCTTTAAGGGCTTTCCGGCCAGATCCATCTGATAAGTTTTTCTAAGCATAGATGATCCTTTCTGCGAAACAGTCACAGGATAAACAGATCAGAGTGCTCTGATCAGTCTGGTTCCATGACTGTTCCTAAAACTAAAAAACAGAGGCTTAAAGTAAAAGCCCCTGTAAAATTACATGATTACTTACGAAGACCAAGGCTTGCGATAAGGTTACGATAGCGCTCGATATCCTTGTTCTTTAAGTATCCTAAAAGATTTCTTCTCTTACCTACCATCTTCAGAAGTCCACGTCTTGAGTGATGATCCTTCGGGTTTACCTTCAGATGCTCTGTGAGCTCTGCGATACGCTCTGTAAGAACGGCTACCTGAACCTCAGGTGAACCTGTATCGCCCTCTGATCTGGCGTACTTCTGGATAATCTCTGTCTTCTTCTCTTTTGTGATCATGTCTTTAGATCCTTTCGTGAAAAAATTTACATCACACACCAGGTGGCCGTCGGATTATTCGAACCACAGGGTGCGGAAAACAACTCTAAAATAGTATCACAAGCGTTCTGTCTTGTCAATCACGATTAAAAAATTCTCTCGCCTGACGGATATTTTTTTCGATCTCGGTTTTTAATTCTTTTATATCAGAAAATTTCTTCTCAGGGCGCACAAACTCGTAAAAGGTAACTGTCGCCTTTTCACCATACAGGTTCGTATTCACATCTAATAGATTTGTCTCTACCGTCACCCGATTTCCGTCTGAGACAGTTGGGTTATTTCCTACATTCGTGACACCGTGATAGATGCGTCCATCTATGTCTACAGTCGTTATGTAGACTCCAAACGGAGGCAGAAGCTTTTTCTCAGGAGGGACTAGGTTTATAGTCGGGATTCCCATTCCTGTTCCTATGTGCTTTCCATGAACTATCGGTCCATAGATAAAGTACGGTCGTCCTAAAAGTCTGGAGGCCTCCGCTACATCTCCCTTTTTTATCAGGTCGCGGATCCTGGTAGAGCTGATGTCTGCCCCGTCTTCCTGGATTTTCTCTATGACTTCAAGCCTGAATCCATCTTCCTCTGAAAGTTTTTCAAGAAGCCTGGCATTCCCGGCGCCCTTATAGCCAAAGGTAAAGTCAGCTCCGACAGCCATGTACTTCATATCCAGTTTATCTACAAGCATCCGGATGAAATCCTCCGGAGACTGATGCATCAGCTTGTCATCAAACGGCAGTACCAGAAGGATATCAATGCCCTGTTTTTCAAGGATAGCGTTTCTCTCTTCCTCTGTCACGATGAACTTCATATCCGGATCAAAAAGCACCTGTTTCGGTGATTTGCCGAAGGTGACCATGACGCTTTTTAGCTCTGACTGTTTCGTGATCAGAGAAACAAGAGCCTCATGCCCCTGATGGATCCCGTCGAATTTGCCGACTGTGACCGCGGTCGGGAATCTATGAAGATAATTTTCTATTCCATTTATGATTTCCATTATACCTCTACCGGTTTTACCAGACTCCACGGATCCTCAGCTGCTTCCAGCTTATCAAATGTCACTGCCTCATCGATAGAAAAATCTCCGTTTTTCGTGCGTCTGAGACTCTCCATCGTAGCGACTGTTCCAGCTGCCTCAGCTATATCTTCTATCAGAGTTCTGATATAGGTTCCCTTTGAGCAGTGAACTCTTATCTGCGCATGCGGGAAATCAAAGCTCATGAGCTCAATAGAATATATATGGATCCGTTCAGGTTCTCTTTCGACTTCGATCCCCTCACGGGCGTATTCATAGAGCTTTTTTCCATTGACTTTCTTAGCAGAGTACATCGGAGGTATCTGGTCGATATCACCAGTGAACTTTTCACAGGCAGTTCCAAGGTCATCCTCAGTGATCACTGTATCGCTTTTCTTTATCAGTTTACCTGTGATATCGCCTGTATCGTATTTTTCACCGAAGAGGACTCCAGCATCATAGACTTTTTCTTCAGCGGTAAGCTTAGAGACCAGCTTCGTCGCACGGCCGACACAGACCACAAGCACACCTGTAGCGATAGGGTCCAAAGTTCCGGTGTGTCCTATTTTTTTGATATGGAGAATGCCGCGGAGCTTTGCCACCACATCAAATGATGTGAAGTCCTTCGGCTTATCCATTACGAGAATTCCTGCGTCCATTACTTCTCCTCAAAAGCCGGGGTGATTTTTCTGATAAGCATTTCTATCATGGCTTCAGGATCATTTCCATCGAGTGAAAATCCTGCGGCTCTCTTATGGCCTCCGCCGCCGAACTCAGAAGCGAGCTTTGAGAGGTCGACCGTATCTGTTGAAGCTCTGGCACTGACCTTGTACTCTCCGTCTTCCGTCGGATACATGAAAAGTGCCACCTCCACACCATTTACGGAGCGGAGTGCGCTTACCGCCCCTTCCATATTCTTCGGAGCTGCGTCATATTTTTTCATCTCATCAGATGTCACAAAACTGGCGATCACTTTTCCATTACAGAAGACCTTCGCGTTAGTTATAGCGACACCAAGCATCTGAAGCTGTTTTAGGCTGCGCTTAAAAAATACATGGTCTACGATGAACGAATAGTCAATTCCCTTCTCCATCAGAAAACCAGCAAACTCCATAGTACTCCTGTGTGTGCTGCTGTACTGGAAGCAGCCGGTATCTGTGACCATCCCGGTATAGAGACATTCAGCTATGTCCTTATCTATTCTGTCATGATCTATGACCTCACCGACCAGCTCACAGGTACTTGATGCATCCGGAAATACGTAGTTTACATCTGCGAATGAACCATTTGTCTCATGATGATCTATACATACAGTCTTCTTCGCATTTGAAAAATAAACGCCTGAATCTCCAAGTCTTCCAATATCTCCACAGTCGCAGGCTACAAAAAGGTCGTATGAAGTGCTGTCAAACTTATTCGCTCTCTTCAGTTTGTCAGTACCTGGCAGAAAAGTGAAATCGCCTGGGATAGGTTCGAGGTACGGTATTATAGAAATCTCCGGATGGTATTTCCTGACATAGTTATAGACTCCCAGAACCGAGCCAATGCAGTCTCCGTCCGGTCTCACATGACCGGAAACTGCCATAGTCTTCACATCAGATAAGTAGTCTTCTAACTTCATGACTCGTCTCCTCTTTCTCTCTCTACTTCCTCGTCATGCTCCATGACTTCGTCGATCTTATGTGACATGCCGACTCCGTAGCTTATAGATTTATCAAGAATGAAGTCAAGCTGTGGGGTATTCCTGAGATTAAGTCTCATAGCGAGCTGATGTCTGATATAGCCGGCCGATGACTTTATGCCTTCCATCGTCCTCTCACCATCTTCATCACTTCCTAAGACTGAGATAAAAATCTTCGCCGTCTTTAAATCCGGCGCTACTATAGCCTCCGTAACCGAAACTATAGGAGAAATACGCGGATCTTTTACATCTTCTCTTAAGATCATAGATATGACTCTCTGCACATCCTCATTTATCCTGTTATTTTTTGTGCTTCCTTTTCTCATTGATATATCCTTTTTCTAAAAGAGCTGCGAAAAGGGTGAAGATAGTTCCATTCATCCTTTCGCAGCCAGTATATAGTTTATTTACGTTCTACTTCGACCATCTTAGAAGCTTCGAAGGTATCGTCCTCCTGGTAATCTGAGAAGCCTTCTACGACAAGACCGCATTCATATCCGGCCTTGACCTGCTTCACATCATCCTTGAATCTCTTCAGGGAAATAAGCTTTCCTTCATAGATCTGGTCATCGCCACGGCGTACACGGACTGTGCAGTCTCTCTCGAGATAACCGTCATCAACCACAGAACCAGCGATATTGCCGACCTCTGAAGACTTGAATATCTGACGGACTGTAGCGTGCCCTATGACCTGCTCTTCGTAAACAGGCTCGAGCATTCCCTTCATAGCGCTCTCTACATCAGAGATAGCATTATAGATGACTTTGTACAGACGTACATCAACGCCCTCATGGTCAGCTGTCTCCTTCGCTACATTATCAGGCTTTACATTAAATCCGATGATGATCGCATTCGATGCGGCAGCAAGGTTTACATCAGACTCGGTGATAGAACCAACTCCGCCGTGGATCACCTTCACGACTACCTCATCATTAGACAGCTTCTCAAGTGAAGTGCGGACAGCTTCTACAGAACCCTGGACATCGGCCTTTACGATGACGTCTAATTCCTTGACATTACCGGCCTGGATCTGGTTGAACAGATCATCGAGGCTCATTCCGCGTCTCGTCTCTTCTACGAGCTTATCCTTATTCACTGATACGAAGGTGTTCGCGTAGTCACGTGATTCCTTCTCTGTATCGAAGGCGGTGAGGATCTCACCGGCATTCGGCACTTCTGAAAGTCCGAGGATCTCTACAGGAGTAGAAGGTCCAGCCTTCTTTACCCGCTTTCCGTTCTCATCGAGCATCGCACGAACTTTACCAAACGATGAGCCAGCGGCTACAGGATCTCCGACATGGAGAGTTCCCTTCTGTACGAGGACTGTAGCTACAACTCCGCGTCCCTTATCGAGCTCAGCCTCGATCACAAGACCTCTGGCATTTCTCTTAGGGTTAGCCTTAAGCTCCATGACATCAGCTGTAAGAAGAACCATCTCAAGGAGCTGGTCGATGCCCTCTCCTGTGTGAGCAGATACCGGAACGAAAATCGTACTTCCGCCCCAGTCCTCTGGGATCAGTTCGTACTCTGAGAGCTCCTGCTTTACACGCTCTACATTTGCGTTCGGCTTATCGATTTTATTTATAGCGACTATGATCTCTACTCCGGCAGCCTTTGCGTGGTTTATAGCCTCGACTGTCTGAGGCATGACACCATCATCTGCAGCTACGACAAGGATCGCGATATCTGTCGAGTTCGCACCACGCATACGCATAGCAGTGAATGCTTCATGTCCAGGTGTATCGAGGAAGGTGATCTTCCTGCCGTTTATGCTTACGACGTAAGCACCGATCTTCTGGGTGATACCGCCGGCCTCTCTGTCAGATACGTGGGTATGACGGATTTTGTCGAGGAGTGAAGTCTTACCATGATCGACATGACCCATGACGCAGACTACAGGTGGTCTAGGAACGAGGGTCGAAGGATCATCCTCATCGTCCTTTACGAGCTCTGCGATGACATCTACCTTTTCCTCTCGCTCACAGATACAGTTAAACTCTGCCGCGATATCTTCAGCCTCTTCGAAGGTCAGGTCTGAGTTTAAGGTGTAGACTTTTCCTTCAAGGAAGAGTTTCTTTATGATCTCAGATGATGATACCTTCATCTTATCGGCGAGATCTCTTAAAGTGATATGATCCGGAATCGTGAGTGAAAGGATCTCATCCGGATTTCTCTTCTCTGTCTTGTTATTATTGTTCTTTGGCTTTTTCTTTAAGGTCTTCTTCTCAAGGCTTACGAAGTTCTCCTGCTTTCTGCCTAAAGCATCATGGTCTCCTCTGCCTTTTCTGCCATGATGAGCCTGGTTATTATGATGGCCTTTCTCCTGTGGCATCGGTTCAGCTGAACCATTTCCACGTGAAGGTCTTCCACCATTTTCAGAGAATGAGCGTCCGCCGTTTCTGTCATCACGTCTTCCGCCCTCAGAATTTCTCTGCTGTCTCTCTCTTCTCTCTTTTCTTTCGGCAGCAGCCTCCTTCTTTCTCTCGGCAGCTCTCTTTTTCTGCTCCTGGATCTCGTCCATGATATTACCGAGCTTGACTGGTCCGCTTGCCTTCTTTTCTTTTCTGGCAGGAGCCTTCGGAGCAATCTCAGGCTTTTTCGTATTCTCAGTCTTTGCTGCAGTTTCTGCTGGTTTTTCTTCCTGAACCGGTTTCTTTTTAGCAAATGTCTCTTCAGGATAGGTGTCAAGTCCCTTTGGACGGGCCATGGCAGAACCTGTACGCGGCTTTATAGGACCTCTGTTAGAAGGACGTCTGTCTCTGCCTGCTCTGTCGCCTCTCGAGCGGTTCCTGTCTTTTGAACCTCCGCGGCCGTTTCCGTTTCTGTTCTCCACATGAAAGACTGCAGTTATATTTTTCTTTTTCTTTGGCTCAGCAGGTTTCTTATCAGCTGCTGTCGGCTTCTTCTCTGGTTCTTTAGCTGCCACCCTGGCTTTTTCCTCCTTATGAGCATCTGCTTCTTTCTTCCCCTCTGTCTTAGGCTTTTCACTTGTGTCCGCGGCTTTAGGTGCATCTTTCTTTGAAAAATGCTTTCTGACCTCTTCTACCTGCGGATCATCGAGATTATTCGCAGGCACAAATGTCTGTCCCTTAGAAGCAAAGTAGTCTACTATATCCTTATTCGTAACACCCAGCTCTTTCGCCAGATCATATATTCTTTTCTTTGCCATCCGTAAACCTCCTTGTGTCTGCTGCTTTATCTATAAGTTCCTGTATCTTCTCAGCGAAGCCCTCATCTGTGACTGCGAGACTTTTTCGCATATCTGCCCCGATAGCGTGTCCCAGGCTGCCCGAATCTGAATATATCCTGAATGGTATATCACGGTAAGAAGCCATATCAGAAAAATGCTTTCTGGTGTTTTCAGAAGCATCAGATGACACTATTACCAGATATGCCATTCCTGACTTTACAGCTTCGTCTGTCTGAAATCCTCCGGACTTTATTCTGCCTGCCTTTTTAGACAGTGATAAAAGCGATAAGACTCTGTCTGTCACTGATTTCTTAATTCCTCCGCTAACTTCGAATACACTTCTTCACTTATCTTCTGCCTGAACGAACGGTCAAGCCCGTGGTTCTTTTTTGCAAGAGAAAGACACTTCTCATCCCGGCAGATGTAAGCTCCTCGTCCCTGCGCCTTTCCTGTCGTGTCTATACAGAATCCTCCTTCAGGAGTCCTCACAACACGGATCAGGTCTTTCTTCTCCTTAAGCTCTCCGCAACCGCTGCATCTGCGCAGCGGCCTTTTCTTTTCAGGCATGCATCATATCTCCTGTATTACTCTTCAGTGTCAGCCGGCTGTGTGTCAGCCGGCTGTGTGTCAGCTTCCTCTGTATCTGACTCATAATTCTCTGTGTCTTCTTCTGACTGCTCATCATCAGAATACTCTGCGTCTTCCTCTGACTCATCATAGTCGTCATCATAGAACTCGTCATCATCATAGTATCCACTCAGATCGATGAACTCATCTCCAAGCTCGCGTGCCTGAGACTCACTCTTGATGTCGATGCGGAATCCTGTAAGCCTTGCAGCCAGACGGGCATTCTGTCCCTCGCGGCCGATAGCCAGCGAAAGCTGATAATCAGGAACTACGACCTTTGCCTTCTTCTCATCAGAATCAGCCACAACTGCGATAACCTTTGCTGGTGCTAAGGCATTCTCGATGAAGTTTGCAGCGTTGTCAGACCACTCAATGATATCTATCTTCTCTTTTCCGATCTCAGAGACAACAGCGTTTACACGGCTTCCGTTCATTCCGACACAGGCTCCTACTGGATCCACATCAGGATCATTGGACCAGACAGCCATCTTTGTTCTGTTACCGGCTTCTCTTGAAATAGCTTTTATCTCTACGATACCTTCTCTGATCTCAGCTACTTCCTCTGTGAAGAGACATCTGATAAAATCCGGATGAGTACGTGAAAGACGGATACGCGGTCCTCTCTTATCTTCTGATACTTCAAGGATCAGAACCTTTATCCTGTCGGTCGGTTCATAGTGTTCTCCCCTTATCTGCTCATTTTCCATAAGCATGGCATCTGTTCTGCCGAGATTTACACTTATGTTCTTTCCCACAAAGCGTTCCACGATCCCTGTAACTATCGTGCCTTCCTTTGCCTTGTATTCATCGTAGATGGAGATTTTCTCCTCTTCCTTTATCTTCTGGACTATAGTGTCCTTTGCGGTCTTTGCAGCTATACGTCCGAAATCTACTGAGTCAGATTCGATCTCTACCGTGTCTCCAAGCTTATATGCGCTGCTGTACTCACGTGCCTCGTCAAGGCTTATCTGCCTCTGTGAGTTGGACACTTCTGAAACTACAGTCTTCTTCTCGACTCTGTGAGTCGTCTTTATCTCGAGGTTTACAGTGTCACCGACCTTATATGAGCCGTCATACTCGTGTGCTTCCTCAAGCGAGATCTGAGTCTCCGGATCAGTCACCTCATCGACTACAGTCTTCTGCTCATAGATATGATACTCACAGGTATCCGGATCAAGAACTACAGAAAAATTATCCGATGTACCGTATGTCTGCTTGCAGGCCTGAAGCAGTGCTTCCTTTATCGCATCGAGGATTGCCTCCTTCGGGATGTGCTTTTCTCTCTCTAAAAGGTCAAGCGCGGTGCGTAATTCATTTTCTGCCATTTTTTCCTCCTTAAATCTCAAAAGCGAGACGGATCATAGAGATGTCTTTTCTGTTTAAAGTTCTCTCTCCGTCGCCTTCATCGACTGTAACTGTATCCTTGTCATAAGCCACGAGTGTTCCGGTAAACTCCTTATATCCGTCTATGGCTTTATATGTCTTTATATCTACCTGGCGACCAATGGAATTCATAAAATCCCGTTCTCTTTTAAGTGGCCGGTCAAGTCCCGGAGAACTCACCACAAAAGTGTAATTTTCTTTGATGTAGTCTTCTCTGTCAAGAATCTCATTCATCTCACGGCTGACCTCTTCACAGTCATTCACCGTAATGCCGCCCGGCTTATCGATGTAAGCCGAAAGGTAATACTCTTTGCCTTCCTTCTCGAAGACCACATCCCAGAGCGACAGTCCCTTTTTCTCCAGTATCGGCATCAGGAACTCCTCTGTCTTCTTCTCGTATTCTTTTGCTGACATAAAAACATCCTTTACAAAAATACAAGAGCGGATCCTGCGAAGGACCCGCTCTCTAAATAACAAGAGATATGATCAAATAGTTCCTAGGAGAATCGAACTCCTGATTCCGCCGTGAGAGGGCGGCGTCTTAACCGCTTGACCAAGGAACCATATGCTGTCTTGCTTTCCCGCGACAACAAATAGAATTATACTCTTTTTAGCGGGAAAGTCAACAGCTTTATTGTATTTATGCTAGTGCAATCAATCTTTATATCCGTTAGGGTTCTTCTGCTGCCAGTTCCAGGAGTCACGGCACATCTCTTTGATGTCGTACTTTGCTTCCCAGCCTAACTCTTTCTTTGCCTTCTCAGCTGAAGAATAGCACTGCGGCACATCGCCTTCACGACGAGGCTTGAAGCTATAAGGGATCTTCACTCCGGTAGCTTCCATGAAGTTATTAACCACATCGAGGACTGAATAGCCTTTTCCTGTTCCCAGGTTATAGATACCGAGGCCTACGTTCTCCTCTATCTTCTTTAAGGCAGCTACATGTCCTGTAGCGAGGTCGCATACATGGATGTAGTCCCTGACACAGGTGCCATCCGGTGTATCATAGTCATTTCCGAAAATGCCAAGCTCTGGTAATTTTCCGATAGCCACCTGGGTGATGTATGGCATCAGGTTATTCGGTATACCATTCGGATCCTCGCCCATGAGTCCTGACGGATGTGCTCCGATCGGGTTAAAGTATCTGAGAAGGATGACATTCCACTCCGGGTCTGCTGTATGCATATCTGTAAAGATCTGCTCGAGCATCCACTTTGTCCAGCCATAAGGATTCGTGCAGGTTCCCTTAGGGCAGTTCTCTGTGATAGGGATCTCAGCAGGATTTCCGTAAACTGTAGCTGATGATGAGAAGATCAGATTCTTGCAGCCTGCTTTTCTCATGGCATCGATCAGGGTAAGTGATCCTGTGATGTTATTATTGTAGTATTCCCAAGGCTTGTGAACTGACTCACCTACCGCCTTAAGTCCTGCGAAGTGGATGACACAGTCGATATCATTTTCTTTAAAGATACGGTCGAGCATATCGTGATCTAAGATATCGCCCTTATAGAACTTCAGGTCTTTTCCTGTGATCTCCTTTACTCTCTCGAGTGATCTCTCACTTGAGTTATAGAGATTATCCAGTACGACTACCTGATAATCGTTATTCAGCAGTTCAACGCAGGTGTGGCTTCCGATAAAGCCAGCTCCGCCGGTAACTAAAATAGTCATATAATGCCTCCTGTAAAAATAGCTCCTCTCTCGTTCTGAGCTTATTCTATACCAGACCTCAGAAGAATAAAAGTAAAATATTGTGCTACTTAGGTAGATGCGAACGAAGTCAGAAGGCGGTTAGTCATCTGATAAAGCTCCCATCTGTTATCAGCTTTGAATACTGTCGTTATGATCTGCTGCCCCTGCTTGTTCTCTGATAAAAGTACCAGACAGTAACCTGCCTCATCCGTAGTGCCTGTCTTTCCTCCGATCACAGTGATGTTATCCGGAGCCTTCATCTGCTTCGTTTTGTACAGGTTCGTAGACTTGTACTTTACCACTTCTGAAGTCCCGTCAGCATGTGTTATGACTGCCTTCATACTTGTAGCTTTTATGATATTTTTAAACACACTGTACTTTAAGGCATTATGGAAAATAATGTACATATCATAAGCACAGGTATAGTGACTGTCATCGTGAAGACCGTTCGCGTTCACGAAATTCGAGTGAGTCGCGCCCATGGCTTTCGCTTCTTCATTCATCAGCTTCGCGAATTCAGATACAGAACCGCTGACTGCTTCTGCCACAGCCGTAGCCGAATCGTTTCCGCTTTCCATCAGCATTCCCTTTAGCAGATCCTTAAGAGTCAGTTTGTCTCCCTCTTTAAGTCCAGCCACTGATGAACCAGTCGGCAGATCGACAGCATTTTTACTCACGGTCTCTACTTCCTTAAGGTTTCCATGCTTTAGCGCCACATAGGCTGTCAGGATCTTTGTAGTAGATGCCGGATAGATTTTTTTAAGGAGATTCTGACTGTAGGCAGTCTTTCCCAGAGTATCATTAAATGCTCCGGCTGCATAGACAGATTTATTGTCAGAGGCCCCCGATGAATCCTTCACATACGGACAGTAGTCAGATGCGAGAAGCCTCGAGCTGCTCTCTTTTATGAGGCCGTACTGCTTTGCTCTGGGGATCAGCGAATACTGCTGCTTTATCTCAGAAGAGCATCCAGTCAGGATGAACACAGCCGCCATAGAGACTACTGCTATTTTTTTTATATATTTATTTATACATTTCACGCCAGTCCAGGTCTCCTCTGTCAAGTGCCAGTATCAGAACCTCAGCCGTAGCCAGGTTCGTAGCCAGCGGTATATTGTGCGCGTCACACATGCGGACTATGACATTTACATCCGGCTCATGCGACTTCGGTGTCAGCGGATCTCTTAAAAAGATCACCAGATCGATCTCGTTGTGCTCGATCATGGCACCCAGCTGCTGCATCCCTCCGAGATGACCGGAGAGATACTTATGGACCCTCAAGTTCGTGGCTTCCTCTATAAGTCTTCCGGTCGTACCGGTAGCATAGAGAGAGTTCTTCGCGAGAATACCCCTGTATGCGATGCAGAAGTTCTGCATCAGTTTCTTTTTTGCGTCATGAGCTACAAGCCCGATATTCATACAAAACCGCCTCCTCGGATAATATATACAGTTATCTGTTACGGTCTGTCCTTTTTATCAGGACAGGTCAAAAGTAAAGTTTCTCTCGTCAGCGTAGAATTTCTTCGACTGGATAGATACGTTCAGCACGAATCCCATCCCGAAATACAAAGTCACAAGAGATGTAAGGCCATAGCTTACAAATGGAAGTGTAAGACCGGTATTCGGCATCAGTCCAGTGACCACGCAGATATTTACGAAAGCCTGGAACCCTACCAGCGAGGCCATTCCGACACAGATCAGCTGTCCTGCTAAGTCCTTGGCTTTTTTCGCAGTGCGAAGACACTCAAATACTATCGCAAACAGCAGCAGGATCATAAGGAGAGTCCCTAAAAATCCTGTCTCCTCCCCTGTCACCGCAAAAATAAAGTCTGTATGCGGCTCAGGGATATAGTTTCCATTCTTTACAGAAGTAGCTCCGTTATTTGCCAGGCCTTTGCCAAACAGCTCTCCGCTTCCTATAGCCATGATGGAATTCTGCTGCTGCATCGACTTTGACGGGTACTTGTCAGGCTGAAGCCAGGCTGCGATACGGTCATTCTGGTACCCCTGAAGAACTCCGCCCGAATGAAGCGTCAGAAAGATAACCCCGAACACGCCAGCCGCTATGAGCCCTACTACAGCTCCGACCACTTTTTTCGAGAGTCCGGCGTAGAAAAGCATAGTAAATATAATGCAGAACGTAACGACCGTCGTGGACAGATCAGGCTCCAAGACTATAAGTCCAAGCGGAATCAGGCACAGTACCACTGTGATCAGAAATCTGTTTCTCTTATTCAGGTCATCCTGGTTTTTCATCAGGTACCAGGCCAGAAAAAGAACTACTAATACTTTCGCAAGCTCTGACGGCTGGAACTGGAAGCTTCCAAGCTTTACCCAGCGGGTCGCACCCTTCGTGGAGTGTGAAAGTCCCGGAATAAATACCATGAGCAGTGCTCCGCAGCCAGCCAGATAGAAAAGCCAGTGTGCCGACAGCAGTGTGGAATAGTCTATCATGGATACCGTAACCATTACTATGATCCCTAAGACCATACCTATTATCTGCTTGTTCTGATAATCCTTGTTTGCGCTTCCGATGATCAGTATCCCGTAGATGGTCAGTGCCACGACGAAGGCCACTAATCTGAAGTTATAGTTTTTAAACCTGTAGTTTCTAAACATCAGATGCTCCCTGTGAACGGTGCAGCATCCATCTCACCGTTTTTTACAGTCACAATGATCATCTCATTTTTGTCTGAGAAAAATCTACGTTTCTTCTTTATACTGAAATTTTCGCTGACATCTCCAATGCTGATATTCGCGTCTTCTATGCCCCCTGTGATGATGCAGGCTTTCTTTCCTGTTCTTCTGCCACAGCTGGCATTTCCATAGATCTTTCCGAGGACTACGAGATTTCCTCCACATTCTGCCGTGGCACCCTCGAGGATGTCCCCTGTCACGAAGAGTCCATAGGTGCTTGTCACCTTCGCGTCAGGCGAGACATTTCCGTTTACTATCTTCAGGAAATCATTTGATTTTTCGAGATAGAAGTCGTCTTTTTTCTGTGCCATCTCTTTTTCAAAGAAACGGTCCTTTAATGCTACAACTGTAACTGTGACCCCACTGTTTCTCTCTATGGACTGGATCACAGCCTCTATCTCGGCGTCCGAAAGCCTCCTGCCCTCTAGTGCTATCGCCAGCTTCGCGTCACCGAAAAATTTCTTCGAGTCAGCGAACTTGTGGCATATAGAGGTCAGAAGCTGTTCTATAGGAATATCCGGGTTCATGATAAGCCTAAGACCATTCTTATAGCTTTTTAGTACTATATCCTCAGACAAAACTGCCTCCTTCATATCAGTCAGTCAACCGTCCGTTGGACGAGATCTCACTGACATCCGTTTTTACTTTCTTTTCAGAAGACTTCACATGGAAGTAGCAGCCAAGTATATCCTTTGATACATCAGCAGCATTATGTGAAGTATAACCATAGGCGATACGCGTAGCTATGGTAACTTCCGGCTTTGAGTACGGCGCATATCCTACAAACAGGGCGTGGTTCGCGTGTCCTGACTGTTGCGCTGTACCTGTCTTTCCGGCTACATCTATCGGGAACCCGTCAAAGTTCGATAAGTTCTCGACCACCATTCTCATACCTGTATGAATGGCTCCCCAGCCGGTAGAGCCGATCGAATTGATCTTTCTGCGAAGCTTTGGCTTATACGTCTTTATAGTCTTGCCGTCCGGTGACTCCACATGATCTAAAAGTGTAAGCTTATAGACATTTCCGGAGCTGGCAACAGCTGTCACATATCTGGCAAGAGCTATCGTAGTGTAGTTGTTATCAGACTGACCGATAGCAGCCATAACAGGGAACTCTGTAGCTATGTGTGACTTGTTCTCCTGAATCTCGACTCCTGTCTTTTCACCCAGGCCATAGAGCTTAGCGTACTTTCTGATACGCCTTATGCCGCGGGCATCGTTATAATTATTATCGCCTCCTGCAAGTCTCCAGCCTACTTCATAGAAAAAGTAGTTACACGAATCCCTGATCGCTTCAGAGACATTTATAGTGCCATGAGTTCCTGGATATACCCAGCACTTAGGATGGTTTGATACTTTCTCAAATACACCCTTGTCCGTTATCGTAGAGGTAGTGGATATAACACCTTCTGAAAGGCCCGCTGTAGAAGTCACGAGCTTAAAGGTAGAACCAGGTGCTGTTCTCTGCTGCGTGGCAAAGTTATACAGAGGGTTTGACGAATTCTGTAACAGATAAGAATAGTATTCATTATCCACTGTATTTGCCAGCCTGTTATTATCATACCCCGGATAGGAAACCAGCGCAAGGATTTCTCCGGTTTTTGAATTCATGACGACAGACGATCCGCTCGAAGGCTCTAGTCCCAGCATTCCAGGCGTAAGCTCCAGTTTCTTAAGCTTTGACTTTACGAATGAGAAAGCCGAAATCCTGCCGCTTAAAAGGGCATCTCTGGTGCTATTGTCTTTTTTAAGTACTCCCTGATCATAGAGGATCGCGCAGAGGCTTGATCCGCTTATCTCATCATTTAAGATAGCGTAATGGAATACTATTTTTTTAAAATCATCGTTTTTAACTACGTCCTTAAGGATGTAGTCTGTCAGATTCTCGTAAAGCTCTGAAGAGTCGACAAAGGTATCCTTTGTATTAAACTTCGTGTAGTCGATCCAGCCCTTAGACAGGCAGTACCTGAGGTACGTATACACAGAGATCTTCTCAGATGACCATTTCTTATAGTAAGGATCATCTGATGACTTTGATTTAGAGCTTAAGATCTTTTCATCCCTTAAGGTCTTTACTATGTATGTCGCATACTCCTGTCCTTCTTCACTGAGTTTCTCATAGGTAGGAGCCTTCGATGAGAGCAGGTTCTTCTCTACATACGATACGGCCTTTTCCTGATGGGCATTAAAGGCATCGCTTACCTTGTGTTCGATATCCGTAGCATCTTTTTCGGCGAGTTCATCTATATCTATCAGATGGTTCCTGATAAAAGAATAATAGACATCGTAAACCGGTACGACCACATTCGCGCCAGAACCGCTCTTCGGCAGGTGATACTCTTTCGTGTTTACTATCTTGGAGTTCAGGATTCCGGCTATCTCCTTTTCCAGGAGTGTGTAGGTCTTCTTCTGTAAGTCCTTGTCTATGGACAGATAGACGTTATTACCGGAAACCGGGTCTTTCTGCTCTGTAACCGATAAGGCCTTTCCCTGCGAGTTCGCGTAGATTTTACGGTAGCCTTTCTTTCCTGCCAGGTATGACTCCATGACCTCTTCGATGCCGGACTTACCGACCTGATCGTTTATGGTCACGGTGTCATCCTTTTTATGCTTTTCGGCGTACTCATCTGAAGAGATGGTTCCTGTATAGCCGATTATCGAAGCAAAGGCCTCAGGATCAGAGTACTTTCTTACTGTGTCGTCTCTTATATCAGCTCCCGGCAGTATGTCAGAGTTCTCCTTTACATAGACTACAGTCTTATCTGATACGTCATAGGCGATAGGAGTCACCATGTACTGCTGGTAACGGTTCAGCCAGATCTTGTACCTGACTACTGCTATCTTAAACCGCATCTCATCGCTATACGATGACGATACATCGAACATCTTCTTGCTGTAGAGATAGTCCATGATCTGCTGCGGTGTAGCCTCGGCTTTGTTGTACTTCAGCTTGCTGTCGTAGTTTAAGTCAGAGACTCTGGCTTCTCCGAACACATCGGCCCTGAAACGGTCGATGGCCGAACCTGAATCCCTGAACGTAAGCTTTCCGTCATCATCACGCACTATGCCGAAGTCTGTATCTATAGTGTCACCGTTTTTCTCGATATTCGTGATCAGTCTGTAGATCACGGCATTAAGCTTTCTGTAATGATCGTCCTGCTTCGTGTATGTCACAGCGTCTGTCAGGGTAACAGTATAAGCCAGGTCGTTATAGGCTAAAAGCTTCCCATTCCTGTCGTAGATATTGCCACGGGCAGCATTTATAGGTTCGGTACGTTCGATCTTCAGATTATAGTTTGATCTGTAGCTTGATCCCCGCACTATCTGCAGGAAAAAAAGTCTGCCGACAAGGATCATCAAAAAAAGTGAAAACAGTGCGTAGAGCACGGATTTTCTTGATGCGAAGATTCGCCCGAAAAAGGCTTTTATTTCATCAAGCAATTCTGCGTTCCCTCCTGTTCCTTATATGGTCTAAGAGATTATTCAGATGGTATACTGGAAAATAAAGCACCAGTGCACAGATAACTGTGTAGATCATCTCCGGCATCATCACATTCAGAAAATAGTACCACACGTCAGTTTTTCCTTTGAACAGGAAAAATACCCCGTAGATCATGAAGCCGTAGATCAGATCTGTAGCTGCTGTAAGAAGCACCGGAAGCCTGATGCTGTCTCCGAAATAGATTTTTCGAAAGAAGCCGTTCAGGTAGCCCAGCAGCATATAGATCAGTGAATAGGCGCCAAAAAGAAGACCCGAAAAAAGGTCGAGCATCAGTCCAGCTATAAGTCCCGTAAATGCCCCTGTCTTTCTGCCCCTCATAAACCCCATCATAGACACGATGATAAGCATCAGGTTCGGCGTGGAAGCTAAAGACAGATGCGGCATTATCGCGGTCTGTAATACGAATATAAGAATGAGGGCAATAAATATAATGCCCCCTCTCAGTATATAATATACGGCTTTCATTATTATACATGTGCCTTTCTTCGAAAGGCATCAAAGTGGTTATGAAACACAGCTTCTGGCCTTTCGATTTTTCTAATTTCCTGTTATTCTTATAGTGAGGGCCTGGCATACTACACAGCACGTGGAGGTGAGTGGC
>JAQXXU010000097.1 GCA_029226225.1 Lachnospiraceae bacterium | reverse complement strand
GGCAAGAGGATATACAGCCTGGGATCCGACAAGCTATGCTTTCATCAAGGAAGATACGCTCTGCATCCCTACAGCATTCTGCTCTTATTCAGGAGAAGCTCTCGACAAGAAGACACCGCTTCTGCGTTCTATGCAGGCTCTCGATAAACAGGCAGTAAGAGTATTAAGACTTTTCGGTGATACAGAGACAAAGAGAGTCATCACTACAGTAGGACCTGAGCAGGAGTATTTCCTTATCGATGAGGATGTCTACAGAAAGAGACCAGACATTCTCTACACTGGCCGTACTCTTTTCGGAAATAAGCCTCCAAAGGGCCAGGAGCTTGATGACCACTATTTTGGACAGATCAAGCCGCGTGTCAAGGAATTCATGAAAGACCTCGATAATGAACTCTGGAAGCTGGGAATTCTGGCAAAGACAGAGCACAACGAGGTGGCACCTGCTCAGCATGAGCTTGCTCCTATTTTTTCAACGACGAATATCGCTACTGACCATAACCAGCTGACAATGGAACTGATGAAGACAGTCGCCAAGAAGCATCATATGCACTGCCTGCTGCATGAGAAGCCATTCGACGGGGTAAATGGTTCAGGTAAGCATAATAACTGGTCACTTTCTACAGATACTGGCAAGAACCTGTTAGAGCCAGGTGATACGCCGTCACAGAACGCCCAGTTCCTTTTGTTCCTTACAGCTGTTATCGAAGCTGTAGACAGATATCAGGGACTTCTGAGATTTTCTGTAGCATCTGCCGGAAATGATCATAGACTCGGAGCTAACGAGGCACCTCCAGCCATCATTTCTGTATATGTAGGTGATGAGCTCGATAACGTCATCAAATCGATAATCGATGGAACAGACTATACTGACAAGAGCAAGAAGCTTATGTCTATAGGTGCTACGGTACTTCCTCATATCCCGCAGGATACGACAGACCGTAACAGAACAAGCCCGTTCGCATTCACAGGAAATAAATTCGAGTTCCGTTCTCTCGGATCAAATGCATCGATTGCATCTCCGAATATCGTTCTGAATACGATAGTCGCTGAGGTATTAAGTGAGTATGCCGATGAACTGGAGAAGTCTTCAGACTTCGATTCAGCTCTTTCAGACCTCGTGAAGAGGCATCTGACAGATCACAAGAGGATCATATTCGAAGGAAACGGATACTCAGAAGACTGGGTAAAAGAAGCTGAGAAGAGAGGCCTTCGGAACCTTCCTTCTACAGTCGAAGCTACAGAGGCATTTATCGAGCCTGAATCTATCGAAGTATTTACTAAGAATAAGGTATATACAGAGACAGAGATCCGTTCGAGATACGAGATAAGCCTGGAGAACTACTACAAGCAGATCAACATCGAAGCCCAGACTTTATCAGACATGACAAAGGATGAGATCATCGGAGCCGCTCTCCGCTATGAGGAGTTCCTTGCCAATACCATAAACGACATGAAGTCTACAGGTACAGGCATTCCTACCAGAGTCGAGGAGAAACTTTTAGCTCAGGCTGCAGATATGGTCGAAGTACTCTATGACAGACTTCAGAAGCTTGATGCTGATATGAAGAAAGAAGAAGATATGACTGACGTAAAGGAACTGGCTTCGTATAACAGATATACGATCCTTCCTGATATGGACTCACTCCGTGAAGTCATAGACGAGCTTGAAAGCCGCGTACCTCATGAGCTCTGGCCATATCCTACATATGGTGAGCTGCTCTATTCAGTTCAGTAATGATCATAAAACGGAAAAAGAAAATCGTTATATGCCGGGCCTTCGGGTCCGGTTATTTTTCTCTTGACATATCGGAAAAGTATGTTATAGTAATTAAGAAAATTTTAATAGGAACGCAGAGTAGACTGTATTGCGTCAAGTGTCTGGTGAACAGGGAGTTGTCATCAGAACGAAGGGACTAAAAGCCCGCGGTTTTATGGTCGCATCCCGCTGCTGCATGAGAGAACGTATTCCTCCTGTGCGGTTAAAGGAGCTTACTGCAAAGGAGGTATTTTTATGCAAAAATTCATTCGTAACCTAAAGGACTCCGCAGCAGAACTGAAAAATATAAGGAGTCTGTGCACTGTGGCGATGCTTATGGCACTATCGGTGGTACTTAATATGGTATCTACGATAAATATTGGCCAGTTCATCCACATCGGACTTTCATGGCTTCCGAAGGTAATGATCTCGGTCCTGTTCGGACCGGTGACGGGGGCAGTATCAGCTGCAGCGCTTGACATCTTAAACTACGCAGTCCGCCCGGATGGGCCGTTTTTTCCGGGATTTACTTTAGGCTCCACTGTAGCGGCATTTATCTACGGAGTATTTTTCTACAGGAAAAAAGTGACGGTAGTAAGGACCTTTGTGGCAAAAGGCATAGTCACAGTGATCGATAATATCATCCTCAACACCCTCTGGCTCTCGATCCTATACGGCCAGGCTTTTAAGGCACTTTTCTTCCCGAGACTTATAAAGAACCTGATCACCTGGCCTATTTACAGCCTGATCCTCTTTACCGTGATGACTGCCGTAGAAAAAACTAAGGCAGGAGAACTTTTAAGAGCGCATCATTATCCGAAGGCTTCATGAAGCAGATGCGGATATAGCGGTCGGAGAGGAACGGAAAGGTCGAGCAGTCCCTTATCATCAGCTTCTGCCTGATGCATTTTTCGAAAAGTGAATGGCTGTCTTCGGATTCTTCGAGGATCTTAAGCAGCATGAAGTTCGCATGAGGATAGTACGGTTTAAAAGCCGTACTATTTTTAAATATATCGTAAAGCCTTTTTCTCTCGGTAAATATCAGGCCTTTCGTGGCTTTTATATACTCAGAGTCAGAGAACATGATCTTTCCGGCTTCTTCGGCAAGGGATGAGATCATCCACGGATTCTTCTTCTGGTTTATCTCTTTGAGGATGTCTTCATTTCCAGTGACAGCGTATCCGAGGCGAAGTCCCGGAGCTGCGAAAAACTTCGAAGTACCGCGGAGTACTATCAGGTTATTGTAATCGGAGGTCAGTGGGACAGAAGTCACTTCGCCCTCATTTTCACAGAACTCGACATAGGTCTCGTCTACCATCACATAGATATCGTGCTCCTTGCAGGAGTCGAGGATACGGCGCATGTCACGGTTTGTGATAACTGACGATGTCGGGTTATTCGGGTTACAAAGGACTATAAGGTCTAAGTCATCTGAGAGCCTTCTGATAAAGTCATCTACAGACATCGCAAAATCATTTTCTTCGCGGAGAGGATAGTATGAGGTCCTTCCACCATTAAGGGTTATCTCGCGTTCGTATTCGGAGTAGGTAGGTCCGAGTATCAGGGCCTTTTTAGGAGCAGTGACCTGGATAAAGAGAGAGATAAGCTCTGTAGAGCCGTTTCCCACGATGATATTCTTCTCGTCACAGGAGGCATAGGCCGCTATGGATTTTTTCAGGTCAGCATAGTCCCTGTCAGGGTAGGCTTCAATGCAGTGGATATGCTTTGAGAGGTCCTCGGAGAGCTTAGGAGAGATACCTAAAGGATTTACATTTGCTGAAAAGCTTATGATCTCTTCTTTTTTTATGCCGTACATTTTTTCTATAAGTTCGAGGTCGCTGCCGTGGAAGTGGTCTTTATGTTTAAGCATTTAAAAACTCCTTATTGTTGAATAAATATGACAAAACATTTATAATCAATTATAGTATTTTTGACATTTATGTAAAGAAAGGACTTTCCTTTGAAAGAAAAAATCCTTAATCTGACAGAAGGAGAATTCGAACGGAACTTCCCTGAGCCTTTAAGTGACACGGACAGGATCGAGAAAAGCGGCACAGAAGGACATGATATAGCTGGGAGCATCCGTATATATACAGACAGTGACCTGCCTTTAGAGGGAGAGGTCTTTTCGTCGAACCCTTATGTCACTGTTGAACAGAAGGATTTTAACGGAATGGACTTTATACTGGATTTTACTGCCCACACAGCCGGATTTTACCCGGGGGAGAAGATCGAAGGCGCATTCACTGCAGTAACAGATGGATATAACCTGCGGGTCCCATACTCTTTTACAGTAACGGAAAAATATCCGGTAGCCCCTGACAGGCAGATAAAGACCTTGGAGGATTTATACGAGCTTGAGAAAAACGACAGAAGGCAGGCAGTTTCCGTCTTCTCATCAGAGGATTTCAGAAAGCTTCTGATCCGTCATTTCCCAGACAGTCTGTTAAGCTACAGGGCGCTTACAGGTACGATGGGCTTTACACAGGAGACACTGGAGAGTTTTCTGTGCGAGAACGGCCTGAAGGACAGGATAAAGCTTCATGTATTTCCGGCTGAGCTCAACTACTATGCAGTAAACGAGGACATGAAGGAGAGTTTCCGGATCACGAGGAATACTGACGGGTATGTGTCATTAGCATTCGAAGTGCCGGAAGACAGCTTTATAAGTCTCGGTAAAACTGAGGCAACGGATCAGGACTTTTATGGAGGGACACTTGAGGTACCTTTTTTCATAAAAAGCAGTATGCTGCACAAGGGAGTAAACCAGACATCCCTGACCATAAGTGGTAACGGCATCCGTATAAAAAAAGAGGTGAGAGTCTCTACTTATGGAAAAAATGAGGAAGTATATAAGGAAAGCCGTGAACGAAAAAAGGTAATCTGCGACGGAATGAAAGGATACCTGGATTTCAGGCTCAGAAAAACAGATACAGCTGCCTTTTTAAAGTCGGCGACAGATACAGCAGAGTACTTTCTGAATCAGAATCCGGCTGATCTGTCTGCTCTTTTGTACAGGACCATGGCTCAGATAGTGGCTGGCGAGAAACAGAAGGCTTTAGTCACGATAGCCATGCTTAAAGAGATGATCACAGATCATAAGAGCTATGAGTGGGCTTTCCTTCTGTATCTGTGTACTCTGATGGATCCGGAAGAAGGTTATATAGACCGGATCACCGCTGAGATAGAATCCATAGAAAAAGAAGAAGACGATGCACGTATATTCTGGTTTTTGCTTTTTCTCAGGAAAGAATACACTGAAAATCCGCTAAAGAGGCTGAGTGATATCAGAAAGTGGATAAATCGCGGGAACTATTCGCCGGTACTATATGCTGAAGCTTTTGACGTGATAAATGCCTACCCTCAGTATATAGGACAGCTTGACAGTTTTTCACTGTCCATTCTCAGGTTTGGACAAAGAAACGGGGTCATAAGTAAAGAGGTAGTGCCTTTCGTATCAGAATGTCTGTATGACCTGAAGGACTTTAATCCCGGTGTTTTCGACTTCGTGGGAAAACTCTATGACAGATACGATGATGATATGCTTCTTCAGGCGATAGTGTCATATCTCTTAAGGAACAGATGCATCGGGAAAAAATACGCGATCTGGTACAAGAGAGGAATAGAAGTAGATCTCAACCTGACAGGCATATACGAAAACTATATGTACTGCGTGGATGAGGAAGATACAGGGATGCTGCCGCAGCTTCTTCTGATGTATTTTTCCTATGAAAATAACGAACTTTCAGAGGAAAAAAAGGAATATCTCTATGCGAATGTGATCATGTATAAGGAAAGGCGCTCAGATATCTATGAGGCTTATAAGAGCCAGACAGAGCGCTTTGCGATAGAGAAGCTTCAGGAAGGGAAAATCGATGACTTCCTGTCAGTGATATACAGGGATCTGTACAAGCGGGATTTTTTCGATGAAGAGCTAAAGAAAAAGCTTTACGACCTGAAAGATTCACTTAAAGTATTCTGCCTGTCACAGGACTCCGGAAAGCTTTCGATATATACTGACAGGCTTAAAAAACCGTTTGTAACAGACTTAAGGAACCATTCGGCAATAATCCGGATCAGGGACAAGAACTTTTTTACGGTGCTTACGAACCAGAACGGGGTCTTTTCGGATAAGGAGCTTTTTTACACAGAAAAGCTTCTGCCAGAGCTTTCAGAAGATATAGAAGAAAATGAAGGTGCAGACCTTTATATCAGCTCTGTAACGGATGAGGCATTTGCCGACAGGATCATAGCTGAAAACGACTATGATCTGGTGAGTATAGATGATATCCCGGATGACATAATACTACAGAACAGGAGACCCGAAGTCGTCACGTTCATACTAAGGCATCTGATCGAGGACGACAGGACTGATCTGGCATTTAGCCTGATGAAGGAAGTAAATGGATTTAAGGTTCCGGAGAATGAGCTTCTTCACCTGGCTACACAGGAGTGTGAGAAGGAGGAACCGGATGAATTCTTATGTGGTCTCTCTGTCTGGCTCTTAGACCACTATCTGTCGAATAAGGTTACTCTCGACTATCTGTGCAGAAACTATGAGGGACCTACTTCAGAACTGATCTGCGTATTCAAGTATGCAAAGGCCAGAGGGTGTGACGTCTCTGCCCTCGCAGGCAGGATCATAGAGCAGATGATATTTGAGGAGGGTGACTATACCGATATTGCAGATGTATTTACGTCTTACCGTATAGTCCATCCGGATATGAACCTGGTGAGAGCCTATCTGACTTACTTTTCAGACAGGTATGTGCGTGACGAAAAGGCTGAGACAGATGATGACTTTTTTAAAGTCATAAAGGATATGTATGTCTCTGATCACAGCATAAATGCAAGCCTTAAGACTGCTCTCTTAAAGTATTACTCATCTCTTGGTTCACTAAAACCTGAGCAGATGAAAACAGCTGAAGAGCTTCTGTGTGATGATCTTCTCGAGGGCAGGTATTTTTCTTTCTATAAGAAAATGGATATAAAGCTCATCCGGGAATTCGGGCTCTACGAGAGAGTGTTTACTGAGACAAGGGGAACTCCGGGAAAAGTCCTTAGAGCGTATTTTTATCCTGGTACTGATAAAGAGTTCTCGCAGGATATGGAGGAAGTATATGATGGTATATACATCACTTCGATGATCCTGTTCCGTGGGGAGACTGCAGATTATGTGATAAAGGATGAGACAGGGAAGCAGGTAGCCCGAGGAACTGTCGTAAACCAGAACTATCCTGACAGTGGTACTAAGAGCAGATTCGGGCTGATCAATGAGATTTCGGAAGAGGAAAAGAGTTCAGACAGTGCTCTTTCAGACAGCATAAAAGAGTATATAAGGCTTGACTTGTCGTCAGACGACCTCTTTTCAATGGTGTGATAAATGGAAGAAGAGACCTTAGTTAGAACAGGGGCTGTGTACGGAATAGACATTTCGGAACAGTGGGCACTGATAAGCTATATCAATCCTGACCAGAAGGAGCCTACCACGGTTTCCTTAGTTTACGGAGAAGAAAATTATTCGGTGCCGATGGCTGTCTCGAAGAGGGAAGGTATAGGACAGTGGTACACGGGAGAAGAAGCAGTTACGAGAGCAGATGAGCCAGGGGTCATACCTGTTCCTGATTTCTATAAAAAGGCGTTAGCCGGTGAGGATATCATAGTAGATGCCGACCTGTTTTCAGGTGAGGACATTTTTACCATATATCTGCGAAGACTTTTTACTATGGCCCAGAATATGAGCGGCATAAAGGAAACCCAGCTGGTGGTTTTCTGTGTAGAGGAAGTCACAAAAGAGATAGTATCTCTTCTGACACGCTGCTCTGAAAAGATTGGCTTCGACCGTGAAAAAGTAGCTGTGATCGATAAAAAGGAATCATTCTACTATTACTGTCTGTCTCAGGGACCGGACTTCAGAAGACATGACATGGCGCTTTTCGAGTGCGAGGGCTTAAATGTCTATGCCTTAAGGCTTAACAAGAATGCCTCTGATGACGGAGAACTGATAACTCTTGACGAGAAGTACTTTACCCTTGACGATAAGGATAAGGATTCATCGTTTGATGATATATTAAAAGATATGCTGAAAGGAAATCTGGTCTCTACCATATACCTGACCGGTTCTGGATTTTCGCGTGACTGGATGAACCTGTCACTTCAGAGGGCACTCTTAGGACACAGAGTATTTGCCGGGCAGAATCTCTATACCAGAGGAGCTGTATACGCGGCTATGGTAAAGACGAATAGTGTCTCCTGGGGATATACTTATGTAGGAGACCATGAGCTGAAGCTGAATGTCTCGCTTAAAGTATCTGATTTAAATGAGCTGAAATTCTATCCGCTGATAAGGGCCGGTGAGAGCTGGTACGAGGAGAAGGGAGAGTGTGAGGCCATTCTCGATGGTTCACCTGAAGTCGAGATCTACATAGGCAAACCTGATTCGAGAAAGACTGTAGTTTCAGTGCTCCGGCTTAAAGACCTGCCGGTGCGGGAAAACAGGCTCACGAGGCTTCGCATCACGGCGACCCCGCTTTCAGATAAGAAAGTAAGTATCAGGATCCTAGATCTGGGATTCGGGGAGATCGCGAGAGGCAGCGGGAAGACTTTTACTACTACGATAGGAATAGACTAATGGGAGAACTGATACTATGCAGGCGGCCTATAGCAGCAGCGCCGTTTTATCTGGAAAGTATATCGCTTAACGTATATTCACTTGAGGAACTGAGCTGGTTTATTTTTCATCACACTGATATCCTGGAGAGTGATTTCATCTCGGATGACCTGCTTGACTGGATTTCAGACGAAGCCGGTTATAGAGAGCTTTCGATGAGACTTCGGGCAGGAAGAGACGCAAAGACTCCTTTTCATGTGCAGATAGAGACCATACTCTCATCCTGTGGCTACCTGACACCTAAGGAGATAAAGGACACGGTCAGGGAAGTACAGCTTTCGGCAGGGCTTTCCCCGGTGGAGAAGAAAAAAAAGCGTGCTGACCTTATGATATCAAACGGCAATATCCGGAAGGGCATCACAGCTTACCAGAAGATACTCGAGACTGAGGATCTAAAGCGTGACATCTACGGAGATATCTGCCACGACATCGGATATGCCTACGCTAAGCTTTTCCTGTTCAGGGAAGCTGCTGACTGGTATAAAAAAGCCTATGAGCATAATGTAAGCATCAAGAGTCTGATGCAGCTTCTATTCAGCCTGATGGAGATGGGCGATGAAGAAGGCATAAAAGACATAACGGAGACCTACCATATAAGGGATGAAGAGCTAGAGCGTGCCAGGGCAGTCTTTAAGGCAGCAGGCGAAACAAAGAAGATCCGGGAAGCACAGCAGAAAATGACTTCTGCTGACAGTGATATCCATGAATTCATTTCGGAGCTGAAGTCCGACTACATCAGAAAGTACGGTGCTTAGGGTGTTTGGTTTTAAGAAAAAAAATAAGACAAAAACCGAAGATGAGATCTTTGACGATCTGATAGACGAGGCACAAGCCATTGATGACATGGAAAGCCCGAAAAAAATCGAGCACATGATCCTTGATTCCTGTGAGCAGATCATCTCAGAGACAAAAGAGATCGAAGGAAAAAAGGCTGAGTACCGGATACTCACGAAGTATTTGGAGGACATAAAGAGGATCCATGAACTGAACCCTAAAGAGGCCTCTGCTGTAAAAAAGGCTGCAGCAGCTATCGAGAGGGCACAGCAGAGCAGGAAAAATTTTATCGATGCTCCGAAGACCATCTCGGATGATTCTTATGCCATTATAGCTGAGAATGAAAGCACGGTACAGCGTGAGATAGAGAGAATGAAGGAGAATGAGGTCTATCAGTCGAATACAGCAGCAAAGATGCATGCGCTTGAGGCTGATAAGGGTGAACTAAAGCTCGACTTCGATGAAGCTACCTCGCACAGCTCCTTTGCCAGAAAGATCTGCCTGCTTCTGATGGTGCTTTTTGCTGCAAGCTTTATATTCCTGATAGCAGCGGGCGGTTCTGATGGTGGAGCGGCTTCACAGGTGGCAGGTATTTTTCTTATAGTATTCGCGGTGCTTGCGATGCTTATCTTTATGTGGCAGGCATCGTCTATAAGAAGGCGGAAGGTGCTGCTTCGCAACCTTAACTCGACCATCACCCAGTTGAATGTCACCAGGATGGAGTACGCGAATGTCACTAAGGCCATAAATGCCACGGCTGATAAATACCATGTGCATTCGTCTACAGAGCTTTTATACCTGTATAATGCCTATGATGACTTTAACTACAGGAGAGACAGATTCGTAAAGGATGATGAGGAACTGACATACTGGAATGATTACCTGCTGAGGCTCCTTGCTCCTTTAAGACTCTATGACAGTAAGATCTGGCTTAAGCAGGCAGCAG
Source organism: Lachnospiraceae bacterium (assembly GCA_029226225.1). GTDB lineage: Bacteria > Bacillota > Clostridia > Lachnospirales > Lachnospiraceae > Weimeria. The sequence goes on along the minus strand of JAQXXU010000097.1, from coordinate 28,808 downwards.
CCTTAAATCACGAGGATGACATGCAGGAAGTTCATAAAGAACTCGTGGAGAAGAGGCAGGCGGTAAGGGAACAGATAAGACTTGAGACACATCAGGTCAAAAGTGAGCGTGATGAGATTGACAGGCTCATGAAGGAAGCAGACTTCTATGTGCCAGAGATCATGGAGATCATAAAGTCTGTCGACAAGCTATGTGGACTTGACAGATTAAGAAAAGAAGAGGATGATAGTATCCTGAAGTCTCTCGACGAGGAAGAGACAGAAGAGAAAAAGGCTGTTTCAAAGGAAAAAGCAGAAGAAATACAGACGAGGCCTGAGACAGGGTCAGAGAAAGAAGAGAAGAAAAAAATGAAAGTAAGAACCAGATTCGCACCATCACCTACAGGAAGAATGCATGTCGGAAATCTCCGTACAGCCCTTTATGCTTACCTTATCGCAAAGCATGCCGGCGGCGATTTTATCCTTCGTATAGAGGATACTGACCAGGAGAGATATGTAGAGGGTGCGGTCGATATCATTTACCGTACACTTAAAGAAACTGGGCTCGAGCATGATGAGGGCCCGGACAAGGACGGCGGATGCGGCCCTTATGTCCAGAGTGAGCGAGTAAAGCAGGGCATCTACATGAAGTATGCCAAAGAGCTCATCGACAAGGGAGAGGCATATTACTGCTTCTGCACACCGGAGAGACTCGAGAGCTTAAAGCAGGAAGTCGTAGACGAGAATGGAGAGAAGAAGACTATCTCTATCTATGATAAGCACTGTCTTCATCTGTCAAAGGAAGAGATAGAGGCAAACCTTGCCGCAGGAAAGCCATATGTCATAAGACAGAACAATCCGCGTACAGGAACCACTACCTTCCACGATGAGATCTACGGAGACATCACGGTAGATAACAGCGAGCTCGATGACATGATCCTGATAAAGTCTGACGGCTATCCGACTTATAATTTCGCAAATGTCGTAGACGATCATCTGATGGGTATCACCCATGTGGTCAGAGGAAACGAGTACCTGTCTTCATCACCTAAGTATAACAGGTTATATGAGGCATTTGGCTGGGAGATACCTAAGTACATCCACTGCCCACTGATCACGAACGAGGAGCATCAGAAGCTCTCAAAGAGAAGTGGACATTCATCATTCGAGGATCTCGTAGATCAGGGTTATCTGACAGACGCCATCGTAAACTTCGTCGCTCTCTTAGGCTGGAGCCCTGAAGACAATCAGGAGATCATGAATCTGCCTGAACTCATAGAGAAATTCGACTACCATCACATAAATAAATCTCCTGCAGTCTTCGATACCACGAAGCTCAAGTGGATGAACGGTGAATACATCAAAAAAATGGATCCGACAGCTTTCTATAAGAAAGCCCTTCCGTATATCAATGAAACTGTAAAGAGAGACTGCGACAAGGAGAAGATCGCAGCACTTGTTCAGTCACGTATCGAGATATTCCCGGATATAGCAGACCTCGTAGACTTTTTCGAGAAGGTTCCGGAGTATGATACCTCTCTTTATGTAAATAAGAAGAATAAGTGCACAGAGGAGAATTCACTCGAGCTCTTAAAGTCGGTACTTCCTGTCCTCTCGGCTCAGGATGATTTCTCAAATGACGCACTGTTTACGACTCTTAAGGCTTTTGCCACTGAGCATGAGTACAAGGTCGGCTTTGTTATGTGGCCGCTCCGTACAGCTCTTTCAGGTAAGGCTTCTACACCAGGTGGTGCTACACAGATTATGGAGATTCTCGGAAAAGACGAATCGCTGGCCCGCATCAGAGCAGGCATCGAGAAGCTCGAAGCCTGATAAATAATGGAGGGAGAGTATGGGAAAAGTACTATCTGCCGAACAGCAGGAGGCTGTAGACCACTTCAGAGGGCCGTGCCTTTGTATGGCTGGCCCTGGAAGCGGCAAGACTCTTGTCATCACGGAACGTATAACTGCCCTGGTACATACGCATGGTATAGAGCCACGGAGTATCCTGGTCGTTACCTTTACAAGGGATGCTGCCGCCTCGATGAAAAGGCGCAGCGAAGAAGAAAACCGCATCTATCCGTCTCCTGCCTTTGGCACTTTTCATTCAGTTTTTTACAATATCCTTTTAAGAGAGGGACTGATCCGGCCTGAACACCTGATATCAGGAAGAAAGGCTTTGGGCTTCCTTTCTCTTTCAGTAAATGAATGCGGTCTTAAAGAAGTTAATACCGAGTACTATCCAGCACTTCTTCGGACCATCAGTTTCTATAAAAATACCGGAATTCTCGATGAAAATCTCTATCCCAACCAGACCACAACGGAAGATATAAAGCGCATCATAAGCACTTTTTACAAGCATACAGCCGGAGACGGATTTTTTGACTTTGACGATATTTTAGCCGAGTCGATGCGATTTTTTAAAGAAAATCCTGAGAGGCTTGCTTTCTGGCAGAGGAAGTTTCCTTTTATCCTGGTGGATGAGGCACAGGACATGAACCGGCTGCAGTATACGCTTATCACGGAGCTGGCGAAGCCCATGAATAATATATTTCTGGTAGGGGATGATGACCAGGCCATCTATGGCTTCAGGGGTTCTGATCCGTCTTTTCTTCTGCATTTCGAAAATGACTATCCGGATGTCCATAAGATCATCCTGAATAAAAATTACCGGAGTGATCATCTTATCGTATCGTCATCCGCAAAGCTCATCGCCCAGAACAGAGTGCGCATTGAAAAAAATCTGACGGCGGCTTCTTCTGATCGGGGATCAATAGAAATAATAACTGCCCGTGACGAGCATGAAGAGGGCAGACTTGTTGCTGAAAAAATTCAGTTGCTTTTAAGTAGTGGAGTGCCTGCTTCTCAGATAGCAGTTCTCTACAGAAACAGGCTCGTAAGTTCCTGCCTGATGCAGGAGCTCTCGAGACTTTCAAGGGAGAAGAACGAAGCCGATACATTTTTTTATAATAGCTTTGTCGTAAAAGATATACTGTCGTATCTTACCATATCGCAAAGCGATGAGGTAAAGCGAGAGGATTTTGTAACAGCTCTTACGCATCCGGACAGAAATATCGGGATCATAGGCGTCGGAAGAAGCATACTCAGCAAAAATGAGTGGCTCTTAAAAATGAAAAAGACGGTCTTTAAAAACGAAGCTGAATTATTCATTAACGACTTGAAGTTCATCGCTTCACTTTCACCATCATCTGCCATAAACTATATCCTTAAAAAAATGGGATACGCAAAGTATATAAGGGATTTCTCTTATAAGAACGGAATGGACGCTTCTATCTATAACGATCATGCTGCTACGCTTTTAAAAGAAGCCTCTGCGCACAGGCATATAGGGGATTTCATCTCGGATATGCAGGAGAAAACAGAGCACGCCGTTATTTCTGAGAATAAAAAGGAAAAGGCGGATTCGATAGGTTACTATACTTTCCACGGCTCGAAAGGGTTGGAGTTTGATAATGTCTTTATCATAGGCGCCTGTGACGGCATCACTCCATCAGAAAAGGCCGATACAGCTGCCCAGCTCGAAGAGGAGAGGCGGGTTTTCTACGTGGCGATGACCAGAGCGAAGAAGAATCTTTACATCTCAGTCGCCGGAAAATACGGAAACCATACCTACTATCCGTCGCCTTTTCTCAAGGAGGCTTTTGCTGACGGATGATCCGCGCCTTAGTCTGAAAAAATATGATTTTTTGGGCCGGAGTATGATATAATAGTTCGGTATTGTTTGTATCAGAGATAACTGCCTGTCGTGGCAGACTGGAGTAATTTATGAATTTTGAGATAAAAAGAGGCAGCTTTTTGAATTACGGCGCATATCACCGTAAGGGAGGAACGGAGTTTACCATTGTCTCCCGCAGGGAAGGCTGCCTTTCTTTACTCCTTTATGACAGGCATACTAAAGCACTTATCAAAGAGATCATGCTTGATAAGTCCATGAGTGTCGGCAGGGTATACTCAGTCTTTTTTCCGAAGCTGAGTGAGGATATCTGTTATATGCTAAAAGACGCTGACGGCATCTACTTAGATCCGTATGCTCCGGTCATTAGCGGCAGGGAAAAGTGGAACGATGCCTCGAGAAAAGCGGAAAACTTCGCAGTCTATGGCTGTGTAGGCGAGAACTGCTCTGATTACAGCGAGAAGCTCCCTCAGGTAGCGCCAGAGGATATGGTAATCTACAAGCTGCACATGAGAGGATTTACAGAAAATAACGGCCTTACCGCCTCATATAGGGGGAACTACAGAGGTATCATCAAAAAAATCCCGTATCTGAAGGAACTCGGGATCACTTCGATCCTTTTTATGCCGGTCTATGATTTCGAGGAGATCAGATACCGTTCATATAAAGTCACAGAACCGGATGATACAGTAGGTGAAAAGACTTCTGATCCTTTCGGTGTAAACTACTGGGGGTACGGAGACGCGTCGTATTTTGCGCCTAAGGCATCGTACTTCGGAGCAGACCCGCAGAAAGGCATGGATGCTCTGGTAAATGCTATACACAAGGCCGGAATGGAGATACTTCTCGAGTTTTCATTTACATCAGAAAAGATCATCGAGAACCCACGATTTATCGCGAATATCCTGATCTGGTGGCACATGAGATACAAGGTCGACGGCTTCCATCTGATAGGAGAAGGATTGCCGATCAGGTATATATTAAGACACCCGAAGCTTTCTGATGTGAAGATCTTCTATGACAGAGTCGATGAGAGAGAACTTCGCTATGAAGAACACAAGAGATTTTTCTACTATAATGATGACTTCATTTATCCACTGAGGAGACTTGAAAATCACATGGACGGCTCTGTGGCTGAGCTTGCGAACCAGATGCGAAAGCAGGGTGATAAGTTCGGCTTCGTAAACTACGCAGCTGAAAAGACAGGATTTACACTGCTTGACGCTTACAGCTACGGAGAAAAGCATAACGAGGCAAACGGCGAGGATAACCGTGACGGCAGTAACTATAACTGCAGCGCAAACCACGGCTATGAGGGGAAGACAAACAGCCGGAACGTAAATCAGAAGAGACATACCTGTGTCAGGAGTGATCTGACTCTTCTGACGCTTTCCCAGAGTGTCCCTCTGATCACAGAGGGGGATGAGACCTTAAACTCCGCAAATGGTAATAACAATCCTTACGGACAGGATAATTCTACTGGCTGGACACAGTTTTCCAATAAAAAGGACGCAAGACTCCTGCGTGAATTCGTAAAGGATCTGATCGCTTTCAGAAAAGACCATCCGGCATTAAGAAATCCTAAGCCGATGAAGCAGAACGACTATATAGGCTGTGGGCTTCCAGATCTGTCGTACCATGACAGCGAGCCGTGGATCATGGGTATAGGGCCTGAAAAGAAGGGACTTGGAATACTCTACGCGGGTGCATATGCCGGAAAAAACTCAGAGGATGTGATGGTCCTTATGAATTTTTACTATGAGGACAGGACGTATGCGCTCCCGGGACTTGACGGCAAAAGAAGGTGGTACCTGTGCGCAAATACCGGTGAAGAGGCTTTCTATGAAAAACAGAAACTCTGTAAGGAAGACCGGATAATTGTGCCAGGTGGCACTGTTTCGATACTCGTAGGCAGATAAGATGAGTTTAAAGAACGCTTTTTTACATTTCAAAACGATAACCCACCACAGGCACCTCGTGATGAGAGGATGCTTTAAGGTGGGACTGTATAAGCAGGGACTGCTGCATGATCTCTCGAAGTATTCGTGGACAGAGTTCAGGATAGGAGCTAAGTACTATCAGGGCACAAGAAGCCCGAATAACCAGGAGAGGGAAGAGACCGGGCTCTCTACTGCCTGGCTCCACCACAAGGGCAGGAACAAGCACCACTATGAATACTGGATAGACTACGATATCAACTCGAAATCCGGTGAATGTCCTCTGACAGGAATGAAGATGCCGGTAAACTATGTCGTAGAGATGTTCATCGACAGGCTCTCTGCCAGTAAAAACTACATGGGTGACAAATACCGGGATGATTCAGCTCTTAAATACTATCTGAAAGGGCATGACCATTACATCATACATCCGGAGTCTGACGCGCTTCTCAGGAAGCTGCTTGAGATGAATGCAGCAAAAGGCGAAAAGGAGACCTTTGCATATATCCGTAAGTATGTCCTGAAGAATAAAAAGTGATTCAGGCATTGTTTCTGACATAGTGGTTTAAAAACACTTCTTTTAAGTATCCTCTCTGACAGAGAGATGATACCGCTCCAAGTATCTCGAGCAGTGTAAGGCCGCACTCGCCCTGTACTTCATCGATACTCTTTGCACTGAAATCAAAAGCAGAATAGACTAAAAGCTCTTCCTGGGTCAGGTCGGGCTTTTTTATTTCGCTCAAAGAGATGCTATCGCTTTGCGTCCCTATCTGAAGCTCATCTATAAGTGAGTCAGTGGATCTGATGATACCGGCGCCTTGCCAGATAAGCTTATTGCAGCCTGCACTTAAGGGGTCTGTTACTTTGCCGGGAAGAGCATAGACGTCTTTTCCCTGGTCCAGGGCAAAGTCAGCTGTGATAAGGCTCCCTGAGCGTTCTCTGGCTTCTATGACAAGGACAGCCTGTGACAGTCCGCTTATCAGTCTGTTTCTGTCCGGGAAAAATTCGGGCAGTGGTCTGGTGGAGGGAGCGAACTCGGAGATCACTGCTCCATGTTCCGGGATTTTCTCATAGATGTCACGGTTAGCCTCAGGGTAGCAGATGTCTATACCGCTTGCTACAAAGGCGTAGGTCATGCCACCGCCCTCTAAGGCTCCCCTGTGAGAGTGGCCGTCAACTCCGTAGGCCATACCGCTTACTACAGAGTAACCGTGACTGGCCAGCTCGAAGGCAATCTTTGTCGCCATGACGCGCCCGTATGCCGTGCACCTGCGGGCACCGACCATCGCCACCAGCTTCTCGGCGCGTCCCGGGAGGGTTCCGTTGTAGAAGAGGGCCACAGGCGGTTCATGGATGTATCTGAGCGACTCTGGAAAATCATTATCGTAGTTCATCGCCAGTTTATACCCGGCTTCAGTAAAATGCCTGAAAGCCTCCTGCATTTTAAGCGAAGGAGCTTCTCTCTGGAAGGCCTTAAGCTCTTCTTCTGTAACTATCCCTAAGGACATGACTTTCTTATCAGATGCATTTAAAAATTCCCGCACATCGTTAAAGATCTCAAGTAATTTTCTCTTTTTTCCTCTGGTAAACTGTCTTGTAGAGGCAAATGCAAACTCTTCAGTATTCATAGCGACGCCTCCCAGAATCTTCTGTCGATAGTACGGTAGAAGCAGGCTTCTGCTATGTGTTCTTTTGATACATCCTTTTCACCGGAGAGGTCAGCGATAGTCCTTGAGACCTTAAGGATCCGGTAGTAGCCTCTGGCAGTAAGCTCCATGTTCATAAACATCTCTTTTATGAACTGCTTTATCTCAGAGGTAAGCCGGCAGTGCTCCTCGATCACTGCGGAAGGAACCTGTGAGTTGAAGTTATAGTTCTCATTACTGTAGCGTTCTTTCTGGATCTCAGTTGCTTCGATGACCCTCTGCCTTATCGAAGCAGAGTCCTCGTCGTCAGATTCCCCAAATAGCTCACTGATACTGAGCTTCTTTGTCTCGACACAGAGGTCGAAGCGGTCCAAAAGAGGCTGGCTGATCTTCGATAAGTAGTTCCTTATCGAGCTTGCCGAACAGGTGCAGCGGGCAGAAGGATAGTAGCCGCATCGGCAGGGATTCATCGCAGCCACAAAAAGAAATGACGCAGGGTATTCTTCCTGGTAACGGTTCCTTACGACGTTTATCTTCCCTTCTTCTAAAGGCTGTCGCAGGACTTCTAATACATCACGCTTGAACTCAGGAAGCTCATCTAAAAAGAGCACTCCATTGTGTGCCATCGTGATCTCGCCGGGAGTAACAGCATTCCCGCCGCCTGACATGGCTATGGCAGTAACAGTGTGGTGCGGACTCCTGAATGGCCTTATGATATTCTCATATGAAAAATTCTTCTTCCCGCTGACTGAGTATATCTTCATCAGTTCGAGCTTTTCGTCATCTGAGAGTGGTGGCAGGATAGACGGAAGACACTTGGCGATCATGCTCTTTCCGGCTCCGGGAGGTCCGTACATCAGCAGATTATGCATGCCTGAGGCAGCTATCTCACAGGCTCTTCTTGGAACTTTCTGCCCATGCAGTTCTTTGAAATCCATATAAGTATCAGGACTGGAATTCATGGTAGAAGCTTCAGGTTCTGTCGGCATTTTTTCATTTTTTAAAAAATCGATAAGTTCGGTGATGGATGAGACTCCGACTGAGGTCATACCAGGGACAAGTGCTGCCTCGCTTAAGTTCTCCTTCGGGATGATGCAGTGGCCGAGACCGCACTCCCTGGCCTGAAGGAGCATCGGAAGCATGCCGCGGACAGGAAGGACTTCTCCAGACAGACGCAGCTCACCTGATACGAAGGTGTCTTTAAAGGCATCTGCCTTAAAAAATCCCATCGCCATAAGAACCGAGCAGGCAACAGGCAGATCGAAGCCGCTGCCGGATTTCTTCTCATCTGCGGGGCTGATATTTACGGTGATACGGCGGGCAGGAAGCGGCATGCCTATAAGCTTTAGGACGGTTCGCACCCTTTCCTTTCCCTCACGGACCTCGGTGGCTAAAGTGCCTACCATGTCAAAGACAGGCAGTCCCTCGCTGACATCGGCCTCTACAGTGACGACATCGGCATTCAGGCCTCTTAAGGTCCCGGATTTGATCTGGCTGAACATAAGAATACTGCGGAAAACGCATGATATGATCTGATCACAAAATGAAAGACAAACATTACATTATCAGAAAAATCGTATTTTTGCAAGGGCAATTCAGAAAAAAGAGGGTTGAAAATCTAAAAGTAGTGGTGTATAGTTAAAAACTGCTACGAATTAATGAATGAAAGGAATGATCAGATGGCAAAGAATCTCGTGATCGTCGAGTCCCCGACAAAGGTAAAAACGATTAAAAAATTCCTCGGCAGAAATTACACCATTGTAGCTACGATGGGGCATGTGAGGGATCTGCCGAAAAGCCAGTTAGGGATTGACGTTGAACACGACTTTGAGCCTAAATACATCACTATAAGGGGAAAGGGAGAGCTTTTAGCTTCGCTCAGGAAAGAAGTAAAGAAAGCAGATAAGATTTATCTAGCGACTGACCCCGACCGTGAGGGAGAGGCTATTTCCTGGCATCTGATACCGGCACTGAATCTGCAGGATAAGAACTATGCCCGTATCACTTTTAACGAGATCACCAAGAACGCGGTAAAGGAGTCGTTTAACCACCAGCGTGACATCGACATGAACTTAGTAGACGCGCAGCAGGCCAGACGAGTCTTAGACCGCATAGTCGGCTACAGTATAAGTCCGCTTCTCTGGGCGAAGGTAAAGCGAGGCCTGTCAGCCGGTCGTGTACAGTCGGTAGCACTCCGCATCATCTGTGACAGAGAGGATGAGATAAACGCTTTTATACCGAAAGAGTATTATACTCTGGATGTGGACCTGAAAGGAACTGGCAGAAAGACGCTTACGGCTTCATATCATGGAAAGGGGAAAAAAGCACAGACCATTGAGTCGGAGAACGAACTGAATGATATCCTTAAGGACATAGATGGTAAGGACTTTACGGTCGAGTCGATAAGAGATACGGAAAGATCAGTAAAGTCACCTCTTCCTTTTACGACATCTACGATGCAGCAGGAAGCTTCAAAGGCCTTAAACTTCGCTATCTCAAAGACCATGATGGTAGCACAGCAGCTCTATGAGGGTGTCGAGATCAAGGGGATGGGTACAGTAGGACTTATCACCTACCTGCGTACCGATTCTACCCGTGTCTCCGATGAGGCAAGGGCAGCGGCCGCCGCCTTCATAGGAAAAGAGTACGGGCAGGAGTACCTGGGAATACGGGAAGACAGAAAAACTTCAGGGAAGAATATACAGGATGCTCACGAGGCCATAAGACCTGCGAACCTGACTATCCTCCCGTCTGAGATAAAGGATAAAGTCACCAGAGACCAGTTCAGGCTCTACAGCCTTATCTGGAAGCGGTTTATGGCTTCCCAGATGCCGCCTCAGAAAAAAAAGACCACATCGCTTAAACTAAGCTGTGCAGGTTATGATTTTACAGCGGCCAGCACTTCGGTTACCTTCGATGGTTTTTCAAAGGTCTATGTGGATGCTGATGACAAGGAAGAAAAAAAGCCAAAGGATCTGAGCATCTTCGAAGAAGGAGAGAAATTAAGTCAGGCAAAGACTGAACCAAAGCAGCATTTCACTCAGCCAAAGCCGCACTTTACAGAGGCTTCTTTAGTACATACCCTTGAGGAACTTGGCATTGGCCGTCCATCTACATACGCGCCGACCATATCGACACTCCTTAAACGTCACTATATACTTAAAGAAGGCAGAAATATCTTCGTTTCAGAACTCGGCGAGATAGTAAATCACATAATGGTCGAGAATTTCCCGGAGATAGTCGACAAGGCTTTCACTGCGAATATGGAAAGTCTCTTGGACGGTGTAGAGGCCGGTGAAGTCGAATGGAAGTCGATAATCAGGAACTTCTACCCGGATCTCGAGAAGGAGGTAAAGACGGCTGAGGAGAAACTCGAAAAGGTCGAGATAAAGGATGAGGAGACAGATGTGATCTGCGAGAACTGCGGAAGACACATGGTCATAAAGTACGGACCTCACGGTAAGTTCCTGGCCTGTCCTGGATTTCCTGAGTGCCGCAACACGAAGCCTTATCTCGAAAAAATAGGCGTTAAATGTCCTAAGTGCGGTAAGGACATAGTCATCAGAAAGACAAAGAAAGGCCGCAAGTTCTACGGCTGCGAAGACTATCCGACGTGCGATTTCATGAGCTGGCAGAAGCCGGTAGAAAAGAGATGCCCACGGTGCGGAAAGTACATGGTCATCCGCGGAAAGAGGCTCGTCTGCTCCGATCCGGAATGCGGTTACAGCGAAGAAAAAATAGAAGATGAGGGTTGATTATTTTTCAGAAAATGACTATAATTTTCGTTATTGAAAGAATTTTTTAAACAGCTTGAGGAAAAAATGAGCGTAGAATTATTAGACAAGACAAGAAAAATAGGGAAACTCCTACACAACAACAATCACTCAAAGGTAGTTTTTAACGACATCTGCATGGTGCTTACAGACATTCTCGATTCATCATGCATGGTTATCAGTAAGAAGGGAAAGGCTTTAGGGATCAGCCTCCATAAAGACGGACACCATATATCAGAACTTCTTACTGATAAGGTCGGAGAGTTCATAGATAAGGACTTAAACGAGCGCCTTTTAGGAATTCTCTCCACAAGGGAGAATGTAAGCCTCGGAACTCTCGGGTTCGAGCAGGATGACATAGCAGAGTATAATGCCTTAGTTACTCCGATAGACATCTCAGGCGAGAGACTTGGTACCCTTCTTATCTACCGTTACCAGAATCCATATGACATCGATGACATAATCCTAGCGGAGTACGGTACTACAGTTGTAGGACTTGAGATGATGCGTTCTGTAAACGAGGAGAGCGCAGAGGAGACCAGAAAGGTTTCTGATGTACAGTCGGCCATAAGCACTTTATCGTATTCGGAGCAGCAGGCCATAATCCACATCTTTGATGAACTGGATGGCAAGGAGGGAATCCTTGTAGCATCGAAGATCGCCGACAGGGTAGGCATTACCCGAAGTGTCATAGTAAACGCCTTAAGAAAATTCGAATCGGCCGGTGTTATCGAATCGCGGTCATCCGGTATGAAGGGAACCTACATCAAGGTATTGAATGACGCTGTGTTTGGAGAGCTCGAAAAGCTCAAGGAGCACATGAACAGATAATTTCAGACAACTATATCATGTGGCATTTTTCCGGAAATGCCACTATTTTTTTTATAAAATGCTTGTATTTTTGCGAAAAGATAAATATAATATAAATTGAGTGTAAACTTTTAATTGGAACCAGTACAGCGGAGGAAACTATATGCTGAAGTCAGACGCATTCAGTTATGTAAATCTGATGGATAAGGCTCTTGATGCCAGCTGGCTCAGGGAGACTGCCATTTCAGACAATATAGCAAACGTAGATACCCCGGGATACAAGCGCAAGGACGTGAAGTTCCAGGATATACTTATGGACGAGTTAGACAGCACCAAGTACAAAAACATCGATCGGGCAGTCAAGTCACTGAATTATAATGACGACAGCCTTGATGGAGAGGTTTATCTCGACTATCCAGCATATAACTACAGACTAGACACGAATAACGTGGATATCGATCAGGAGAACACTGAGTACGCAGGAGAGCAGCTGAGATATCAGGCTATGGCTACAAGTGTATCGAGTGAGTTTTCACGTTTTGATGTGGTTACCAGATCTTAAGACAGGAGGACCTCATGAGTTTATTCCAGTCATTTGACATCGTAGGAAGCGGACTTACAGCCCAGCGCTTACGAATGGACACGATCTCAGAGAATATCGCCAATATAAACACTACCCATACCGAAGACGGAAGCGGCCCGTACCGCAGGAAGTCGGTTATTTTTGAGGAAAAGAAGCTGAATCCTTCATTCGCCGAGACCTTTGACCAGTATACAAACGCGTATAAGGGAAACGGAGTCAGGGTAGCATCTGTATTCGAGGACACATCGACTGATTTTAAAATGGTCTATGATCCTTCAAACCCGGACGCTGACGACAATGGCTATGTCAGTTACCCGAATGTAGATACAGTTACAGAGATGACGAACCTGATAGACGCCAGCCGTTCGTATCAGGCGAATGTCACGGTATTTAATGGCCTTAAGACTACTGCGCAGCAGGGTATCTCAATCGGTACATCATCATAAAAGGAAGCTTATAAATGACAGTTACAGGAATTGATGCAGCAAACAGCCTCTATAAGGCCGCACCACAGCGCGGCGGAGTGGATCCGAACCAGACGGAAGATTTCGGAACGGTTTTTGATGCAGCTAAGAACCTCGTGGAGGAGACAAACACTTTACAGAATAAGGCTGATGCCGAGCAGGTAAAGTTTGCCCTGGGACTTTCTGATAATACTCATGATATGATGATAGCGGCTCAGAAGGCTAAAATAGCCCTTCAGTTCACAAACGCTATCAGGACGAACGTCGTCCAGGCATACCAGACGATAATGAATATGCAGATCTAAACCAAGGGGTACACAATTAAATGGCTGATCGTATTAAAAACATATTAAACCGTATAGTTGAGTGGTGGAAAAAATTCACATCGAGACAGAAGGCACTTATCATAAGTGCCGTTTCTGTCGTTGCTATCGCACTTATCATTTTAGGAGTTGTAGCTACAAGACCAGACAGGATGACTCTGGTGACGGCTACTGACGCTACACAGGCGCAGTCCATAAAGGATCTTCTGGATGGAGACAGTATCAAGTACACGCAGTCCGAAGACGGCATGACTTTTACCATCGATAAAAAGGACGAGGCTGATGCTACGGTCCTTTTGGGCCAGAACGGCATCTATTCAAACGGATATACAGGTGAGAAAGCTGATGATTCCTATCCTTTCTCAAATGTCGTAGATGGCTCTTTTACAACTACAGAGTCCGATAAGCAGAGGAAGAATTCATACTGGCTGCAGAAGCAGATGGAGAAGTACTTAAAGACTCTGTCGAATGTCAAGGACGCTCAGGTGAACCTGAATATCCCTGACGATGACGGAACTCTGGCTGCAAAGTCTGAGGAGTCTTCTGCAAGCGTCATGCTAGACCTTTCAGATTCCATGTCTGATGACCAGGCTGCAGGAGTAGCGAAGTTCGTAGCTACTGGCTTAGGGAATAAGACTACTTCAAATATCACGATCATAGACACCGACGATAACATCCTTTTCTCAGGCGGAGACGAGACTACATCGGGAGGCATTGCCTCATCGAACCTCTCGGCTCAGCAGAAAAAGGAAAAGTACGTAGAGGATAAGGTAAAGAAGATCCTTTCCCAGAACACTACAGGAGATGCTGTCTACGACAACGTCCAGGTAGCTGCGAACCTGGATATGGATTTCGATGACTCGGAGATAAAGAACTGGGAATACTCGGTAGCAGACGGCCAGGATCAGGGATATCTGGACAGCCAGACTACAGAGTCATCATCATCTACCGGCTCTAACGCCGGTGAGCCTGGTACAGGTTCAAATGACGATGTAAACGGTTATATGACGACTAATGGCGCTACTACGAGCAGCGAGTCGAACAAGACCACGAGCAAGTACCTGCCGAATGAGAAATACACCCACACGAAGCAGGCTGCCGGAAAAGTCAATAACTCAGATTCGTCTATCACCATCACAGCTTATAACGACGTGATCTACGATGAGGACAAGATGAAGGCTTCGGGACAGCTCGGAAAACAGACTTTTGCGCAGTTTGTAGCTGCTAATAGCGGAATGACGGCTACCAGAGTAAATAATACCCTGATCCAGGCTGTATCTAATGCTACAGGTATTCCTACGTCGAATATCACTATAAACGCATACGATGTCCCGCAGTTCCACTATTCTACAGGTGGACGTACCTGGGTAGACTGGCTTGAGATCATCCTTGCTATCCTGATCTTTGCCCTCCTTGGCTTTGTGGCATTCAGAAGCCTCAGAGGAAAGAAGGAAGAAGAGGAGGCAGAGGAAGTATCTGTGGATACGCTCCTGAGACAGCAGCAGGAAGACGAGCAGCTTGAAGACATCGGATATAACGAGAAGTCTGAAGCGAGACAGCTTATCGAGAAGTTTGTTGACGAAAAACCAGAGGCAGCAGCAAATCTGCTCCGCAACTGGTTAAACGAAGACTGGGGTGAGTCATAATGGCTGATACAACGGCACAAAAACCAAATACAGCAGCGGCGAATCCTCCTGCGAATACTCAGGGAGGTGCTCCGGCAGACACAGCTTCTACAGAGGGACTTTCCGGAGTACAGAAGGCGGCCATTCTTCTGATCACTTTAGGACCGGAGAGGTCAGCAGAGATTTTTAAACATCTGAAAGAGGATGAAATAGAGGAGCTGACACTTGAGATAGCAAATACCAGAAGCGTATCGCCGCAGGTGAAGGATGCGGTCATAAATGAATTCTACCAGATCTGCCTTGCACAGCAGTATATCGCTGAAGGCGGTATCGGATATGCGAAGGAACTTCTCGAGACGGCGCTTGGAAACGACAAGGCACAGGAAGTCATCAACAAACTCACTGCGTCTCTGCAGGTTCGTCCTTTCGAGTTTATCAGGAAGACAGAGCCTTCACAGGTATTAAACTTCATCCAGGACGAGCATCCACAGACTATAGCCATGATCCTGTCATATCTGCCAGCTTCACAGGCTGCTCAGATACTTGGCGCACTGTCGCCAGAGAAGCAGGCGGATGTCGCAAAGCGTATAGCTCTTATGGATCGTACTTCTCCGGAAGTAATAAAAGAAGTGGAGAGAGTGCTCGAGAGAAAGCTTTCAAGTCTTATCAACCAGGACTACACATCGGCAGGCGGCGTAGATGCTACAGTATCTATCCTGAATGCCGTAGACCGTGGTACAGAGAAGCACATCATGGAAGCTCTCGAGATCGAGGAGCCGGAGCTGGCAGAGGAGATCAGAAAGAAGATGTTCGTATTCGAGGATATCCTTCTGCTCGACGACCGTTCCATCCAGCGTGTGCTGCGTGAGGTCGATAACGGTGATCTCGCTACTGCACTTAAGGGCGCGAACGAGGATGTACAGAATGCCATCTATAAGAATATGTCTTCGCGTCTGGCTGCCATGATCAAGGAAGATCTCGAATTCATGGGTCCTGTACGTATGAAGGATGTAGAAGAGGCTCAGCAGAAGATCGTCGGTATTATCAGAAGACTTGAGGATGCCGGTGAGATCATTATCTCTAGAGGCGGAGGTGATGATCTGGTTGTATAACATCTATCATGGAAGCACGGTTAGCGACGAGAAAGTAGTGATCAATTCAAATGACCGTGCGCTCGAGAAGATACGGGCCTGGCAGAAACAGGCCGAAGACGAAAGGCTTAGACAGAAAAAGTCTGCGGCCGACGAGTACTTAGATACTTTACAAAAGGACGAAAGCGGTAAGCCTATCCTTGAAAAAAATGAAGACGGCTCTTATAAAATTCCTGAGTGGGATGATGACGAGCCGCTTTTTTCAGTAGATGAGAATGGCGAGCCATTTTTCGAAGAGGTAAAGGAGGAAGAGGAGGCCGAGGAAGAGGCGCCTGTTCAGACCGAAGAAGAAAAACAGCGCATTCTTGACGCGGCAAATGAAGAAGCCCAGTCCATCATGGATAAAGCCAAGGAAGAGGCGGATGCTCTTTTTCTTCATACCAGGGATGAGGCTGTCCAGCAGGGATATACAGACGGCCTGAATAAAGCCAGAGAAGAGAATGAGCAGAAACAGAAAGCCCTGGACTCGCAGGCTGATGTTCTTGAAGAAAACTACCGGCAGAAGGAGGCTTCACTTGAGAAAGAAGTCTTGGATGCTGTGCTTTCTGTGGTTCAGAAAGCGTTTCTGATCGAATATTCTGATGACGAGGATCTGCTCCTAAGACTGGTGGATAACTGTATCAACCATGCAGAATCCGCAAAGGAGCTTCTGATAAGGGCAAACGAAAAGAACTACACCTTACTTACCTCAAAACGCGATGAGATAATCGACAAGGTTGGGGAAGGAGTCAGTGTTGAGTTTGCCAAGGATCCGCTTTTATCAGATGGTCAGTGTATGATAGAGACTGATGGCGGAGTATATGATGTATCGATAGACACAGAGCTTAAGAATCTGATCAAGCGGATCAGATTGCTGACACTCTGATTTTTTTAATAAAGGTGATCTGATGGATCTGTCCAGAATGGAAGAGGCTCTTGAAGAGCCGTTATACGACCAGCTCGGGAGAGTTTCAAAGGTCGTAGGTCTTACAATAGAATCGGTCGGACCTGAAGCAAAGCTTAACGACCTGTGCAGGATCCAGACAGCTTTCGGTACGCAGGTAATGGCTGAGGTCGTAGGCTTTAATGATAAAAAGCTGATACTGATGCCTTATGAGGCTACTGAGGGCATAGCTGTCGGATCGATAGTCACAAATACCGGAAAGCCGCTCTCTATACCTGTAGGCGACGCTCTCTTAGGGCATACAGTAGATGGAATAGGACGAATAGATGACCTTAAGGAAGGGGAAGAGTATCCACATTTTTCAGAAGAGTATCCATGCGAAGCTGATCCGCCAGATCCGATGAGCAGAGTCATCATAAAAGATGCACTTCCTCTCGGAGTCAAGGCTGTGGATGGCCTCATCACTGTAGGCAAGGGACAGCGTATCGGTATTTTCGCAGGTTCAGGTGTAGGAAAATCCACCCTTATGGGTATGTTTGCCCGTAATACAAAAGCAGAGATAAATGTCATAGCCCTTATCGGAGAGCGTGGCCGTGAGGTCCGCGAATTCGTAGAGCATGACCTGGGACCTGAAGGCATGAAGCGTTCAGTCGTAGTAGTAGCTACTTCTGACAAGCCGGCCCTGATCAGGCAGAAGGCAGCAAAGACTGCTACAGCCATAGCAGAGTACTTCAGGGATCAGGGAAAGGATGTTCTCCTGATGATGGATTCTCTTACCCGTTTCTGTATGGCGCAGCGTGAGATAGGCTTAGCTTCGGGTGAGCCTCCGGTTACGAGAGGATACCCGCCTTCTATCTACTCACAGCTCCCAAGACTTTTAGAGAGAGCCGGTAATTCAGACAGAGGTTCTATCACAGGACTGTATACAGTCCTTGTGGACGGCGATGATTTTAACGAACCTATCACAGATACAGCCCGAAGCATTCTCGATGGACATATAGTCTTAAATCGTAAGCTTGCACAGAAGAACCATTACCCGGCCATAGATGTTCTGGCGTCTATCTCCAGGGTTATGAGTGCGGTAGCAGAGAAAGATCATAAAAAAGCAGCCGGACAACTGAAGAACGTCATGGCTACATATTCCGAGGCTGAAGACCTGATCAATATCGGCGCATACAAAAATGGCTCAAATCCAGAGATCGATTTTGCTATCAAAAAAATGCCCGAAGTCAATAAATTCCTCTTACAACAGACCGATGAGAAGTTCGACTTCGAAGAAGAGATACAGATGCTTTTAGATATTTTTCCACAGGAGCAGGAACAGCCGAAAGAAGAGGCATCATAATCTATGGCAAAATTCATTTACCGTCTGCAGAATGTCCTGAACTTAAAGCAGATGATGGAGAATCAGGAGAAGGCTGAGTTCGCTCTTGCGGTAGCCAGAGAATCCGAGGAACAGGACAAGCTGACGAAGCTTCTTGTAAGACGTGCTGATTACGAAAAAAGACTTGCAGAAGCCGTGGACAGTGATACTATAGACAGAAAAGAGATCATTTTCCTAAGAAATGCGGATACTACTATGAAGTCGCTGATCCGTGATCAGATGTTTGCATTGAAAAAAGCCCAGAATGCGCTTGAACTCGAGAGACAGAAGCTTGACGAGGCCAGAAAAGAGAGGAAGACGCATGAGAGGCTTAAGGAAAAGGCCTTTGATGAGTTCAGACTTGAGCTGAACGCCGAGGATAACAAGGCTAACGATGAGCTGACCAGCTATACTTACGGTGCTGGTAAAAAGTCCGATTGATTTTTTCAGGAGATATATATGGCAGACCAGACAGCAGTACAGAATAGGCGTGAAACACGTCCTGATACAAATAAAAAAGGAAAAAAGAAAAAAGGCGGAGACGATGAGGATTCGAAAGGCTCCGGAGTCGTAGTATTTTTTGCCGGACTCATCATCCTTCTCGTGTGGCTGGGCATTATCGCCCTCCTGATCCATATGGATGTAGGCGGGATAGGCACGATGGTATCCCCTTACCTGAAAAATGTTCCAGTAGTGAAGAACATCCTGCCTGAGTCGGCTGTAAAGGAGAGTGAAAAGGACGATCCTTACGCCTTTTCTTCGATGCAGGAAGCTGTAGCCCGTGTTAAGCAGCTCGAGAAACAGGTCGCAAAGCAGAAGAAGCAGCTCAAGGCAGCCGAGAATGATACTGCAGATCTGGCACAGCTTAAGAAACAGCTGAAGAAGTACCAGAACAACGAGAAGAAATTCGAGAAAGAAAAATCGGACTTTTACGAGCAGGTAGTCTATGCGGACAATGCTCCAGATATCAGCAACTACAAGAGCTACTATGAGGAGATAGAACCGGAGACTGCCGAGAAGCTCTATAAACAGGTACTCAGTGACCTTCAGACAGATTCAAAGCTTCAGGATTATGCTGCAGCATATTCTTCGATGAAGCCTAAGGAAGCTGCTGCCATCTTTGATCAGATGACAAATAACTTAAAGCTCGTCGGCAAAATCCTCTGGACTATGAAAAAGGATGCCCGCGGAGATATTTTAGGTCAGATGGACCCGGACATAGCTGCTGCTGTCACGAAGCTGATGGAGCCGAACTCCTCGACTCCGAACAATTCCGGCTCTACAGTAGCCGCCCCGAGCACTTCGTCCGGAAACTGATCAGAAAGGTTTTGGTACTGATTTGTTAGGATACGAACCACCTTATAGAGAGTCAGATAGAAAAATTCCAGGATGATTACTTTGCCGCCATTTCACACTGCCACAAGGCAGGCAACTCAGATTTTTTCATCGAGTTTATGCTGGAGAAAATCGATGAGGTGCTGGGTGAGATAGCAAGTCAGATATAGATTTAAATCAACTAATTTAAAGGTCAAAAAATGAATAACGCTTCAGCTTATATTTCACTTTCAGATAACTATGCGAAAAAAAATAGAGAACAGGAGTTAATTTGTCTTTATCAGGCTAAGTTTTATGCTTTGAAGAATTCAGATCAGCAATCTCTTGATGATGTCAATACTAAGATAAATGGGCTGTTATCTGAAGGTGTTTCCGTTCCGGGAACATCTATTGTTATTCTGTCATATAATACGTTGGATTTTACCAGACAATGCCTTGAAAGCATTAAGAATACCATTTCGTTGGATAGATGTCAGGTTATTGTTGTAGACAATGCATCTGAGGATGGAAGTGTTGATTACCTTAGAAGTCTTGACTGGATAACACTTGTAGAAAAACATGAAAACAGAGGTTTTCCGGGTGGCTGTAATGATGGCATAGCGACAGCACTACCTGACAATGACATATATCTATTGAATTCAGACACTATTCTTCTTCCAAATTCTCTTTTCTGGCTTAAAATGGGACTCTATGAAAGTGAAAAAGTAGGCAGTACCGGCAGTATGTCAAACTATGCTGCTGGTAATCAGATGATAAAAAAAGACTGGAAATCTGTAGACGATATTATAGAATATGGTACAAATTTAAATATGCCGATGGAATATCCGTATGAGTACAGAATGTTTCTCATTGGATTTTCGCTTCTTCTTAAAAGAAATGTTCTGGATGAAATCGGATTATTAGATGAAAGGTTTAATCCAGGGAACAGTGAGGATCTCGATATATGCTTCAGGCTGCTTAAGAGTGGGAGAGTAAATCTGCTCTGTAGAAACAGTTTTGTGGTACATTTTGGAAGTAAATCGTTTGCACAGCTGCAAAAAAAAGGGCAGAACTATACTGATCTGCTGAGCTTAAATAATAAAAAGTTATTAGATAAAATGGGCTTCGATCCATGGCAGGCTTTAAATGATACAAAAAGTGTAGCGCTCTCTCAGATAAGAGAAAAAAAAGAGCGGCCGGTTCGAATTCTTGAGCTGGGCTGCGGAATGGGTAATACTGCATCACTTATAAAGACAGTTTTTCCTAATGCGGAATTCACAGGTGTTGAAGAAGATGGTCTGAAAGCAGCATATGCACAGGCATTCGGAAATATCGTAAACTGTTCTGTAGAAAAAGCAGACCGGAGTGAATCATTAAAAAAGAATTATTTTGATTATATAATTTACTCAGCAAAACATGATGAAGTCATCACGAAGAAATTTACGCCGTTTTTAAGGACGGGAGGAAAGCTCATAAATAACACAGGTAAGCCAGTTCTCTCCATTTCCATGCTCTGTAACGGTAAGCATAAGGAAGAAACAAAGAAATGTCTTCAGTCTCTTATGACTATAAAAAACCGTCTGGCATCAGAGCTTATTGTAGTAGATACCGGCTGCGACGACGAAATGCATGATCTGCTCGGTCAGTATGCTGATAAAATAGTTCCCTTCAAGTGGTGTGATGATTTTGCAAAGGCTAGAAACGCTGGTCTTAAAGAATGTACCGGCGAATGGTTCATGTATGTGGACGATGACGAATGGTTCGAAAATACGGATGAACTCGTGGCATTTTTCACATCAGGAGAATACAGACAGTATAAACAGGCAGCATACATAGTAAGAAACTACCTGAACGCTGACGGAACAGAGTATGATGATTTCTGGGCCGGGAGGATGACGGTCCTTACAAGTAAAACCCATTTCGAGGGAGAGATCCACGAGTATCTGGCTCCTCTTGAGGGCGAGTGCAAAATGATACATAGCTTTGAGCATCATTACGGTTATGTATACAAAGACAAAAAAGATCACTACGCGAAGGCAGTCAGAAATATAAAACCCCTTATCAACATGATAAACAAGGATCCAGGGAACCTTCACTGGTATTCTCAGCTGATCCAGGAGTATCTGGCCATAGGGGATGCGGGAAGACTTTCAGACTTATGTGATCGACTTATAAAAGAAAGTGATAAGATCGACGATCCGGAGATGAACTGGGCCCGTGCGGACTTCTACAATGGAAAGCTCTGGGCGGATAACCATCTCTACCAGTATGACCAGACTATCTCGGATTTCAATAGCTTCAGAAAAGACCACAGAAACGATGAGATTTGTAATGCTTCACTGTACTTTAACGCTATCAGCGCGTTTTATGAACTAAAAGATTACGATAATGCTGAGCGCTACTGCAAGAAATATATGCAGATCTATGAAAAGTGGCAGAAATACGATGACTTCGACGAAAGGGTGAATGAGGGAAGCCTCACCACCAGGTATATATTCAGGGAACGGTATCTGTGGCCAGTCATAAGCATTCTGATAGAAACCGGGCTTAAGAGGGACGATCCGGCAGAGCTTGATCAGTATTTCGATAAGCTCTCCTCCATGAAGAATGGCGGCAAACAGTATGATCTGGTTTATGAGCAGATCATCGAATTTTTTGCGAGGGCAGAGTATCAGGACAGATATGTAAGCTATGCTGACAGGATGCTCTCATATGTCGATTCTTTTCAGAAGTGTACAGAATATCTGATAGAGCTTGGAAAAAAGGATAAGAGAGAACATACAGGCACTACTGAAAAACTGATAAAAGTATTTGGACAGACGAAGAACGGAAGAAACTATTATCTTGACTTCCTGCGTGTCAGATATGAAGCTGAATACGGAACAGACAGAGACGCTCTGCTTGATAAGTATAAGTCACTTGTCTTCATGACAAACGACTTTCTGAATCTCGATGCAAGTATATGGCAGATAGCAAAGGATAAGGATATAGACCTTGGTGCCATATTTAAGCAGATTCCTCTGAAAAAATGGTACAGGGTAGTAGATGAGTATTTCAGCAAGCATACAGATGAACAGACTAAAAAAGTGCGAGAGCTTATGTCGACACTTTCTGATGACGAAGACATCCGTTTCCGCTTTTTCAGACTGAAACAGAAGGAAACAGAGATAGCTCATGAAAAAAATGCCGCATCAGCAGCAGAAAAGCTGTCAGCCTACTGTGATGAATGTATCGGGTTTTATAAGGAAATCTACGCGGAAGACCAGTTCACTGCTGATGAGAGTGCGTCAATGCTTCCTGCAGAGTGCGAGTTTGCGGTAAAGTTTAAAAGAGCAGCTGAGATCAGTGATCCTTCCAGGAAAGAGGCAAAGCTATCAGAGTGTGGAAAGGTATTTGCTCCGTTTACTTCAGCGCTGAAAGAGTACCTGAAAAAGGAAGCAGCTGGCAGGCAGACCTTTATTTTTATCATATATAAAGCAGAACAGATGAATGCGCTTGAAAGTCTTTTTGATGCCTGTGACGCAGACACTCAGAGCCGCGCCATAGTACTTCCGATACCGTATTATGATAAAAAACCTGATGGAACACTTGGAGAGTACCACTTTGAAAAAGATGCTATTCCGGAGAAATACCATACGGCTTACTTCGCTGATACAGACCTCGAAAAAATGCATCCGGATGTGATATTTATCAGTGCACAGATGGATGGAGGAAATCCAAAAGCTGCTGTTCCAGCAGAATTCTATGCTGATGTGCTGAAAAAATATACCAGAATGCTTGTGTATGTGCCGGAAGAAGTGATCGAAAAGCCGGGAATGGGAGAAAAAGTATTCGGTCAGGTAAAGGAACAGCTTAAAAGGCAGTAAGATGTTTTTTATAAAATACAATGGCGGGGGTCTAATGAAGTAAAACTCCTGCCGATATGATAAATGGAACTTAATAACCAAAGCACGATCGTAGAAAGGAAGGCTTATGAAAACGCAGGGAATCATGTCCCCTGTACAGAACGGCCAGGTCGTGAAGAAGGCCAGAAATGCTAAGACCAATGCTCCTAATGATCATGATTTTATGTCAGTCATGAATACAGTTTCATTAAGTGACATATCCTCAGGAGCGGGAAAATCTGATATGCCGCCTTCGCGGATGGAAAAGACCAGAACAGAAGCCAGGACTAAGACAGAAGATCTTTCAGTCAGCAAAAGAGACGTGAAAGTATCTTCTTACAGGACTTATTCAGATGAAAAGGTCATAAACGCGACAAAGACCACAAGTACAGACGCGACAAAAAAGACAGATCAGAAGACAAGGACTTCTGATACAAAAGCCACTGATAACGCACCAGTGAAAAGAAATTCGCCGATAAAGACGAACAGCAAGGATCCTAAGGATCAGGTTAAGGATAAGGACACCAAAACAGCTGGACCGGAAACGGAAGATGATGAGGTGGAGAGACCTGAGGCCGTGAATGACCTCATCTCGGATATTCTTAATACTATTTCAGAAGACTTAGGCGTAGATGAAAATGACATCACGGATGCCATGAATACTTTAGGTCTCAGCTTCTCAGATCTTAGTACTCCTTCAAATGTAGCTGAATTATTTACGACACTTACAGGAACCGACCAGAACAGCCTGCTGACATCTGATGATTTTATGTCTCTTTTAGATGATCTAAATGACATTTTTTCAAGTGTGGACGATGATCTGATGAGTCAGCTGACGCCTGTGACTGACGAAGAAGCTGATGAACTCCAGAACCTACTGAATGCTGACCAGGTGCAGGCAGATGGCTCTGATGAACAGACTGAGGTGACAGTAGTAAGTGTTACGACAGAGACCGCATCAGTCGTTACAGAAGAGACTTCGGTACCTGCGCAGCAGCCGCAGGAAGCGCTTTTGTCTCAGGATTCACAGACAGATACAGCAAATCCTGATCAGACTCTGAATGGCACTATAGTAAGCCAGACACAGCAGGATTCAGCTGATAACGGTGCAGCATCTGATGATAGTGGCTTGGATCTCTCTGGTAGGAATGACCAGAGCCAGACGGATGCTCAGATGAATGTAAACGCGCTCGCAGGCGAGGGAACAGCTGCATCAGCTACAGAGACAGATACAGCTGAATTTATTTCGACCATTCAGAAGTACACAGACATAAACACTGATGATCTGATCTCGCAGATAGCAGATAAGGCCAGACAGACTCTATCGTCCAGGGTTTCAAGCCTTGAGATGGAGCTTCATCCGCAGAGCCTCGGGAAGATATTCCTTCAGGTAACTGAAAAGAGCGGAGATGTGACAGCCCATCTGTACGCACAGAATGAAGCCGTAAAGCATGCATTAGAGAACAGGCTTCAGGACTTACAGGAGAACCTGAACAGACAGGGAGTCAGGGTAAATGAAGTCACGATTTCTGTAGAACCTCATGCTTTCGAGGAGAACCTCGAGAAGAATATGGCAAACCAGTTCGGTCAGACTCCGGACGGAAAGCCTCAGACTGAAAGTTTTGGAGATGATAAATCTTCACATAGCAGGAGCAGCCGTTCATCGATTGATCTAAGAGACGGAGTTCCTGCAGGTGACCTGACTCAGGGCGAAGCTCTTGAAGCACAGATCATGCAGGACAATGGAAATACAGTTAGTTATAGGATATAGGAGGTAACGCCTTATGATGCGTTCACTTTTTTCCGGCGTAGCCGGACTGAAAACCCATCAGCAGAAGATGGATGTAATCGGTAATAACATAGCAAACGTAAACACCACAGCATTCAAGTCTACATCTACGACATTTCAGGATGTAATGTACCAGACCATGTCAAATGCCAGCGGTGGTTCTAATACAAGGGGCGGTGTAAATGCCAGACAGATAGGTCTCGGTGTTACAACTGCTGCAAATAAAGTATCTATCACGACTCAAGGCGCATCTGAGGCTACAGGAGATGGTCTTGACCTTCGTCTCGTAGATAAACAGTCTACGAATTTCTTCATTGTAAGCGACGGAACGTCCAATATGTTCACCCGTGCAGGTTCCTTCTATGTAGATGGAAACGGAAACCTCGCCATGACATCTACCGGATATCTGGTTATGGGATGGCAGGTAGATCCGGCTACGAAGGCCATAAAGAGAGATACAGTATCTCCTCTGAAGGTAATGGGAGCCGACAACCAGACATCAGATCCGGAATACACTACCCAGGCTCATGCATCTGGTATCATCGATGCTAATGATTCAAATGTCACCTCTACATCGGGACACGCTATGAACCTGACATTCTATGACAATCTCGGATATGCATATACGGCAAAATTCTCGGTCAAGTCTGGCGAAGACAAGGCAGAGGATGGAAGCCCTATCACATCGGGTTCATCTACGAATAAGGCATATAACGGTTTTACCATCGAGCTGGATTCTATCACATCGGATTCAAATGTAGACTCTGAAGGTAACCCGATTGATTTGTTAGATAAGTACATCCAGGATAATCTGAATACAGTTTCCGGTTCAGGAGTGCCTTCTACCACAGAGGGCAAAAAGAGATACCTGAAGGCCCAGCTCTTTGGAAACGTTGGCGGAAAGCAGGTAGATTCTTTTAAAATCGATTCTTCACAGTATACTGTGGAAAAGGAGGGTAACACTACATACATCAGTAAGGGATCGGGACAGAATAAGACAAGAGTTGCCCTCGCATCTGTTACGGCAGCTCTGAATAATAGTGGCCCGAATGGAGAGGTAGTATTTACAAATGTAAGTACTTCTGCTACATCAGCTGTAGAAGTGTCAAAGATTTTCTCAGGACTTTCAGCTGCGGCAAGTAACTATACTACGGCATCAACACGAGCTGCTGGAGCTGGTGCTTCAACGACTACTCGAGAATTAAACAAGGATATAGGCTTTAATGCCTCTTTTGATGAGAATTCAGAGTCCCTTAAAATACAGACAGATGCTGCTTCATATGATCTGTTCTTTAAGTCTTCTGACGGTACCTTCAGTGATATAGATACAAGAAACGGAGCTACAGGAACCGCTGCGAAGTTCAATAATCTTGGAACCGCAGCTAAGTTTAACGTGAACTTGCTTGGTGATCAGTTTAACACAGATGGGATCAATATCGATTTCACCAGCCTCTTAAACTACGATAACGGCGGCAAATCGACTGCTGCGCTTGATCGTGGTACCACAGCCGATGCTTCAGATGGTGCCGGTAAGAAGATAGGTCAGATCACAGGACTTTCCATTCAGGACGACGGTCAGATATTTGCATCGTATTCGAATGGAAATACCGAGCTCCTGGGACAGATACCTGTTGCCAGATTTGCCAATGCGTCAGGACTTGAAAGCCTCGGTGATAACTGCTACCAGACGACGCTTAACTCCGGTTCATTTGACGGTATCGGAGTAGATATCTCAGCAGACGGCTCAAAGATGAACTCAGGATACCTCGAGATGAGTAACGTAGACCTCGCTCAGGAGTTTACCCAGATGATCACGACTCAGCGTGGTTTCCAGGCAAACAGCAGGATCATCACGGTATCAGATACCATGCTTGAGGAACTTACTAATTTGAAGAGATGACCGAAAGCTTCGAGGCGAGTGCAAGCGATAGCGTAGCCTGAGCCCGAAGCGAGGCCGTTCTTTGAGATTAATGAGCACAAGCGTAAGCACAGTGCGAATTTAGCGAAAAGAACTTCATTAGAAGAAAGGAGGCGCGCACAGTGAACGGAATAAATGGATTTACTTCTATAGAACAGATCCGCGATACCTACGGGATCGACTCACCTAAGAAGACAAATAAAGGCACGGAGGCCGACAGTTTCCAGTCAGTTCTAGAAAAAGCGGCAAGCAAAGGTACTGACGGGCTCCGTTTCTCAAAACACGCCTCCGAAAGGCTGGCCCAGAGAGATATAAATCTTTCTGCTGAGCAGACCGGGCGTCTTTCGGACGGAGTAAAAAAAGCGGAAGAGAAGGATATAAAGAATTCACTTGTACTAATGGATTCACTTGCTTTTATCGTGAATGTACCTTCACAGACAGTCATTACAGCCTTAGACAGTGATGAGTCAAAAGAAAAGGCATTTACGAATATAGACGGAGCAGTGATCGTATAAAGAATAGTATAAAGGAGATATAGTATGGCAGCTATTACACAGATAAGTAACGGACAGGTAGTCGGAAACAAGGCTACTGACGTCGTAGAGAGCCAGTCTGCAGAGGAAAATTCAAAAACCACAAAATCTACCTCAAAGACACAGCAGACTAAGGATATGTTCATGCAGCTCTTAGTAGCCCAGATGAAGTACCAGAATCCGCTTGAGCCTACAGATAATACAGAGTATGTCCGTGAGATGGCATCATTTTCACAGGTAGAGGCCATGGAAAATATGTCTGATTCTTTTGAAAAAATGAGCGGCAATTCCCTTGTAGGCTTATATGCCACAGCTACTGATAAGGATGGAGTAGAGCATACAGGAAAGGTAGAGTATTCATTCAAGAAGGACGGTTCTACCTGGCTTCACATCGGAGATGACGACTACTCGATAGATAATGTCACAGGAGTAAAGGACAGCGATTACTTTACAGCTACTACGATAAAGGATACGATAGATAAAGAGCTTTCAAAGCTTCCGTCGCCAACTCAGCTTACCATCGGAGATACTGAGACGGTCTATAATATCCAGAAAGTCTACAACTCGCTGACTTCCTACCAGCAGTCATTCATTCCGGAGTCTACAGTAAAGATTATTGAGGCGCTTGTAAATCGCGCGGATGTCCTGACAGGAAAGACAAAGACTAAAACTGACGACACTGCATCGAATGCCGTAGCTACGACAGCTGAAACAGCAGATGCATCCGATAAAGATCAGGTAGAGGATGTATCTGATACGAATGCAGAAGATGCCTGATAGAAACTGAATATATCCATGTCGTTTCCATAGAATGACGGAAATGGCATGGATTTTTTGTTTTTCCTTCGTTTTTTCTTTATTTTTTTAAGGAAAAAGTATAAAATAGTACTTGTTAATATGTGAAGCTGTCACGTGGTGTGTTAGGCACTTACAACTACTAATTCTTGTATAGTTTAGGAAAAAAGCACACAAATTTTCCTGAAAAAAGTAGACAAACGACTTCTAATCTAGTAATATAGTATATGATGTTTTTAGTGACGTCAGAAAAAGAAAACCACAGGGGGCAACACAGTGGATATAGCATCGTTATTAGGACTTGTACTTGGTCTTGTAATGACCATATACGGAATAGTTTCTACC
>JAQXXU010000096.1 GCA_029226225.1 Lachnospiraceae bacterium | reverse complement strand
TGCAGTACAGACCTTTTTAAAAAATAAAAAGCAGAAGAGCGTTAAAACAGATTCAAAGTCTAAAAGGGTTTCTTATTCTTCAATAATTATTGAGACAGCTGCATGGCTTGGATTCGCAGTAATCCTTACAGTACCTGCAATCTTAGTTCTGGGTGACGGAATCAGCTACATCCTCAAGGGATTTGCTTCATCCTTCATGTCTTTCGGTGGCGGAGATGCTTATCTGTCAGTAGCCGATGGACTTTTCGTAAATACAGGAATGGTTAAGGAAAACGACTTCTACGGAATCCTTGTACCAGTCGCAAACGTACTTCCAGGCTCTATCCTTTCCAAAATCCTCACAGGAGTTGGTTACCTGATTGGCGCAGAGCAGTCAGGGGTTTCGGCGGGGATCGCCGGAGCGCTTGCGGGATTCGCGATAAGCGTAGCAGCTTCAGGAATGGTATTCGGAGTAGTCTACTGGATCTTTCGGACCTTCGAGAACGTATCGTTTTTCCAGCTTGTAAGCAAGTGGATAAGACCTATTATCAGCGGACTTCTCCTTGGAGTCATGGTCACAATGTTTAAGACAAACGTGGCGACAGCAGCGGCTCTTGGATATGGGAAGGCCCCGGTTCTTATGATCACGGCAGTTATTACAGTTTCCAACATCTATTTTCTGGTTAGAAAAAAGACCGGAAACCTGATCCCGATGGCAGCCTCCGCAGCAGCCGGAGCACTTGCACTTATTCTGGTCTGAAGGATAGGAAACAGTCAGGCGGATTAAAAAAGCAGTCTGTTACATAAAAGTGACAAGTAAGTAATCATTTACCCCAGGAAAAATTATGTCAGAAAAGAAAACATCAGAAGATTTTACAATTGAAAAAATAGATACCGACATACTCGTCATAGGCGGCGGCACGGCAGGCTGTTATGCCGCTGAGTATATAGGAGAAAATTCCGGATACAGGGTGGTCGTAGCGGAAAAGGCCGATATAAAGCGAAGCGGCTGTCTAGCGGCGGGAGTAAATGCCCTGAACGCGTACATATCAGGCGGACATACCCCAAAAGACTATGTGGAGTACGCTAGAAAGGACGCGGAGGGGATAGTAAGGGACGACCTGCTCCTTACTATCGCTGAAAAAGTAAATGCAGTCACAAGAGATCTCGAGAAAAAGGGACTCGTGATCCTTAAAGACAGGGACGGAAACCATGTCACCAGAGGCTGGCGCAATGTAAAAATAAACGGTGAGAACATAAAGCCGCTTTTGGCCGAGAACGTCTACAGCCAGAAAAATGTCCGGGTTATCAATCATATAAATATCACGGATCTCAAGTATCAGAAGAAAGACCAGAGCTCGCATGGCGGACAGAAGGCGAAAGCGTCAGAGGATAAGAGCGGTGATCTCCGGAATGGAAAGATTACCGGAGCCTTCGGATTTTCCATCAGGGAGCGGAAGTTCTATGAAATAAACGCGAGGGCAGTCCTTGTAGCGACAGGTGGGGCAGCAGGCCTGTACAGACCGAATAACCCCGGATTTTCAAGGCATAAGATGTGGTATCCGCCATTTAATACCGGAGCAGGATACGCGATGGGAATCAGGGCAGGAGCCGAAATGACTACCCTTGAGAACAGATTCGTGGCCCTGCGATGTAAGGATACAATAGCCCCGACCGGAACCATAGCCCAGGGAGTTGGAGCAAAGCAGCTTAATTCCAAGGGAGAGATCTACGAGACCAAATACGGAATCACAACACCGGAGCGAATTTACGGAACAGTAGAGGAGAAGAGAGCCGGAAGAGGCCCGTGTTACTTAAAGACTGAGGGCATTTCAAAGGAAGCCGAGGAAGATTTATACAAGGCATATCTTAATATGGCGCCTTCCCAGACGCTCAAATGGATAGAATCCGGAAAAGGTCCTTCAGAGGAAAATGTAGAGATCGAGGGAACAGAGCCGTACGTAGTAGGCGGACACACAGCCGGTGGCTACTGGGTAGACACCGAGAGACGAACAACTCTTAATGGTCTTTATGCAGCAGGCGATGTCGCAGGAGGAGCACCACAGAAGTATGTGACTGGCGCACTTGCCGAAGGAGAGATCGCCGCTAAGACGATAATAGCTGACTTAGATAAAAATACAGGCAGCAGGCCGGTCGGAGAATTTACGGAAGACACCGGCATCAGATCAAATGGAGATTTGACAGAAACCGAAAACAGCTCAGTCCCAGAAATAGCAGACGGCGATGTATTTTTCAAATACAAAAAGCACTTCACTGAGGCCGAAACTCCACTCACCTGTGAACAGGCTGAGGAAGCCATGCAGAAAATCATGGATGAGTACGCCGGAGGAATCGCAACTGACTACAGGTACAATGAGACCGGACTTGATATAGCCTCAACCCGCATAGCTGACCTGGTAAAGCTTTCCGATACATTGAAAGCAGACGACATATACGACCTGCTAAAGATTTACGAGCTTAAAGACCGTTTAACAGTCTGCCTGGCTCTTATCGCTCACATGAAGGCGAGAAAAGAGACCAGGTGGCACATCTTCGGTGAGAACGCTGACCATCCCGAAAAGGACGAGAAGTACAGCTGTTATGTAAACTCAGTCTTACGAGATGGGAAGATACAGGTTTTATACAGGTCACTGGTAAAGGATACGCCGGAATCCCTTAATAGACGATAACTGGCGGGTATCACCATATAAATACGCTTTGAGACTGAAAGGCATGTGACAGATGAGTGTAGCGATAAATAAATCGAAATGCATCGGCTGCGGCCGCTGCACCGAAGCCTGTCCCGGCAACCTGCTCTGGATAGGTGAGGACAGAAAGGCATACATAAAGGACGTGCGTGACTGCTGGGGCTGTACCTCCTGCATCAAGGAATGCCCGGTATCGGCGATTGATTTTTTTCTGGGAGCTGATATCGGCGGCAGAGGTTCAGTGATGACAGTAAGAAAGGACGGACAGTTCAACGACTGGGAGATAGTAAAGCCCGACGGAGAGAAAAAGACCATAATTGTGGACAGTAAAAGCTCTAACAGGTATTAGGGCAACGGTTATTTTTTAAAGAGAGACAGAAAGGAAAAATAAATGAGTAAATTATCACACCTGGATGCGCTTGAAGCGGAAGCCATCTATATCATAAGGGAAGTAGCCGCGGAATGCGAGAAGCCGGTAATGCTTTATTCGATCGGAAAGGACAGCACGGTGATGCTTCATCTGGCACTTAAGGCATTTTATCCGGAGAAGCCGCCATTCCCATTTTTACATGTAAATACGACGTGGAAATTCCACGAGATGATAGAGTTCCGCGATGAACAGGCGAAAAAATACGGCCTCGACATGATTGAGTGGATCAACCAGGACGGAGTCAAGGCAGGCATCAATCCGTTCGACAACGGGGCAGCCTACACAGACATCATGAAGACACAGGCCCTGAAGCAGGCGCTCACGACCTATGGCTTTACCGCAGCATTCGGCGGCGGCAGAAGAGACGAGGAGAAGTCGAGAGCAAAGGAAAGGATATTCTCATTCAGAAATTCAGCTCAGGCCTGGGATCCGAAGAACCAGAGACCGGAGATGTGGAAACTCTACAATACCCAGATAAACAAGGGCGAGAGCATCAGAGTCTTCCCGCTTTCGAACTGGACAGAGAAGGATATCTGGCAGTATATCCAGAGGGAAAACTTAGAGATCGTATCGCTCTATTACGCGAAGGAGCGCCCGTGCATCGAGCGTGACGGCAATATCATCATGATAGATGACGACCGTATTGTCAAAAAATTAAACTTAAAGCCGGAGGACATCGAGCATAAGAAGATAAGGTTTAGGACGCTCGGATGCTATCCGCTGACAGGCGGCATCGAATCAGAAGCGGATACGCTTGATAAGATAGTCGAGGAAACCCTCGGAGCTGTAGAGTCCGAGAGAACCAGCCGTGTCATAGACCACGACGGAGCAGCAAGCATGGAGAGACGTAAACGGGAAGGATATTTCTAAAATGAGCGGATTACTTAAATTTATCACCTGCGGAAGCGTAGATGACGGAAAATCAACACTTATAGGACATTTGCTTTACGACGCGAAGCTTATCTACGCGGATCAGGAGGAAGCGTTAAAGCTTGACTCGAAGGTCGGAAGCCGCGGCGGAGACATCGATTATTCACTGCTTCTGGACGGCCTTATGGCTGAGCGTGAGCAGGGGATCACGATAGATGTGGCATACAGATATTTTACCACGGATAACAGGAGCTTCATCTGCGCTGACACTCCGGGACATGAGGAGTATACGAGGAACATGGCCTGCGGAGCCTCCTTTGCGGACCTTGCCATAATCCTTATAGACGCGACACAGGGAGTGCTGACCCAGACCAGAAGACACGCGCGTATCTGCGCGCTGATGGGCATCAGATATTTTGTCTTCGCAGTGAACAAAATGGATCTGACCGACTACTCTGAGGAGAGATTCAAGGAGATTGAGAAGCAGATTGAGGCTTTGAAAAATGAACTCGGTCTCTACAGTGTGGTGATCATTCCAGTTTCAGCAACCGAGGGTGACAATATCACAAAGCGCTCCACAAATATGGACTGGTACAATGGCCCGGTTCTTCTGAACTATCTCGAGACGGTGGATATAGATGAGGCAACTGAAGCAGAAAAGGGCTTCTATATGCCGGTTCAGAGAGTATGCCGTCCTAACCACGAATTCAGAGGATTCGAGGGAGCGATAGAGCACGGGAGGATTCATAAGGGAGACGCTGTAAGGACTCTTCCGAGCGGAGAGGAAGCACATGTAAAGAGCATAATCGTAGCTGATCATGAAGAAGATTCAGCTATAGAAGGACAGCCTGTCACAATCCAGCTCGACAGAGAGGTGGATGTTTCAAGAGGCTGCGTAATTGAAGCTGGAACTACACTCAAGGCTGCGGATACTTTTGAAACAGAGCTCCTTTGGATGGACGATACAGAGCTTACTGTAGGAAAGAACTTCCTCGTAAAGCTTGGAACAAAGCTTATCCCTGGCATCGTAACCGAGATAAAGTACAAAATCGATATCAACAGCGGTGAGCATGAGAGCGCTGATACTCTTAAGAAAAATGAAATCGCCCTTGTTACTATCGCTGTAACCGAGCCTATCATCGCTTCTGAGTTTGCTGATTACCGTACACTTGGTGAGCTGATCCTGATAGACAGGATCTCAAATATGACATCGGCATGCGGTGTCATCACGAAGCTTGTGGATGGGCAGACCAAGCACCGCCGCGCGGCCGATCGAACCACGAGAAGCGCCCTTAACTGGCAGACACCGCTTATAGTAGAGTTCAGACCTGATGATGATCATATCCCTGCAGATGTGATAGGTGAGGCTGAATTCAACCTGGTAAGCGCAGGACGCCATACCTACCTGTATCATCCGAAGAGCGGCGAGGACTACGCGAATGTTGTGGAGCATCTCTATCAGGCTGGACTGATTGTTCTTCTGATCCTTGACAAGGATGCAGAGATAGATGACAGGCTATCATCTGACGAGCATTACAAGACCTGGGATTCGATCAGTGGTTTAAATGACAAACATGAAGTGACATCGGAAGAGATTTCTGATAGAATATTCAGGATAACGAATTCAGCGATCACACTTGACAAAAACAACTGGATCATATGATCCATCGTTACTATTCACGGCATGCTTCTGTGGGTTTTCATGACGGACGCACTTGTGCGGACGGTTGAACACCCACAGAAGCGTGCCTGTGAAGCAGGAACCTCCCCAACAACCGCAGACTTTTAGCATCGGAGATGCGGCAAACGCGCGTAAGCGCGGTTGGTCTGCGGTCTGATTGGGGAGGTGCCGTGAATAGTAACGACCCATCATTAGACAAGAGGAAAAAATGAGTAATACCAACACAAAACAGATCCATACAGGCATGCGGGCCATTGACCTCGCCTACTGCGGTATGTTTGTAGCACTTATGGTAATAGGAGCAAGGATCAATATCGTGCTCCCTATCGGGACAGGAGTCACCGTATCACTGCAGATACTTTTTGCAGTGATGGCCGGTCTTCTGCTCGGAGCCAGGGACGGATTCATCAGTGTATTTATCTACCTTCTGATCGGACTTCTGGGACTTCCGGTCTATGCGCAT